>DWUY01000298.1 GCA_019120515.1 Candidatus Blautia avicola | reverse complement strand
CAGAAAAACGGGAGGAACCGGCCTGGGGCTTTCCATTGTCAAGCACGGAGCGGCGCTCCATCAGGCAGAGATCCGTCTGGAAAGCCGGTTGGGAGAAGGGACAAAGATACGGATATTTTTTAAAGAACCAGAGAAGAATCCCGAAGGATGAGAATGATACAGGCAGTTCATGCTGCAAAGATACAGAAGCGCGAACAGATACAGGAGAGAGGAGCGGATCTATGGCATATATAGAGTTTCAGCATGTGAAAAAATTTTACGGAAAGAAAAATGAAGCGGTGATCAAGGCGCTGGATGACACTAATTTTACAGTGGAAGAAGGAGAACTGGCGGTGATCCTGGGAGCCTCCGGCGCAGGAAAGACCACAGCCCTTAATATTCTCGGAGGGATGGACCAGGCTACCCAGGGAGAAGTGATCGTAGCAGGAAAACATCTGAACAAATTCTCTGAGAAGGAACTGGTGAAATACCGGAGAAATGATGTGGGATTTGTATTTCAGTTTTACAATCTGGTGCCTAACCTTACCGCTCTGGAAAACGTAGAACTGGCGGTACAGATCTGCAAGGACTATCTGAATCCGGAAGATGTGCTGAAAAAGGTGGGACTGGAGGACAGGATGAAAAATTTTCCGGCCCAGCTTTCCGGAGGAGAGCAGCAGAGGGTCGCCATTGCAAGGGCCATAGCCAAGAATCCTAAATTGTTATTATGTGACGAACCGACGGGCGCTTTGGACTATAACACAGGCAAACAGATCCTTCAGCTTCTCCAGGATACCTGCCGGAAAGAACATATGACAGTGATCATTATCACCCATAATTCGGCTCTGGCTCCTATGGCAGACCGGATCATCCGTTTTAAAAGCGGAAAGGTTACAGATATTACATTAAATGAAAATCCAACCCCGATCTCCGAGATCGAGTGGTAGGAAGAAAAGAGGGCACAGAGATATGGATATCAGAACAGAAGTAAAGAAAATGAAGGCAGACAGCCCCATTATGGCGGCTTTGTCTCTGGAAACCAGAAACCGGGCCCTGGAGGCTGCCGCCAAAGTTTTGGTGGAGAAGAAGGAAATAATCTTCCAGGCAAATAAAGAAGACATGGAAGCCGCAGAAAAAGCAGGTCTGGGCCAGGCCGTGCTAAAGAGGCTGAAATTCGATGAACATAAGCTGGAGGATGTGATCAAGGGTATTGAGAACCTGATCCGCCTGCCGGATCCTCTGTCCCGGGTACAGCTGGCCAGAGAACTGGACCAGGGATTGGAGCTGTATCGGGTTACCTGCCCTATCGGTGTTATCGGGATCATTTTTGAGGCAAGGCCGGATGCCCTGGTGCAGATTTCCTCTCTCTGTATCAAAAGCGGCAACTGTGCGGTGCTGAAGGGAGGAAAAGAGACAGCCAGGACCAATAAAGTGCTTTTTAATCTGATCCATGAAGCAGTTGTAGGCTGCGGCCTTCCGGAAGGCTGTATGCTCCAGGCAGAGCTCCACAATGAGATCGATGAACTGCTGGCCTGCGATGATTGTGTGGACCTGCTGATCCCCAGAGGATCTAATCAGTTTGTCCGGTATATCATGGATCATACAAAGATCCCGGTCATGGGACATGCCGACGGGGTCTGCCATATTTATGTGGATGAAGATTATGATATGGAAAAAGCGCTGCCTATCATCATAGACGCCAAGACTCAGTATACCGCTGCCTGCAATGCGGTGGAAACCCTTCTGGTAAACCGGAAAGCAGCGGCAGACTTTCTTCCCGAGGCGGCGAAAGCCCTTCATGCGGCAGGAGTAAAACTCAGGGGAACCAGAGAGGTCAATGAGATCATTCCCTGTGAGATCATGGGAGAAGAAGAATTCCACAGAGAGTATCTGGATCTGATCCTTTCTGTGAAGATCGTAGAGGATCTGGAAGAGGCTGTAAACCATATCAATACATACGGTTCTCACCATACGGACTGTATTATCACAGAAAATCAAGAACATGCATTAAGATTTATGCAGTTAGTGGATTCTGCCGGGGTTTATCAGAACTGTTCCACCAGGTTCGCCGATGGATTCCGCTACGGATTCGGCGCAGAGGTAGGGATCAGCACAGGAAAGATCCATGCCAGAGGACCGGTGGGACTGGAAGGTCTGGTGACTTATAAATATAAGCTGTTCGGTCAGGGACAGATCGTGGGAGATTATGCTTCTGGAAAGAAAGCTTTTCATTTTCATGATCTGGATCCAGAGGCCGGCGTATGATGGGAAAGGGCAGGACCCTTGGCGTCAGCCTCCTTCCCGCTTTGCTCTGGATCCTGATACAGTGTGCAGTAGTGCTGGGATTTCCACCGGTCACGTTGGGGATCGGCAGTATACTGTCCCTGCTGGGGGTGGATATCGGAGGATTTTACGGGTTTCTTGAAAAGAATGGTACCTATTGTATTTATATCTTAATGGATGTGTTCGTACTGATACCGGCAGTGCTGTGGTTCCGGCGGTTCCCGGTGAGAGGAGAAAAGAAAGAAGGGAGATTTTTCGGGATTTCTTTCCGGGGGATCCTGCTTTTGCTGCTGGCGGGTCTTTGCCTGCAGCTGATCTCAAATCTGTTCTTAACTCTGATATTTGGGATTTTCCCGGAACTGATGGAATCTTATTCCCAGGTCCTGGAAAATCTGGGAATGGACAGCCCCACAGTATTATCTCTGACCTATACCGTCCTTGTGGCCCCTGTCACAGAAGAGCTGATTTTCAGAGGACTGACCCTGAGGATCCTGGAGGGAGCCTTTCCTTTCTGGGCCGCAAATATCCTTCAGGCTTTATATTTTGGGATCATTCATGGAAACCTGGTACAGGGAGGGTACGCTTTTCTGGCAGGAATGGTCCTGGGGTATCTGGTGAAAAGAAACGGAACTCTGGCCGCAGGTATCCTCTGCCATTTCGGCGTAAATCTTTCCGGCGTTTTGCTGGGGCTTTTATAGGAGAACGAGAGTTATGAGACATTTACCGTTAATGGTCAAGCCCACCTTTTTCCAACTGTAATCTCATATGCGGGTACTGCTTTTATGAAGACGAGTGCAGAAACAGAGAGCTCCCGCCTTATGGGCTCATGGATCTGGAGACTTGAGAGACAGTAGGCAAGAAAGCCCTGGAAGAGGCAGAGCAGTCCTGCCCTTTTTCCGGAAGTTTATAGAGTATACAGAGAAATATAAAAAGCCGGAAATCAGCCTTTATAAGATTTCTTGCAGAGAGAAAAACTGGCGGTTATTACCTTTGGTTTTTAAGACGAAAAGAATTCGGAAAGATATGTAAAAGAGTACTTGAAATTTTGGGCGGTTAGTGGTAGAGTGATTATAGAAACATAAATGATGTTTTGAAACAAAAAAAATAGTGCATTTCTCAAAGGAGGAACAGGAAATGGCAATTTTAGTGACAGGCGGAGCCGGTTTTATCGGAAGCCACACAGTAGTGGAACTGCAGAATGCAGGCTATGATGTAGTTGTAGTGGATAACCTTTGCAATTCCAGTGAAAAATCATTGGAGCGTGTAAAACAGATCACAGGAAAACCGGTGAAGTTTTATAAGGCCGATATCCTGGACAGAGAAGCTTTAAATAAGATTTTTGATCAGGAGTCTATCGATTCCTGCATCCATTTCGCAGGACTGAAAGCAGTAGGAGAATCTGTACAGAAACCCTGGGAGTATTATGAAAATAATATTTCCGGTACTTTGACTCTGGTAGATGTGATGAGAAAACATAATGTGAAAAACATCATTTTTTCTTCTTCCGCCACAGTATACGGGGATCCTGCTTTTGTTCCTATTACAGAAGAGTGCCCGAAAGGACAGTGTACAAATCCTTACGGCTGGACAAAATCCATGCTGGAGCAGGTTCTTTCCGATATCCAGAAAGCAGATTCGGAATGGAATGTAGTTTTGTTAAGATATTTTAATCCTATCGGAGCACATCCAAGCGGACTGATCGGAGAAAATCCAAACGGTATCCCCAATAACCTGATGCCATACATAACCCAGGTAGCAGTAGGAAAGCTGAAAGAACTGGGCGTTTTCGGAAACGACTATGATACCCCGGACGGCACAGGAGTGAGAGATTATATCCACGTAGTAGATCTGGCAAAAGGCCATGTAAAAGCTCTTAAGAAACTGGAAGATCATTCCGGACTTTCTATCTATAATCTGGGAACCGGAAAAGGATACAGTGTACTGGATATTGTAAAGAATTTTGAAGAAGCTACAGGAGTGAAGATCCCTTATGTGCTCAAACCACGCCGGGCCGGAGATATCGCTACCTGCTATGCCAGCGCAGAGAAAGCAGAGAAAGAACTGGGCTGGAAAGCGGAATATGATATTAAAGACATGTGCCGGGATTCCTGGAACTGGCAGTCAAAGAATCCAAATGGATACGAGGACTGAGAAAATCATAGAATCACGAAAAATATAAAAGGCGCTGCCGCATTAGTCAGATTCTAAATCTTGATTAATGCGGCAGCGTCTCGGACTGTAGAGAAAACCCCGGCGTATACCGGGGCTTTTCTATTATACGGCGGGTTATGTTTTATGCTCCTGTCTCTCCCTGGCTAATAGTCGGCTTTGGGGGCTGGAGATCAATATAATTTTTTGTGTTCATACACCGGCTCTGTAGTAAGCTGTACCCCTAATTTCTTAAAGATCTTTTTATCTATTGAGGAGAGCATCACAGAAGAATGTACCTGACAGCCTTTTAACTTGGGAAGCTGCTCCAGGGCCAGCTTGGCGATATCGCTGGTAGCGGCGCTGCTGGAAAGAGCAATGAGTACTTCGTCGGTGTGGAGTCTCGGGTTTTTGCTACCCAGGTATTCTATTTTCAGCTTCTGGATCGGCTCAATGGCTACCGGAGAGATCACATGGATCTTGTGCTGGATCCCGGCCAGCTCTTTCAGAGTATTTAAAAGCAGAGCGGCAGAGGCTCCCAGCAGATCGGAAGTCTTGCCTGTGATGATCCTTCCGTCTTCCAGCTCGATGGCAGCGGCCGGTCCACCTGTCTGTTCCGCTCTTTCCTTAGCGGCAACTGTGACCTTTCTGTTTTCAGGAGAAATTCCTGCCTGTTTCATCAGCAGTTCCAGCTTGAATACTTCTTCATCGGTACTTGTCTCTTCCAGACGTCCGGTAAGTGCCTGATAGTACCGGCGGATGATCTCCTGTTTGGAAGCTTCCCGGCATACTTCATCATCTATGATACAGTTTCCGGCCATATTGACACCCATGTCCGTAGGTGACTGGTAAGGGCATTTTCCGAAGATCCGTTCAAATATAGCGCTGAGGACAGGGAAGATCTCTACATCTCTGTTGTAGTTGACGGTGGTTTCCCCATAGGCTTCCAGGTGGAAAGGATCGATCATATTTACGTCATTCAGATCAGCAGTAGCTGCTTCATAAGCCAGATTTACCGGATGCTTCAGCGGGATATTCCAGATAGGGAAGGTCTCGAATTTAGCGTAGCCTGCATGGATCCCCCGTTTATGTTCATGATAGAGCTGGGAGAGACAGGTGGCCATTTTTCCGCTTCCCGGTCCGGGAGCAGTAACGACTACCAGGGGACGGGAGGTCTCTATGTATTCGTTTCTTCCGTATCCTTCATCGCTTACGATAAGAGGGATATTGCTTGGATATCCTTCGATGGGATAGTGGATATAGACCCGGATCCCCAGACCCTCCAGTTTTGCCTTAAAGGCATTGGCGCTGTTCTGTCCGGAATACTGGGTGATCACTACGCTTCCTACAAAAAGGCCTCTGTTTTGGAATGCATCGATAAGGCGGAGCACATCAATATCGTAGGTGATCCCCAGATCTCCTCTGACTTTGTTTTTTTCAATATCTCCGGCACTGATCACGATGACGATTTCCGCATGATCTGAAAGCTGCATTAACATTCGTAGCTTACTGTCCGGGGCAAATCCGGGTAAAACTCTGGAAGCATGATAGTCGTCAAACAGCTTCCCTCCAAACTCCAGGTACAATTTATTGTCAAACTTGCTGATACGTTCTTTAATATGCTCAGACTGCATAGATAAATACTTCTCGTTATCAAAACCGATTTTCATTTTTTTGTCGCCCCTTCTTTCCATTTTTTTTATTACTGGGTTAGTATACTACAAATGCGGAGGGAAATTCCAGTCCGGGAAGAAAAAATATTTTATTTTGTGGATATTCAACAGAAATTTACAAAAGTTTAAGAATTGTGTTCTCTTTTTCATCATGTTCATATTGACTTTATAAACCCAGAATCTTTATAATATAAAAGATAATGTGAGGAGGAATGAAATGAATCAGAATCAAAACAATGATCCTAAGAATGACGGACCTAAGAACAGACAGTCCCTGCTGGTGTTACTGGTCTGCATTATGATCAGTCTGGTCTGTGTGAATCTTTTAAGCAGGATGACCCGCAATATGACCAGTGAGATCCCATACAGTGAATTTATAAAGATGCTGGAAGAGGGAGAAGTGGAAAGTGTAGTGCTGAAATCCGATACCCTGACCATTACTCCCAAGACTCAGAACTCCATGACAGGCACAACGGAGATCTATACCACTTTGATGGAGGATGAGAGCGAGCTGACCCAGCGTCTGGAAGAGGCCGGAGTAGATAAGTATTATAAGGAACCGCCGGATATGACCTCCAGTATCATTTACAGTCTGTTGAGCATCGTGCTTCCTGTGCTGATCATGGTAGGTTTGTTAAGCTGGCTGTTCCGCCGTATGAACAAAGGCGGAGGAATGATGGGCGGCGTAGGCAAGAGCAGAGCCAAGGCCTATGTCCAGAAGGAGACAGGAGTTACCTTTAAGGATGTAGCAGGGGAGGATGAAGCCAAGGAATCTCTCCAGGAAGTGGTGGATTTCCTTCATAATCCGGGAAAGTATGCGGCTATCGGCGCAAAGCTCCCCAAAGGCGCGCTTCTGGTGGGCCCTCCGGGAACCGGCAAGACACTTCTGGCAAAGGCAGTGGCAGGAGAAGCCCATGTGCCATTCTTCTCTCTGTCCGGATCAGATTTTGTGGAAATGTTTGTAGGCGTAGGTGCTTCCCGCGTAAGAGATCTGTTTGAGGAGGCGAAGAAAAACGCGCCCTGTATTATCTTTATTGATGAGGTGGATGCTATCGGAAAAACCCGTGATTCCCGTTACGGAGGAAATGATGAGAGGGAGCAGACCCTGAATCAGCTTCTGGCGGAGATGGATGGATTTGATACATCGAAAGGCCTGCTGATCCTGGCGGCTACCAACCGTCCGGAGGTACTGGATCCGGCTCTTCTGCGTCCGGGACGTTTTGACCGGCGGATCATCGTGGACCGTCCGGATCTGAAAGGCCGTGTAAGCATCCTGAAAGTCCATGCCAAGAATGTATCTCTGGATGAGACTGTAGATCTGGATGCCATTGCCCTGGCTACTTCAGGAGCGGTGGGATCAGATCTGGCAAATATGATCAACGAAGCCGCCATCCTGGCTGTAAAGCACGGACGAAAGGCGGTTTCCCAGAAGGACCTGCTGGAAGCGGTGGAAGTAGTCCTGGTGGGTAAGGAGAAGAAAGACCGGATCTTAAGCCCCGAAGAGAGAAAGATCGTCTCCTACCACGAGGTGGGACATGCATTGGTCAGCGCTCTTCAGAAAGATTCCGAGCCGGTGCAGAAGATCACCATTGTTCCCAGGACCATGGGAGCTCTGGGCTATGTGATGCATGTGCCGGAGGAAGAGAAATACCTGAACACCAGGAAGGAACTGGAAGCTATGCTGGTAGGATATCTTGGGGGCCGGGCAGCAGAAGAGATCGTTTTTGATACAGTGACTACAGGAGCTGCCAATGATATTGAGCAGGCCACAAAGGTAGCACGAGCCATGATCACCCAGTACGGCATGTCCGACCGGTTCGGCCTTATGGGACTGGCGGAGACCCAGAGCCAGTATCTGGATGGACGGGCTGTGTTAAACTGCGGTGATTCTACAGCCACGGAGATCGATCATGAGGTGATGAAGCTTCTGAAGAAATCTTATGATGAAGCCAAACGTCTTCTCAGTGAAAACCGGGAGGTTATGGATAAGATCGCTGCATTTCTGATCGAAAAGGAAACCATTACCGGAAAGGAATTCATGAAGATCTTTCATGAGGCCCGGGGGATCACAGAACCGGAGACAAAGCAGAGGATCAGTGAAAAAGATTCCGAAGAGAGTCAGAAGAATATTCCGGAAGAACTTCCGGGAGAAACCCAGCCGGTTTCAGAGAACCCGGTGTAACAACAGAATAGGAGTCAGGAACTGCCGTATTAAATGGATATGTGAAAAAGTTTAATGCGGCAGTTTTTTACACTCATTGTGCAAGGGAAAGGTAGTAAATGATGTTTGATATAGAAGAAGAGCTGAAGAAGCTTCCGGCCCGTCCGGGAGTTTATATCATGCATGACGATAAGGACGCTATTATTTATGTGGGAAAGGCCATAAGCCTGAAAAACCGTGTGCGCCAGTATTTTCAGAAGAGCCGGAACCTGGGGATCAAAAAGGAACAGATGGTGGAACAGATCGCCAGATTTGAATATATCATCACAGATTCGGAGCTGGAGGCCCTGGTGCTGGAGTCCAATCTGATCAAGGAACATCGGCCAAAATACAATACTATGCTGAAGGATGATAAAAACTATCCTTTTATAAAAGTAACCCTGGGGGAGGATTTCCCCAGGATCATGCTGGCCAGAAAAATGAAGAAGGATAAGTCCCGGTATTTCGGCCCCTACACCAGCAGTACAGCGGTAAAAGATGTGATCGAGCTTACCAGAAAGCTGTATCATATCCGTTCCTGCAACCGCAGTCTGCCCAGGGATATCGGCAAAGAACGCCCCTGTCTGTACTACCATATAAAACAGTGCAACGGACCCTGCCAGGGGTATATTTCCCAGGAAGATTATAAAAAACAGGTAGAGGGACTTCTGGATTTTCTGAATGGAAATCACAGGGAAATCCTCAAAGAACTGGAAGAAAAGATGCTGCAGGCTTCAGAAAGGCTGGATTTTGAAGAAGCGGCTCAGTACCGGGACCTGATCCAGAGCGTGGAGAAGATCGGAGAGCGGCAGAAGATCACAGATCAGCACCGAGAGGATAAAGATATCATAGCGGCAGCTATGGAAGGGGAAGATGCGGTAGCCCAGGTCTTTTTTATGAGAGATGGAAAGCTGATCGGACGCGACCATTTTTACATGAAGATTGCCCCCGGTGATGATCGGAAGGGGGTACTTTCCAGTTTTCTGAAGCAGTTTTACGCAGGAACACCCTTTATTCCAAAGGAGATCATGCTCCAGGAAGAGGTGGAGGATATGGAACTGGTAGCCCAGTGGCTGGAAAAGAAAAAGGGACAGAAAGTGCGGATCACTGTGCCTAAGAAGGGAACTAAGGAAAAACTGGTAGAGCTGGCCTATCAGAATGCCCAGATGGTCCTTCAGAGAGATAAAGAGCGGATCAAGCGGGAAGAAGGGCGTACCATCGGCGCGGTAAAAGAGATTGCCGCGCTTTTAGGACTTGCGGAGATCAACAGGATCGAGGCTTTTGATATTTCCAATATCAGCGGTTTTCAGTCTGTAGGTTCTATGGTGGTTTATGAAAAGGGAAAACCCAAGAAAAGCGATTATCGGAAATTTAAGATCAAGTGGGTAAAAGGCGCAAACGACTATGCCAGCATGGAGGAGGTCCTGACCAGAAGATTTGTTCACGGCCTGGATGAACAGGAAGAGAGAAAGGCGGAAAATCTGGAGGATGCCTACGGAAGTTTTACCAGATTTCCGGACCTTCTTATGATGGACGGCGGAAAAGGACAGGTAAATATCGCGCTGGAGGTCCTGGAGAAACTGGATCTTCATATTCCTGTATGCGGAATGGTGAAAGATGATCGGCACAGGACCCGGGGGCTGTACTACAATAACGAGGAAATCCCCATTGATAAAGACAGCGAGGGATTTAAATTGATCACCAGGATCCAGGATGAGGCCCATAGATTTGCTATAGAGTATCATCGTTCTTTGCGCAGCAAAGGGCAGGTCCATTCTATGCTGGAGGATATTCCAGGTATCGGTCCGGCCAGAAGAAAAGCCCTCATGAAGCATTTTAAAGGTCTTGACGGAATCAGGGAGGCCACAGTGGAAGAACTGTCGGCTATAGATTCTATGAATGAGAAATCAGCCAGAGAGGTGTATGCTTTTTTTCATCAGGGGGAAGACTAAACTTCCATAGGATTGTTGAACTTGACCATGCCATATGATAAAATAGGGATAGATTTTTAAGATAAACCGAAGGAGAGAGAGACATGAAAGGTGTAGAATTAAAAAAAATGATACAGGAACTGAACCTGTATAATAAAACACCGGATATTGACATATCTGCAAAAAGGATCAACACGCCGGAGATCAACCGTCCGGCCCTGCAGCTTACCGGCTATCTGGAGCATTTCGCCAATGAGCGTGTGCAGATCATCGGTTATGTAGAATATACCTATCTGCTGCATTTGGACAGAGAAGAGAAGCTGAAAGCCTTCGAACGTTTTGTATCCAGCAAGATCCCATGCGTAGTATTTACCACCATGACGGAACCTGACGAGGACATGCTTGAACTGGGATACAAATATGATGTGCCGATCCTGGTGACCAGAAATACCACTTCTGCTTTCATGGCTGAAATTATCCGCTGGCTGAATGTCCAGCTGGCGCCCTGTATTTCCATTCACGGAGTGCTGGTAGACGTATACGGCGAAGGTGTGCTGATCATGGGCGAAAGCGGTATTGGAAAGAGCGAGGCCGCCCTGGAACTGATCAAGAGAGGACACCGTCTGGTCAGTGATGATGTGGTAGAGATCCGCCGTGTCAGCGATGTGACTTTGGTAGGGTCCGCACCTGATATTACCAGACATTTTATTGAACTTCGAGGAATCGGGATCATTGATGTGAAGACCCTCTTCGGTGTAGAGAGCGTTAAGAATACCCAGTCTATCGATCTGGTGATCAAGCTGGAAGAGTGGAACCGGGATAAAGAATATGACCGTCTTGGCATGGAAGAAGAGTATACAGAGTTTCTTGGCAATAAAGTAGTCTGCCATTCTCTTCCTATCCGTCCGGGACGGAATCTGGCAGTGATCGTGGAGGCGGCGGCCGTTAACCACAGACAGAAGAAGATGGGCTATAATGCGGCTCAGGAATTATACAGACGTGTTCAGGAGAACATGATGAAGAAGAGAGAAGAGGGAGATGAGTAACTGTGGAAAAATACTGTTTTGGGATAGACGTGGGCGGAACTACCGTTAAATGCGCGCTCTTTGAGGAAGATGGGAATATAGCGGATAAATGGGAAATTACAACCCATGTGGAAAACCAGGGGGAACGGATCCTGCCGGATATTGCAGATACTGTGCTGGCCAAAATGAAAGAAAAAGGGCTGGATAAGTCCCAGGTAGCAGGAATCGGTATCGGACTTCCGGGTCCTATTGAGGAAAACGGAGAGATCGCCTGCGCGGTAAATCTTCACTGGGGAAGAAAGAATATTGAAAAAGATCTGGGAGATCTGACAGGCCTTAAAGTAAAAGCCGGAAATGACGCCAATGTAGCCGCTCTTGGAGAAATGTGGAAAGGCGGCGGACAGGGCGCCAGAAACCTGATCATGGTCACACTTGGAACCGGTGTGGGAGGCGGGATCATCATCAATGAGAAGATCGTTACCGGCGCCCACGGCGCAGGAGGAGAGATCGGACATGCACCGGTGAACCCCAAGGAAGAGGTGCCATGCAACTGTGGAAACAAAGGATGCCTGGAACAATATGCTTCAGCTACAGGGATCGCCAGATTGGCAAGAAAGGCTATGGAAGCTTCCCAGAAGCCTTCTGTTCTGCGGAAATTTTCAGATGTAAGCGCCAAAGATGTATTTGACGCTTATAAAGATGGAGACGAGATGGCTATTGAGGTAGTGGAAGAGTTTTCCGAATATCTGGGACGGGCGCTGGCTGCTTTTACCTGTGTGACAGATCCGGATGTGATCGTTTTGGGAGGCGGTGTTTCAAGAGCAGGACAGCCGCTGATCGACTGTGTTGAGAAATATTATCAGAAGTATGCTTTTACTGCCTGCAGGGAAATTCCTATCCGTCTGGCTACTTTGGGCAATGACGCCGGTGTGTGCGGAGCAGCAAAGCTGATCCTGAGCCAATAGGGAACATAACAAGAAAAAAGAGATAGAAACTGCAGTAATCTGGGCCCCCAAAATGCTGCAGTTTTTTCTTTGAAACTAGAACTATAAAGAAAGGACCTGTATCCGAACAGTACCGAAAATCATCGGTCTGTCTGGATACAGGTCCTTTTTAAAGATATTACTGAGTTTCTCCGCCTGTATCTGCTGGGGCCTCACCGCCTCCGGTATCTGTCCCTGCATCAGCAGGAGGAGTTTCCGTGCTTTCTTCAGGAACTGAGACATCAGGCTGGGTTTCTTCGGGAACTTCCGCGGGAGTTTCCGGAGCAGGCTCTTCTACAGCAGAATCGGAGTCTGCTGAGTCGTCTGTATCAGAATCTTCTGAGTAGTCATAGCTGTAATCATAATTGTAATTATAATGATAAGTGTAGTGACCAGAACAGTACTGGGTGGGAATCTGATCTATGTCAAAATATTCTGTTACAGCATTGCAGCTGGAAGTAGCCAAAAGACCGGTCTGTGTACAGATAGATGCTTCCTGTACGGTAGACGGCATCTTGAAATCTGTATCGGGGAGATCCGCATGGATCCTCTGCATGATATTTCTCCAGAGCGTCTGCTGATAAGTACGGTAAGTTCCCTGAGGAAGTACTGTGTTGTCATCATAGCCTGCCCATACGGCACAGGTATAATAAGGAGTAAATCCACAGAACCAGAGATCCCGGTAATTATCTGTGGTACCTGTCTTACCTGCCAGATGCATACCGCTGAACTGTACTCTTGTACCGGTACCTTCTGAGATAACATCTTCCATGGCACTGGTGAGAAGATAGGCAGTGCTGGGTTTGATAACGGTAGTTTTTTCCGGGGTGTTGTCGATCACTACGTTGCCGTCAGCATCCAGGATCTTTGTGTAAAAGACTGGTTTGATATAGGTGCCGTTATTGGCAATGGCCGCATAGGCGGCTGTCAGTTCCAGATTGCTCACACCGCGGGTGATTCCTCCGATAGCTGTGGAAGCATTGACGTCGTCATAGATCCCTCCGTTAATTTCAGTAGGCTCGGTGATCAGGGTGGTAAATCCAAATTTCTGCAGATATTCCACACCTAATTCCGGGGTGATCTCGATCATACATTTTACTGCTGGTATATTGTAGGAATGAACGATAGCTTCCCGCATAGTAACAGTACCGTGGTACTGCCGGTCTGCGTTATACAGAGGCTCTCCATTATCGTAGGTGAAAGGCTCGTCCTCGAATGTAGTCGCCAGAGACATGCCGCATTCATTTAAGGCTGCGGCATAAGCGGCCAGTGGTTTAAAAGTGGAACCGGGCTGCCTGGTGGTATTGGTAGCTCTGTTCAGACTTAAACTGGAGGATTTTTCCCCTCTTCCGCCTACGATCGCCTTTACATATCCGGTATGCTGGTCGATGATGCACAGAGAAGACTGAGGCTGAGGCGTAAAGTGAACGGTTTCTGCCACTACTTCGTCTCCTTCAGTCATAACTGCCGCTTTATATGCGTCTATATGTGCCTGCGCGCTTTCCTGGCTGTCGAATAAGACAGTAAAATCAGAGCTTTCATTCTGGATAAAGTACTGTTCCAGCATTTCTGTGCTGTAATTTTCCTCTTCTCCGTTGGCATGTTTTAAGGTCAGGGCGTAATCCAGTTCTACCTGGCTTCCGGAAGGGAAGTTGTTAGGGTTGCTGTATTCTTCATCACAGATCTGCTGGATCGACGGATCCTGGGTGGTATAGATCCGTAATCCCCCGCTGTACAGAGCATTGTACGCCTGCTGTTCACTGTAACCTCTTTTATCCTGGAGATCCTGGATCACCTGTTCGGTCAGCTCATCAATAAAATAGCTGTAAGTGGTATTTTCACTTTCGTTTTCTTTCTCTACGCTCTGGATCCGTTCATAGACATTATCTGCCAGACATTCATCATACTGCTCTTTGGTGATATATTCCTGATCGAGCATATGATCCAGGACTTCCTGCCGGCGTTTGGCATTGTTTTCCGGATTGATCACCGGATTATATTTTGTGGGATTCTGGGTGATCCCTGCCAGAACCGTACATTCAGAAAGCGTCAGATCACTGACGTCTTTGCCGAAGTAATCCTGGGCCGCAGCCTGGACTCCGTAGTTTCCATTGCCCAGGTTAATAGTGTTCAGATAATTCTGCAGGATCACATCTTTATCTTTTACCTGTTTTTCCAGCTCCAGGGCCAGATACCATTCCTGGAATTTACGTTCAAACCGTTCCAGCGTAGATTCATTGACCCAGTCTGTAAAAACATTATTTTTAATAAGCTGCTGAGTGATGGTACTGGCTCCTTCTGAAAAATGTCCGGTAGTAATCCCCACTACTCCGGCACGAAGGATACCTCTTATATCAATACCATTATGTTCATAGAAACGTTCATCTTCAATAGCGACCACGGCATGCTGCAGATCCAGAGGAATCTGATCGATAGTTACCGGCATACGGTTAGAATCCGGCGCCGTCAGTTTCTGAAGCTGGTCCCCGTTTGTGTCGTAGACAAAAGTGGCCTCTCCTACGGGAACGATGTTGACTTCTGATATATCAGGAGCATCATCGATCAGGCCTCGCATTGCTCCGATCCCCATACAGCCTCCAATAGCAAGGACTGCGATCAGAGCGATGAAAATGATACGCAGAATAGAAACATTGGCTTTCTTGCCCATCATAGTTGAATGAGAAGACAGAGCGTTACGTTTTCTATTCGTGGCTCGTTTTCCAAAATTCATGTAGTCTTGCCTCCTTTTCCCGTCCATTATAACAAATGAGGTTCTTTAATTCAAGAAACTTTGGAATCCCTCACTGCATTTTCATTTTTTTATCATAAATGTTCCCTCTTCCTGGAGAAATATGCTAAAATGCAACATATATCAGATGAAAAGCTGGTTTTACCAGGAAGATCATTTTTGAAATTTATCAGAAGCGAGGGATTATATGCTGGAAGAATACAGAACTGTTTATGAAGGCGGACAAGGAGAGATCGTGGAGAAAAAATCCAGATTTATTGCTACCGTAAGACCTGTAAAGACAGAAGAAGAGGCATTGGCTTTTATTGAAGAGATGCGGAAAAAATACTGGGATGCCACCCATAACTGTTTTGCCTATGTGATCGGCGAGAGGCGGGAGGTCATGCGCTGCAGTGATGACGGCGAACCGGGAGGGACCGCAGGAAAACCTATGCTGGATGTCCTTCTTGGCGAAGAACTGTATAATACAGGGGTGGTAGTCACCAGATACTTTGGCGGTACCCTTCTTGGGACCGGCGGACTGGTGCGGGCTTATTCTAAAGCTGTCCAGGAAGGTATTTCGGCCAGCAGGGTCATTGAGAAACATCATGGGATACTGGTTGAGATCGGCACAGATTACAATGGAGTGGGAAAACTCCAGTACCTTTTTGCTCAGAAAAAGGTGCCCATATTAGACAGCCAGTATACAGAAAATGTGAAGCTGCAGATCCTGGTGCCTGCCAAAGAAAAGGAGCAGATAAAAAAAGCTGTGACAGAAGCCACCAGCGGGCGAGCCTCTGTCACAGAGCTAAAAGAACTCTATTATGCAGTGTCTGAGGGCGAACAGCTTCTATTTGAAAATTAAGTCTGCCCCCAGCCTAACATTTTTCCGGTTCCGGATAATCTTCTCCGAAAGTCTCAACAGTCATAGACTGGATCCGCTGTTCATCCATAGGACGGTCACTGTAATCCGTCGGAGTCTCGGCGATCTTATTTACCACATTCATACCTTCGATCACTTTGCCAAAAGCGGCGTAGGCTCCGTCCAGATGAGGAGCGGCTTCATGCATGATAAAGAACTGGCTTCCGGCAGAGTCGGGATGCATAGCTCTTGCCATAGAGAGTACTCCGGGAGTATGGGCAAGATCATTTTTAAAACCGTTCTGGGAAAATTCTCCCTTGATGGAATATCCCGGACCTCCCATGCCGGTGCCCTGAGGACAGCCGCCCTGGATCATAAAGCCGCGGATAACTCTGTGAAAGATCAGTCCGTCGTAGAATCCGTTTTTTACAAGGCTGATAAAATTGTTTACAGTGTTAGGAGCGACTTCCGGATATAATTCGGCTTTCATTACATCTCCGTTTGCCATTGTGATGGTTACAATAGGATTTGCCATATTTTCAGTCTCCTTTTTCTCGTTTCTTTCTTATTCATGTTTTCGCAGGCCCTAAGCTGGCAACCCTCCGCAGGCAGTCCCGCATCGGAGTCCCTGTCTTTTGTTCCTGGTTTTCTTGTATTATAGAAGAAAAAAATAAAAGGTGCAAGCTGGAATTTTGTATGCTATACTGTGTTGGTGAAGCGAGGATAGATTTATGATAATAGAAACGAAAAATGCCAAAGAGACATTTCAATTAGGAAAAAAGATCGGGGAGAAAGCTCTTCCCGGGCAGATTTATACATTAAACGGAGACCTTGGAGTGGGGAAAACCGTATTTACCCAGGGGGTTGCCAGCGGCCTGGGGATCCGGGAGCCGGTGAACAGCCCTACGTTTACGATCCTTCAGGAATATGATGAAGGAAGACTTCCCTTCTACCATTTTGATGTGTATCGGATCGGAGATATTGAGGAAATGGAAGAGATCGGGTATGACGACTATTTCTTCGGAGAGGGGATCTGCCTGATCGAGTGGGCCCGTCTGATCGAAGAGATTTTGCCGGAAAATGTGATCTCTGTTACCATAGAGAAAGATCTGGATAAAGATTTTGATTACAGGAAAATCACTATTGAGGGATTGGAGGAAATATAGATTATGAAAATATTGGCGCTGGATAGTTCCGGACTGGTGGCCTCTGTTGCCCTGATCCAGGACGAGACCCTTGTGGCCGAGTATACTATGAATTATAAAAAAACGCATTCCCAGACACTCCTGCCTATGCTGGATGAGATTAAAAAAGCCGTAGATCTGGATCTGGAGACTCTGGATGCCATCGCTGTTGCGGCAGGTCCCGGTTCCTTTACCGGACTTCGGATCGGTTCCGCCACTGCAAAAGGTCTGGGCCTGGCTCTTGATAAACCTCTTATCCCGGTGCCTACACTGGAGGCACTGGCGTATAATCTTTACGATACTCCTGAGGATACGCTGATCTGCCCCATTATGGATGCCAGGAGAAAACAGGTCTATACAGGAATTTATGCTTTTAAAGACCACTGCCTGATCACAGTAAAGGAACAGGCGGCTCTTCCCATGGAAGAGTTGCTTAAAGAGTTAGGAGATCTGGGAAAGAAAGTGATCTTTCTGGGAGACGGAGTACCGGTTTTCCAGGAGATGATCGCTGAGAAATGTCAGGTTCCCTGGTCTTTTGCACCAGCCCATCTGAACCGTCAAAGGGCAGGTGCCGTGGCGGCTCTTGGAGCTGTCTATTATAAGGCAGGGAAGATCCAGACCGCGCAAGAGCATCAGCCGGAATATCTCAGAGTGTCCCAGGCGGAAAGAGAAAGAGCGAAAAGGCTGGCGAAACATGGAGAAAATTGAGATCAGACGCATGCGGGAACAGGATGTTTCTCAGGCGGCGGCTATAGAAAAAGAGAATTTTTCTCTTCCATGGACGGAAGAAAGCTTTCGGCAGGCCCTGGAGAAAAAAGAGAACATTTATCTGACAGCTCTGGAAGGAGAACAGGTGGTGGGCTATATCGGAATGTGGACAGTTCTGGATGAGGGAGAGATCACCCAGGTTTCTGTAAAGAGGGAGTGTCAGGGAAGACATATCGGCCGCAGGCTTCTGGAAATGCTGGAAGAAGAAGGAAAAAGGGCAGGGGTGGCCTCCTTCTTTCTGGAAGTGCGCCGGAGTAATGCCCCTGCCATCCATCTTTATGAAAACTGCGGATTTTCGGTACAGGGAATCCGGAAAAATTTTTATGAAAATCCCAGAGAGGACGGCATTCTCATGGAGAAAAAAGTTGCCAGCCATTGCTAACTCTGTATTTGATTCCCACTGGGATTTGTGAGGAGAGTTCTGTATAATAGGGCAGGTAGAGCGATAAATTTTCAATACTGTTTTCAATACTGAGGAGGAAGAGTATGAGAAAATACGAAAATCAGAAAGAGTGCCAGGTACAGGAGATCCTCTGCAATTGCTGCGGCAGAAAGATCCGTATAGAAAAAGGTATGGTTATGGAAGGGGTCTTCCATGGACGGGTACAGTGGGGGTATTTTTCAGAAAAAGACGGAGAGAGCCACAGTTTTGATCTTTGCGAGGCATGTTATGATAAGCTGACAGCAGGCTTTAAGATACCTCCTGAAAAAACTACGGAAAAGGAATTATTGTAGCACAGAGAAAACTGTGCTATGATTTATAGGATATTATAGGAAGAAACGAGGAACACACTATGCTGGACGTATGTCTGTTAGGAACCGGGGGCATGATGCCTCTTCCAAGAAGAAAGCTTACATCTTTAATGACCCGCTATAATGGCAGCAATCTTATGATAGACTGCGGGGAGGGAACCCAGGTAGCGGTAAAAGAGAAGGGATGGAGCTTTAAACCTATTGACGTGATCTGCTTTACTCATTTTCATGCAGATCATATCAGCGGCCTTCCAGGTCTCCTTCTGACTATGGGAAATGCGGAGAGGACCCAGCCGCTGACTCTGATCGGGCCCAAAGGGCTGGTTCGTGTAGTTTCTGCTCTCAGAGTGATCGCTCCGGAGCTTCCTTTTGAGATACAGTGTATAGAACTTACAAAACCGGAAGAAACCTTTGAGTTTTACGGATATCATATTACGGCATTTAAAGTAAATCACAATGTTACCTGTTACGGATATACTCTGGAGATCAGGCGACAGGGGAAATTTGATCCTGCAAGAGCCAAAGAGCAGGAGATTCCTCTGAAGTACTGGAATCCTCTCCAGAAAGGAGAGACTGTTACTGAAGGAGATAAAGTTTACACTCCCGAAATGGTCTTAGGCCCTGCCCGAAAAGGTATAAAACTTACCTATACCACAGATACCAGACCGGTCAGATCCATTGCGGAACACGCAAAGGGCGCGGATCTTTTTATCTGTGAAGGGATGTACGGAGAACAGGATAAAGAAGACAAAGCCAGGGCATATAAACATATGACCTTTAAAGAAGCGGCTGCTTTGGCCAGAGAGGCCCAGGTAAAGGAGATGTGGCTGACCCATTACAGTCCGTCTCTGGTCCGGCCGGAGGAAGCTTTGCCGGAGGCACAGAAAATTTTCCCGAATACCGTTGCA
>DWUY01000297.1 GCA_019120515.1 Candidatus Blautia avicola | reverse complement strand
GCGGAAATAACAACTTTCTTAGCGCCGGCATCGATATGAGCCTGTGCTTTTGCTTTGGATGTATAGAATCCTGTACACTCCAGAACAACGTCTACGCCGATTTCTCCCCAAGGAAGCTCAGCTGCGTTAGCCATTGCATAGATTTTGATTTCTTTTCCGTCAACAGTGATAGAATCTTCTCCAGCTGTTACTTTGTCAGCTAAAGCGTATCTTCCCTGTGTAGAGTCATATTTCAGTAAGTGAGCTAACATCTTTGGAGATGTTAAATCGTTGATTGCAACGATCTCAAATCCTTCTGCTCCAAACATCTGTCTGAATGCAAGACGTCCAATACGTCCGAAACCATTGATTGCTACTTTTACTGCCATGATTTTCATTCCTCCTAAAAGTGATTGATTTTCTGTGAGTTCTTTAACTCTTGTATACAACATTGTTAAAGAAACATCAACCTTGTCCATATTGTACTCGTTTTCGTCCAAAAATTCAACCCTAATTTCACAATTCCTATGCATTTTAACTCTGATTTTACACCCTGCCTCTTGCTAGAAGCAGGAAACTTCCCTTATAATGCTTATATCCATGTTACCCTTGTACACTGAGGGTACTATCATTTACAAAAAAGGAGTTGCTTCTATGTATTGTGATTATCATCTTCATTCCTCTTTCTCCGGAGACAGCGAGACGCCTATGGAGGAAATGATACGGCAGGGGATCCGTCTGGGTCTTCCCGCTATGTGTTTTACAGAACATCTGGACCCTGATTTTCCCGACGGGGACTGTTCCTTTGATCTGGATATGCCTGCCTACCAGAAAAAACTTATGGAGCTGAAGGAATCCTATCAGGACCGTATCCAGATTTATTTCGGACTGGAACTGGGACTTCAGCCTCATCTTGCCAAAGAGATCCCCCGGATCGCCGCTTCTGCTCCCTTTGATTTTCTCATCGGCTCCACCCACGTTGCCGATCATATGGATCCCTACGAAAAAACATTTTTCCAGGGAAGGACAGAGTATGAAGCTTATCACCGGTATTTTGAAGTCCTTCTGGAAAATCTGAAGACTTTTTCCTGTTTTGACACCTGCGGCCATATTGATTATGTGGTAAGGTACGGCCCCAATCAGAATCGGGATTACACCTATGAAAAATATCAGGACATCCTGGATGAGATTCTGAAAACCATTATCGAAAAACAGATCGGCCTGGAATGCAATACCGCGGGATTTAAATATGGTCTTGGCCATCCCAATCCCACAGAAAAGATCCTTGCCCGCTACCGGGAACTGGGAGGGGAGATCCTGACCCTGGGCTCAGACGCTCACGCGCCGGAACATATCGCCTATAATTTCCGGGAAACCGGCGAGATCCTGAAGGCCTGCGGTTTTCGGTACTATACCATCTTTAAAAAACATAAACCGGAATTTTTAAGTCTGTAAAGTCTCGTCGGTTCAGAACAGGAAGACCTGGTTTCTGAAGGACGCCCGCTGGTGCAAGCACGGCGGGCGCCTGACCGGCGTATCGCGTAAAAGGAGCCGGGGACCAAATTATCATTGATCCCCGGCTCTGTGTATAAGGCTATCTGATGTGTTTTCTTCTATTTTTCTTTTACCGGTCCAAGTATAATGCCGCCTCCCGCCACATACTCCCCCTGATACAGCACGACTGCCTGTCCGGGAGTAACCGCTCTTTGAGGATCCAGAAAATCCACCTGAACCCGTCCATTCTCCAGCTTTTTCAGAGTACAGGGAGCTCCGGGGTGATTATACCGTATCTTTCCTGTAAGGACTTCCCCTTCCCGGATCTCTTCCATAGCCATATAGTTCATCCGGTCGCAGACCAGACTTTTTACAAACAGCTCTTCGTTTTCCCCGATGACCACTTCGTTGGTCCCGGGTCTGATCTCCGTTACAAAAACGGGGTGGCCCATGGAAAGATTCAGGCCTTTCCTCTGGCCGATGGTGTAGTGGATAATACCTTTATGCTCTCCTAGCACAGTTCCATCTGCTTTTACATAATTTCCTGCGGGGATCTTTTCCCCGGTGCTTTTTTCAATAAAACCGGCATAGTCTTTATCCGGCACAAAACAGATCTCCTGGCTGTCTTTTTTATGGGCTACCGGTATCCCGGCTTCCTGAGCGATCTGACGGATCTCCTCTTTTGTATATTCTCCTACAGGCATCAGGGTATGGGCCAGTTGTTCCTGTGTTAGATTATACAGGGCATAGGTCTGATCCTTTCTGGCTGTTACAGAATTCCGGATGGCATAACGGCCGTTTTCCAACCGTTCCACCCGGGCATAATGGCCTGTGGCGATATAATCCGCTCCGATATCCAGGCTTCTTTTCAGGAGAGCTTCCCATTTTACATATCGGTTACAGGCAATACAGGGATTTGGCGTCCTTCCCTCCCGGTATTCCCGGATAAAGTAGTCGATGACATTTTCCTTAAATTCTTTTCGGAAATTCATGACATAATAAGGGATTTCCAGTTTTGCCGCTACTCTTCTGGCATCATCTACAGCGCTCAGTCCGCAGCAGCCACCGTTTTCTTCCTGAAATTCCGGTTCTTCCTCCTGCCAGATCTGCATGGTAACGCCAATGACCTCATACCCCTGCTCCTTCAGCAGATAAGCTGCCACCGAGGAATCCACGCCTCCGGAGAGACCTACCACTACTTTCTTTTTTTTCATCAGTAATCTTCCTCTTCTTCCTCTTCCCCTTCATGGATATCTGATTTCGGCTTGGAAAGACCTTCGATCTTGATCCCGTTTTTCTCCGCATAATCCCACAAAGCCGCATGGATGGCTTCCTCCGCCAGCAGTGAACAGTGGACCTTCACCGGAGGAAGTCCGTCCAGAGCTTCCATAACTGCTTTATTGGTTACCTGAAGGTCTTCCTGTATGGACTTGCCTTTTACCAGTTCCGTGGCCATACTGCTGGTTGCCACTGCAGCGCCGCAGCCAAAGGTTTTAAATTTACAGTCCCGGATGATCTGGTTGTCGTCAATATCCAGATAGATCCGCATAATATCTCCGCATTTGGCGTTTCCTACAGTCCCCACTCCGCTGGGGTTTTCAAGCTCTCCTACATTTCTGGGATTCTGAAAATGATCCATTACTTTTTCACTGTACATAATGATTTCCTCCGTATTCTGTTGACTTCTCTATATTATTTATGGATTACTCTATGCTTTCTTCTGTTTTCTGATAAAATCTTCATATAAAGGAGAAAGATTTCTCAGCTTTGCCACGATCTCCTTGATCTGATCCAGGGTATAATCCAGATCTTCCTTTGTGGTGTCTGCCCCAAGGGTCAGCCGCAGAGAACCATGGGCGATCTCGTGAGGCAGTCCGATGGCAAGTAGTACATGGGATGGATCCAGAGAACCTGATGTACAGGCAGAACCGCTGGAACCTGCGATTCCCTTCATATCCAGCATGATCAGAAGAGATTCTCCCTCGATGAAGCGGAAACTGAAATTTGCGTTATTGGGAAGACGCTTCTTAGGATCTCCATTGAGCCGTGTATAAGGAACTTCTTCCAGGACCCGGCGGATGAAGTAATCTCTCAGTTCCTGCTCCTTTTTGGTACGGGCTTCCATAGTTTCAGCCGCCATCCGGGCAGCCACTCCATATCCTACGATACCCGGCACATTCTCTGTACCTGCTCTTCTTTTTCTCTCCTGGGCGCCGCCGTGGATAAAAGAACGGATCTTCACGCCTTTGCGGATATAGAGGCATCCTATTCCTTTCGGGCCGTTGATCTTATGGGCGCTGGAGCTTAACATATCAATATTCATCTCGTCCACATGAATGGGCACCTGTCCAAAAGCCTGAACAGCGTCTGTATGGAAAAGAATACCGTGTTCTTTTGCGATCATACCGATCTCTTTTACCGGTTCGATGGTGCCGATCTCATTGTTGGCAAACATAATAGTGATCAGGATGGTCTCCGGGGTAATGGCTTTCTGAAGCTGTTCCAGATCGATAAGTCCGTTTTCATCAACATCCAGATAGGTCACTTTCGCTCCCTGTTTTTCCAGATACTGACAGGTGTGGAGCACGGCGTGATGTTCGATCTTTGTGGTAATGATATGATTTCCTTTGTTCTTATAAGCTTCATAGGCAGCCTTTATAGCCCAGTTATCCGCCTCAGACCCGCCTGCCGTAAAGTAGATCTCTTCTGTTTTTGCTCCAATGACCTGAGCGATCTCTTCTCTGGCCTTGGTGATGGCTTCCTTGCTTCTTTGTCCCAGTTCGTAAATACTGGAAGGATTTCCATAGCTTTCTGTAAAATAAGGAAGCATGGCGTCTACCACTTCCTGAGACGTTCTTGTAGTTGCTGCATTATCTAAATAAATTCTTGTTTTCATCGCTTTCCTCTCCTATCTCTGATTTTCCTGGATCCTGCGGCTTTCTTCCACCAGCTGGCTGATCATAATAGAGTCTACGGTTTCCTG
>DWUY01000296.1 GCA_019120515.1 Candidatus Blautia avicola | reverse complement strand
TGGTCAATTCATATAAATCTGTTAATAAGGTTAAATTTAAGGCTCTCATAGGTAGCGCTCCTTTATAATTCAAGGGCCTTGCCCCGGGTATTTTCTGCCATTATAGCACTTTAACCTGAAAAAAGGAAGTTATCTTCTATAAATTGTGATATTCTTCCAAAGTCAGCCCTGTCATGGAAAGATATAAGGCCAGAGGTTCGCCTACATAGCGGATATGCCAGGGCTCCCAGGGAAATCCGGTGATATGTTCTTTGGTCTTGGGATAACGGATCACAAAACCATAGAGAGGGGCGTGCTTTTCCAGCCACCGGCCTTCCGGGGTTTCCGCAAAGGATTCCTCCAGCTGCATATTAACCTCCGGACAGGAAAGATCCAGGGCAAATCCAGTCTGATGTTCGCTGGCCCCAGGCGGGGCAACGGCAGAGCTCTTCCGCCGAAGAGCGTCCAGATAAAGTTCTTCCTGTCTCTTATAGGACCGGTAGCCGGATATCCCTATGATCCCCATTTTATCCAGAGCCGCCTGGGTAAAGAGCCGGCCTGCGGCTTTGGAGGCCTTTCGTCTGAGAAGCCGCTTTTCAGAGCCGGGAGGAGCACAGAAAGGAATCCCTGCCTCTTCCAGGTCATCAGGTATGTAATCAGAAGGAAGAAGATGCGTTTTATTTACAAGAACAGGGTAATAGGACATAATACACCGCCTTTGCCGAAAATAATATGGAAACAATTTTACGGGATATATTTTATGCAGACGAGAAGAGAAAAATAACTAAGGAGGCAGATTAGAAAATACTTCTATTCCTTTTGGAGAGGGTAAGATAACAGGAGGGAAAAATTTACTCGAATAAAAAAATTAAAAAAAATAAAAAAAGTGCTTGCATTTTGAAAAGAGATGCTATATAATACCTATTGTTGCGAGGCAACATTGAAAATATTGGGCTATCGCCAAATGGTAAGGCAACGGACTCTGACTCCGTCATTTCAAGGTTCGAATCCTTGTAGCCCAGCTACGAATATCCCAGACAAGTGTCTGGGATATTTTCGTATATAAAGAATTGAAGGAAGGGTGGATTATGGGATTTTCTTTTGACAGCAGGGTACGGTACAGTGAGACAGGAGAGGACAGAAAGCTGACTTTAAACGGAATTTTGAATTATTTTCAGGACTGCTGTACCTTTCATTCGGAAAGCGCGGGAGTTGGAATGGACTATCTGGAGAAAAAAGGCCAGGTCTGGGTGCTATCTTCCTGGCAGATCATAGTGAAAAGATATCCGGCTTTGTTTGAGAAGATACGGATCTCCACCTGGCCCTATGCTTTTAAAAGATTTCTTGGAAACAGAAATTTTACTATGGAGGATGAGAATGGAGAACTGATCGCTTACGCCAACAGTCTTTGGACTTTTCTGGATATTGCTTCGGGAAGGCCGGTAAATGTGGACGAGAAGCAGATACAGGCCTATACTCTTGGAGAAAAGCTGGACATGGACTATTCCTCCAGAAAAATTGCAGTACCTGAAGATATGAAGGAATATCCCTCCTTCCAGGTAAGACCTCATCATCTGGATACCAATCATCATGTAAATAACGGACAGTATGTGCTCATGGCCCAGGAATACCTTCCAAAAGATTTTAAGGTAGGCCAGATGCGGGCAGAATATAAGAAACAGGCAGTGTTAAATGATGTGATCCTGCCAAAGGTAAAAGAAGAAGGGGACATTTATACAGTGGTGCTGGAAAGCCCGGAAAAAGAAGTTTATGCAGCGGTAGAGCTGCGCAGATAAAAGGAGATAATATGATCGAATTAGGAAAAGTACAGGAATTAACAGTGGTAAAAAAGGTAGATTTCGGCGTTTATCTGGGTGAAAAGATGGACGCCGGACAGGAGGAGCGGGTGCTCCTTCCCGGGAAAAAAGTACCGGCCGGAACAAAAGAAGGGGACAAATTCCAGGTGTTTATCTATAAGGACTCTTCTGACCGCATTATCGCCACTACAGACCGGCCAAAGGCAGCTCTGGGAGAATTGGCGGTAATGAAGGTAGCCCAGGTAACCAGGATCGGAGCTTTTCTGGACTGGGGCCTGGAAAAGGATCTGTTCCTTCCTTATAAAGAGCAGACCAAGAAACTTCACGAAGGCGAAGAAGTTCTGGCGGCAGTATATGTGGATAAAAGCAGCAGGCTGTGCGGAACTATGAAGGTATACCACTATCTGTCTACAGACGCCCCTTATGAAAAGGAAGATACAGTTACCGGCATTGTGTATGAGATCAGTGATAACTTCGGTGTTTTTGTAGCTGTGGATTATAAATATTCCGCAATGATACCAAGACAGGAGGCTCAGGGAGGCTATAAAGTAGGAGAGGAAGTTACCTGCAGGGTAAGCGCTGTAAGAGAAGACGGAAAACTGACTTTGAGTCCCAAGAAGAAAGCTTATCTTCAGATCTATGAGGATGCGGAAAATGTTCTGGAGACTATCAAAGAATTTGACGGGGTGCTGCCTTTTGATGATAAAGCCGCGCCGGAACTGATCCAGAGAGAATTCGGCCTGAGCAAGAATGCCTTTAAGAGAGCGGTAGGCCATCTCCTGAAAGAGAAAAAAGTTGAACTGAAAGAGGGAAAAATCTGTATAAAGTAACGCTTTTCCCTCAAAAAAGATTATGTTATAATCATGATAGCTTATGTGTTTATGTCCAAAAGGAGGAAAATCAGTGGACTCGATAGATTATTATGACCGATATGCCGTGCCATATTATGAAGAGACTGTAGATTTAAGCATGGAAGACCAGCTGGAACGTTTTGTAGAACTTCTGCCGGAAAGCGCGGATGTTCTGGATCTGGGATGCGGTTCCGGGAGAGATACCGTGTTTCTGGAAGATGAAGGCTGTGTGGTGACCCCTATGGATGGGTCTGAGAAAATGTGCAACCTGGCCAGTATCCACACCGGAAAGGAGGTCCTTCATCTCCGGATAGAAGAGATGGAGTTTCAGAATGTTTTTCATGGAATCTGGGCCTGTGCTGTCCTGGGGCATTTTCCGCCGGAGAAGATCCATGATGTGATGGAGCGGATCCTGGCAGCTCTGAAAGAAGATGGGATCCTTTATTTCTCTGTGAGGAGGGGAGACCGGAAGGGCAGATATAATGGCAGGTATTTTTACGATTATAACAGAGATTCTCTGGATGATCTTTTGGATTCCTTTCCCCAGATCCAGATTCTTGACATATGGAAGACCAGTGATGTTCGGGAAGACCGGAATAATAAATGGTTTAATGTTCTGCTGAAGAAGCGGAAAAATGAAGAATAAAACAGCTGCGAGACATAAGGAGAGAAAGACAGTGGATTTTGCTCATTTACATGTACATACGGAATATAGTCTGCTGGACGGTTCCAATAAAATAAATGAATATGTAGCCAGAGTGAAGGAGCTGGGAATGAACAGTGCAGCCATAACAGACCATGGAGTCATGTTTGGCTGCATTGATTTTTATAAGGCGGCAAAAGCGGCAGGCATCAAGCCTATCATGGGCTGTGAGGTGTATGTTGCTCCCGGCTCCCGTTTTGATAAAGAAACGGGACATTCTGACGACCGGTATTATCATCTGGTCCTTCTGACAGAGAATAACCAGGGATATCAGAATCTGATGAAGATCGTGTCTAAAGGATTTATCGACGGATTTTATTATAAGCCAAGAGTAGATCTGGAGCTTTTACAGGAATATCATGAAGGAATTATTGCATTAAGCGCCTGCCTTGCGGGAGAAGTTGCAAGAAATCTTGTAAGAAGCATGTATGAGGAGGCAAAAAGCGCCGCCCTCCGCTATCAGGAAATCTTTGGAAAAGGAAACTTCTTCCTGGAGCTTCAGGATCATGGTCTGCCTCAGCAGAAGCTGGTAAACCAGCAGCTCCTGCGCATGAGCCAGGAGACCGGGATCCAACTGGTGGCTACCAACGATATCCATTATACCTATGCAGAGGACGCCCAGGCCCACGATATCCTTCTGTGCGTCCAGACGGGAAAACGTCTCCAGGATGAAGACCGGATGCGGTATGAAGGGGGACAGTATTATGTGAAATCCCCTGAGGAAATGGAAAAATTGTTTCCTTATGCCCTGGAAGCTCTTTCCAATACTCAGAAGATCGCGGACCGGTGTAATGTGGAAATCGAGTTCGGCGTGACCAAGCTGCCGAAATTTGACGTGCCGGCTCCCTATACTTCCTGGGAGTATCTGAACAAGCTGTGCTACGAAGGTCTGGAAGAGCGGTACACAGATAATATGGACCAGCTTAAGGAACGGCTGGAATATGAGCTGGGCGTTATCAAGAAAATGGGATATGTGGATTACTTTCTCATTGTGTGGGACTTCATCAAATATGCCAGAGACCATGACATTATGGTGGGACCGGGAAGGGGGTCCGCCGCGGGGAGTCTGGTATCCTATACCCTGGGGATCACCAAGCTGGATCCTATTAAGTATGACCTTCTTTTTGAGCGTTTCCTCAATCCGGAGCGTGTATCTATGCCGGATATTGATGTGGATTTCTGCTTTGAACGCCGCCAGGAGGTTATCGACTATGTGGTGAGAAAATATGGAAAAGACCGGGTGGTGCAGATCGTTACCTTCGGTACCATGGCGGCCAGAGGCGTGATCCGGGATGTGGGAAGGGTTATGGATCTTCCTTACGCCCAGTGTGACGCCATTGCCAAGATGATCCCTAATGAACTGAATATTACCATAGATAAGGCTCTGACCATGAATCCGGAACTGCGGAATCTTTATGAATCTGACGAAACGGTAAAGACCCTGATCGATATGAGCAAAAGACTGGAGGGACTGCCAAGACATACTTCTATGCATGCGGCGGGGGTGGTCATCAGCCAGAAGGCAGTAGACGAGTATGTGCCTCTGTCCAGGGCTTCTGACGGGTCTATCGTCACCCAGTTTACCATGACCACCCTGGAGGAACTGGGGCTTCTAAAGATGGACTTTCTGGGGCTTAGGACTCTGACTGTGATCCAGAACGCTGTGAAACTGGCGGAAAGGGATAAGGGTATCACCCTGGATATCGACCACATTGATTATGAGGATAAGAATGTATACGAAATGCTGGGAGCCGGAAAGACAGACGGCGTCTTCCAGTTAGAGAGCGCCGGGATGACCAGTTTCATGAAAGAATTAAAGCCCCAGAACCTGGAGGACGTCATTGCAGGGATCTCTCTGTACCGTCCAGGTCCTATGGACTTTATCCCTCAGTATATCAAAGGGAAAAACAATGCAGACAGTATCCATTACGATTGTCCGGAGCTGGAGCCTATCCTGAAGCCTACCTACGGATGTATCGTATATCAGGAACAGGTTATGCAGATCGTAAGATCCCTGGGCGGATATACCCTGGGCCGAAGCGACCTGGTCCGCCGTGCCATGAGTAAGAAAAAAGCGGCGGTCATGGAGAAAGAAAGGCAGAACTTTGTCTACGGCAATGAAGAAGAGGGCGTTCCGGGCTGTATCAACAGAGGAATCTCAGAAGAGGTAGCAAATAAGATCTATGACGAGATGATCGATTTTGCAAAATATGCTTTTAATAAATCCCACGCGGCGGCCTATGCGGTAGTCTCTTATCAGACCGCCTATCTGAAGTATTATTTTCCGGTAGAATTTATGGCCGCTCTTATGACTTCTGTTATTGATAACCCCTCTAAGGTGTCGGAATATATCCTTTCCAGCAGGAAGATGGGGATTTCCATTCTTCCTCCGGATATCAACAAAGGAGAGAGTCAGTTTTCCGTGGATAACGGGGCTATCCGCTACGGGCTGTCCGCTATTAAAAGTATCGGAAGACCTGTGATAAAATCCATTGTAGAAGAACGTCAGGAAAGAGGAGAATTTAAAAATCTCCAGGATTTTATTGAACGTATGGCGGGAAAAGATGTAAATAAAAAGGTCATAGAAAACTTTATCAAAGCCGGAGCTTTTGACAGTCTTCCCGGTAACAGACGGCAGAAAATGATGATCTATGCCCAGATACTGGACTCGGTAAATCAGGAAAAAAAGAATGTCATGGCAGGGCAGATGAGTCTGTTTGATCTGGTCTCTGATGAAGAGAAGGAAGCCTTCGAGATCCGTATGCCGGAGGTGGAGGAATATCCAAAAGAGGCCAAGCTGGCTTTTGAAAAAGAAGTCCTGGGCGTGTATATAAGCGGTCATCCTCTGGAAGAATATACAGAGAGATGGAAGAAGAATATTACTGCGGTAACTGCGGATTTCCAGCCGGATGAAGAGAGCGGCATGCCCAAAGTAAGAGACGGGGCAAGAGCCGTGGTGGGAGGAATGATCACTGCAAAGACTATTAAATATACCAAGACAAACAAGATCATGGCCTTTCTTACTCTGGAGGATCTGGTGGGAACTGTGGAGATCGTGGTATTTCCCAGGGATTATGAGAAGAATGTCCGTTTTATGGAAGTGGACGCAAAGGTCTTTATCCAGGGACGGGTTTCCGCGGAAGATGATAAGGCCAGCAAACTGATCTGCGAGAATATTTATCCTTTTGAAATGGTTCCCCGGGAACTGTGGCTCCAGTTTGAGACGAAAGAGGCATTTCTGGCAAGAGAAGAGGAACTTTACGAAGATATTAAGGACTCCGACGGAAAAGACGCGGTGGTGATCTATATCCGTTCGCCGAAAGCGGTGAAGAGGCTGGGACCGTCGAAGAATGTAAAGATCGACAAGGAACTTCTCGACAATCTGTACGAAAAGTACGGCCGCGACAACGTAAAAGTTGTAGAAAAGAGTATTGAAAATATTCGGAAAATGCTATAAAATAAGAACGATTCAATGTATAAATATAAAAACAAGGGCTGCGAGAATATGGAGGAGAAAGATGACTGCGAATAAAGAAATCAAAACAATTGGCGTTTTAACAAGTGGTGGAGATGCTCCGGGAATGAATGCGGCGATCCGTGCGGTTGTAAGAAGAGGCTTAAGCCGTGGAATCAAAATGAAGGGGATTTTAAAAGGATATTCAGGTCTTCTGAATGAAGAAATTATAGAGATGACAGCTGTAGATGTTTCAGATACGATCCAGAAGGGCGGAACTATCCTGTATACTGCCCGCTGTGCGGAAATGCGTACAGAAGAAGGACAGAGAAGAGCCGCTGAAATCTGTAAAAAACATGGTATCGACGGCCTTGTGGTAATCGGTGGTGACGGTTCTTTTGCCGGCGCTCAGAAGCTGGCAAATCTGGGAGTGAACGCTGTAGGCGTACCGGGTACCATTGACCTGGATATTGCATGTACAGAGTATACCATCGGTTTTGATACCGCCGTAAATACAGCTATGGAAGCTATCGATAAAGTCCGCGATACTTCTACTTCTCACGAACGTGTAAGTATCATCGAGGTTATGGGAAGAAACGCAGGATATATCGCTCTGTGGTGCGGTATCGCCAACGGCGCAGAGGATATTCTCCTTCCTGAAAAATATGATTATGATGAACAGCGTATCATCAACAACATTATCGACAACCGTAAGAAAGGCAAGAAACACCATATCATTATCAATGCAGAGGGTATCGGCCATTCTGAAGCTATGGCAAAACGTATCGAGGCTGCTACAGGAATCGAGACCAGAGCAACGATCCTGGGTCACATGCAGCGCGGCGGATCACCTACCTGCAAAGACCGTGTTTACGCTTCCATGATGGGTGCAAAGGCTGTGGACGTGCTCCTGGAAGGCAAGACCAAGAGAGTTATCTGCTACAGAAACGGCGAGTATGTGGATATGGATATCAATGAGGCGCTGGCTATGAAAAAGAATATTTCCGAGTATCAGTTTGAGGTCAGCTATTCACTGTCTCATAATTACACAAAAAATCAGGCATAAAGAAATAAGAACAAAAGAGAAAAGGTGTGCGGCAAACCAATGCAGTACACCTTTTTTTGCGCGATACGCCCGGCAAGCGACTGCCGTGCTTGCACGTGCAGGCATTTGCAGGGCAACGGACAGCGAACGGCTTTGCCGTGAGCTGGCAGCGATACGCCCGGCAAGCGGCTGCCATGCTTGCATGAGCAGGTCTTCGCTCCGCTACGGTCCGTGCTGGACGCGTGCCACTGGCACGCAGCACCATTTGCCGGGCAACGGACAGCGAACGGCTTTGCCGTGAGCTGCCTGCAGTATCGCAGCATTACCGAAACATTGCGGAGGAAACAGGAGTATGATCACAAGTACATCTAACGGACAGATAAAGAAGATACAGCAGTTATTGAAAAAATCCAGGACAAGAAAAGAAGAGGGGCTTTTCGTGGCGGAAGGGATCAAGATGTTCCGGGAAGCTCCCCCGGAACGGATCGAAAAGATATATCTGGGCGCTTCTTTTGCGGAAAAAGGAATCTGGAGGGAGATCCTTCGGGAAAAGGGTCTGGAAGAAAAAGCAGAAAGTCTGACGGAAGTCGTGGAAGACAAAGTGTTTAAGAGCCTTTCAGATACAGTGACCCCTCAGGGAGTCCTGTGCCTGATCAGGATAAAAGAGAGTACTCTGGAAGAGATGATCCCGGAAGAGAAGCCGGCCCTTCTTATGATCCTGGAAGATCTTCAGGATCCGGGAAATCTGGGCACGATCCTCAGGACCGGGGAAGGGGCAGGTGTAACAGGGATCATCCTGTCTAAAAATTCTGTGGATATTTATAATCCCAAAGTGATCCGTTCTACTATGGGATCTGTGTACCGCGTGCCTTTCTGCTATACGTCCTCTATCCAGGAAGAAATCCTGCCATGGCTGAGAGAGAAGAAGATCACCGGGTATGCGGCCCATCTGGAGGGAAAGAACAGCTATGATCAGGAGGATTATACAAAAGCTGCGGCTTTCTTTATCGGAAATGAGGGAAATGGACTGAGCCGGGAACTTTCCCAAAAGGCAGATATATGGATCCGGATCCCTATGGAAGGACAGGTAGAGTCTCTTAATGCGGCTATGGCCTCTGGAATTTTAATGTATGAGGCTTATCGCCAGAGAAGAAATTTTTTTCCCTAAATTCTGTAAAATGTGACAAAAATTACCCGCTTGACAATAAAATGTAACCTTGATAGAATATGTCCGTAACAAAACTTAATAAATTTGTAACAAATGAAATTAAAATGTTACAGACTTATCAGGAGGTTATATTTTATGAAAGAAAGAATGAAGAAACTTTTTGCTTGTGTGGGGACGGCGGGAGTTATGATGGTAACAATGGCGGTTCCGGCTATGGCGGACACAACAGAGGAGGATCAGAATATAGATACACCAGAGGTTCAGGAAGCAGCGCAGGAAGAAGCCTTTGACTGGTCTGATAAGGCGGCGGCAAATGTAAGTACATATGCCAATATCCGTCAGGGATCTGATATTGGGACAGACAGGGTAGGGAAACTTGCTCCCGGGGCTGTGGTAACAGTAGTAGGAGAGGAAAACGGCTGGATGCAGGTAGTATCCGGAGAGGTAGAAGGATACGTCAGGGGAGACCTTCTGGTTACCGGAGAGGATGCCCGGCAGCTTTTTGAGGCGTCTTATGGAGAAAGCACCGATATCGTAGGCGCTGAGGCGGTAGATGAGGCTGCGCTGGCGGCGGCAGAAGCTCAGGCAGCCGCGGAAGCCCAGGCAGCGGCACAGGCCCAGGCGGAAGCCCAGGCTCAGGCGGCCGCTGAGACAGCAGCTTCCGTATCTCAGGGAGACCTGGATCTGATGGCGGCGATCATCGAGTGTGAGGCCGGGGGAGAGCCTTACGAAGGAAAGATCGGCGTGGGAGCCGTGGTCATGAACCGGGTGAGAAGCTCTCAGTTCCCTAATACCATTTCTGAGGTCATCTACCAGAGCGGCCAGTTCTCCCCGGCAGCCAGCGGAAAGCTTGCATCTGTACTGAGCAGAGGGGCCAGACAGGACTGCTATGATGCGGCAAGAGATGTATTTGCAGGGGCAAATACCGTAGGAGACTGCCTCTTCTTCCATGCCGGAGGGGGAAGCGGACTGACCATTGCGAATCAGACGTTTTATTAAAAATAGGAAATAATTAAAAAAGAGTATCCGGGAAAATATTCTGGATACTTTTTTTCTGTCGAGAAAGAAACTTGACCAAAAGAAGAAAATAACATATAACAAAAGTACATAAAAATGTACGTGATAATGAACATGAAAGGAGCGGTATTATGATTGCCACAAAGCCTCTGGATTTTAGAAGTAACCTTAAAAAATATATGGACCAGGCTTTTGGCGGTGAACCAGTGATCATTGCCAGACCTAAAAAATGGAAGAACTGAAAAAAATGGAATCTGATGATTGGAAACCTTCACAGAAAATAAAAGAATTTATGGGGCAAATGAATAATGAATGAATTTACCTTTACGGGACAGGGATTTTCAGATTACCTATATTGACGAATTGCAGAATATAAGAATCCTTTCCTGCAAAGGATATTATGAGGAATAATCTCAAAGTAATAGTACCTCCCGGAACTTTTCGCCGGGAGGGATTATTATTGAGAAAATATGTTTCAATTCTGTAAAACATATACCAGATTTGTTAAATAATTCGAGAAAATCTTGTTGATTTCAGAAAATTAAGATATAATAGAGACACCTATCAAAGCCTGCGCTCTGTTTAATGGCAGAGACTTCCTTTCATAATTTTATTAAGGCAGCTGCTTTGGGGAATAAAATAAGGAGAAGGTGGAAAAATGGCAGTAACAGCGGGAATGATCCCTATTATCTGGCTTGTGATCCTGGCTGTTCTTGTGGTGATCGAGATAATCACACTGGGACTTACCACCATCTGGTTTGCAGGAGGAGCTCTGGCGGCTCTTGTAGTTTCCCTTCTGGGCGGTCCTGTATGGCTTCAGATTCTGCTGTTTCTTATAGTTTCGGTGGTGCTGCTGATATTTACCAGACCTCTGGCTGTAAGGTATATGAATAAGAACCAGCAGAAGACCAATGTGGACAGTATCCCCGGCAAAACGGGAGTGGTAACAGAAGCCATTGATAATCTGAAAGCAGAGGGACAGGTGATGGTTGATGGTACGCCCTGGACGGCCCGTTCCCAAAACGGGGATAAGATCGAAGAGGGAAAAGTAGTAAAAGTGGTGGCGGTGGAAGGCGTCAAACTTATTGTGGAGGTGGAAAAGTAGTATGGCTGGTGTTAGTGTATTAATTGTATTGATCGTATTAATTTTGATCGTGGCAGCGTCCTGTATCAAGATCGTGCCTCAGGCACACGCCATGATCATTGAGAGACTGGGAATGTATCTGGCAACCTGGGGAACAGGACTTCATATTAAAATTCCGTTTATTGACCGTGTTGCGCGGAAAGTAAATTTAAAAGAGCAGGTTGTGGATTTTGCTCCTCAGCCTGTGATCACAAAGGATAATGTTACTATGCGGATCGACACGGTCGTATTCTTCCAGATCACAGATCCAAGACTGTTTACTTATGGAGTGGAAAATCCCATTATGGCTATTGAAAATCTGACAGCTACCACTCTCCGTAATATTATCGGCGATATGGAACTGGACGCCACTCTTACTTCAAGAGAGATCATCAACACCAAGATGAGAGCTTCTCTGGACGTAGCTACAGATCCCTGGGGAATTAAGGTAAACCGTGTGGAACTGAAAAATATCATTCCGCCTGCCGCTATCCAGGAAGCCATGGAGAAACAGATGAAGGCAGAGCGTGAACGCCGTGAAGCCATTCTCCGGGCAGAAGGCGAGAAGAAATCTACGATCCTTGTGGCGGAAGGTAAGAAGGAATCAGAGATCCTGGATGCAGAGGCTGAGAAACAGGCGACTATCCTTCGCGCAGAGGCAGAGAAGGAAAAGATGATCCGGGAAGCAGAAGGTAAGGCGGAAGCTATCCTGAAGGTGCAGCAGGCGAACGCAGACGGTATCCGCTTTATTAAAGAGGCAGGAGCCGATCAGGCGGTGCTGACTTTAAAGAGCCTGGAAGCATTCCAGAAGGCTGCAGACGGAAGATCTACCAAGATCATTATCCCTTCAGAGATCCAGGGGATCGCCGGACTGGCTTCTTCTTTGAAGGAAGTTATCACAGAGGATAAAAAGTAACGGATACAATAAGACTGTCGGGTCTTTATAAAAAGAAACAGAAGGCAAGGGGGCCGCTGCTTAAATGCAGGGTCCCCTTTTACCTTGGGTGTATGGTATAGCCAAGATCGGTTTTCTATCCTAAGGCGCATGACTAAATAGTTGCTGATTTTCCCAGAAAAAGAGAGCCGGGCTATTGCCCTGTAAAGGAAAAGCGTGTTATTATGGAAGGAAATTAGTGAAAATGGCTGCTTATTTATATTTGGGAGGAAACCAGGACTTAAGATTCCCGGGCAGGTCCGTCTTGCGCGGATGATCTTTTGATCCAGGTATTTCTGAAATAATACAGTAAAGAATCAGGAGGAAGAGAGATATGGATTTAAAAGGACGGAATTTTCTTACACTGAAAGATTTTACAAAAGAAGAAATCGAGTATCTGATCGATCTGTCGGCAATGCTGAAGGAGAAGAAGAAAAAAGGAGAAGCGGTAGATGTCCTTAAAGGGAAAAATATCGCCCTGATCTTTGAGAAGAACAGTACAAGGACCAGGTGTTCCTTTGAAGTGGCAGCCAGCGATCTGGGAATGGGAAGTACTTTCCTGGATCCAAAGAGTTCCCAGATCGGCAAGAAGGAAAGTATTAAAGATACAGCCAGGGTTCTGGGAAGGATCTATGACGGCATTGAGTACAGAGGTTTTGGACAGGAAATCGTGGAGGAACTGGCAAAGTATGCGGGAGTTCCTGTTTGGAACGGTCTGACCAATGAATATCATCCTACACAGATGCTGGCAGACCTTATGACAATTAAAGAACATCTGGGAAAGGTGGAAGGACTGAAGCTGGTATATCTGGGAGACGCCAGATATAATATGGGAAATTCTCTGATGATCCTCTGCGCGAAGATGGGAATGCACTTTGTAGCCTGCGCGCCCAAGAAATATTTCCCGGATCCAAAACTGGTAGAGCAGTGCAAAGGCTATGCAAAGGAATCGGGAGCAACCATTACTCTTACGGAAGATGTAAAAGAAGGCACAAAGGGAGCCGACGTGATCTGCACAGACGTATGGGTATCCATGGGCGAGTCTGACGAAGTATGGGAGGAAAGGATCCGCGAGCTGTCTCCATATAAGGTTACCAAAGAAGTTATGGAGAATGCGGGAAGCCAGGCCATCTTCCTTCATTGTCTGCCCTCTTTCCATGACCTGGATACAGAGATCGGAAAGGAAATGGGAGAGAAGTACGGAATTACAGAGATGGAAGTTACAGACGAAGTCTTTGAGTCTCCTCAGTCTGTGGTATTTGACGAGGCTGAAAACCGTATGCACACTATCAAAGCAGTTATGGCAGCTACTTTGGGAGCAGAATTTTAATGAACAAAGAAAAAGACGAGCAGTATTTCCCTGCCGGGCAGTTTCAGGAATGTTTAAGGACTGAAAGGATTGCCCGGCAGGTTCTGTGGAAAGAAGAAATAGATTCTACAAACAACTGGGCCAGAGAATATGCAGGGAGCCGCTGCTGGACGGAGAAAGGAACCGATCCCGACGGCACCCTTTTTGTAGCTGAAAAGCAGACAGGAGGAAAAGGCCGCCAGGGGCGGATATGGACCTCTCCTCCTGGAGAGAATATTTATATGAGCCTTCTGCTGTGGAAACCTGAGATAAAAGCATTATCGGCGTCGCAGCTTACTCTGGTCATGGGATTGTCTGTGGCTCAGGGAATGGAGGAACTCACTGGGAGAAAAGCCGGCATTAAGTGGCCAAATGACGTGGTATATTCCGGAAAGAAAATCTGCGGTATCCTTACCGAGATGAGGATACAGGAGGGAAAGCCGGAATATATCGTGATCGGAACAGGGATCAATGTAAACCAGGAGAAATTCTCTGCGGAGCTTCGGGATAAGGCTACCTCTGTTTTCCTGGAAACAGGGAAAAAAGCAGACAGGATCCAGGGGATCGCCAGGGTCATGGAATGTTTCGAGAAAAATTACCGGAAGTTTCTAAGGACAGAAGATCTGTCGCTCATAAGAGAAGACTATGAAAGCCTGCTTTTAAATAAAGACCGGCAGGTACGGATCATAGAAAGAAAAGGCCAGTGGCAGGGAACGGCCAGAGGGATCAATGCTCGGGGAGAGCTTCTTGTGGAAGACAGCCAGGGAAAACGAAGAGAGATCCTGTCGGGAGAAGTCTCTGTCCGTGGTCTGTACAGCTATGTATAAAAGGCCTCAGCAACAGAGTAAGCGGCCTTTATAAATAAAAAGGAATGTGGATATGTATAAGGATAAAGTAGTTTTATGCGGCGCCAGCGCCTATGAACAGAAATATTATTTTAATCAGGATTTTTCAGCTCTGCCCCAGCAGATCAAGGATGAACTCCAGATCATGTGTGTCATGTATACAGAAGAGATCGGAGGAATCCTTACCCTGGAATTTGATGAAGAAGGAAATCTTCAGTTCCAGGTAGAGGCGCTGGAGGCAGACGCTATGTTTGACGACATCGGCAGCGTGCTGAGGATCAAGGAGCTTCGGAAGACCAAGAAGGAACTTCTGGAGTCCCTGGAATTATATTACCGGGTATTTTTCCTGGGGGAAGGCCTGGAGGAATAGGATATGCTGCTGGTTATTGATGTGGGAAATACACATATTACCCTGGGTGTTTTTGAAGGAAAGGAATTAAAGGGAACTTTCCGTATGACTACAGGGTACAGCCGTACCTCTGACGAGTACGGGATTTTTATCTGCAATATGCTGGAATACCGGGGGATCAATAAAGACCTGGTGGACGCCGCAATTATCAGTTCTGTTGTGCCGGATGTTATGCATTCTCTCACCAGCGGTATCATAAAATATTTTCATATAAAGCCTTATCATGTAAAATGGGACAGCTTTACAGGAATTACAGTGAAAACCGCGAATCCAAAGGCGCTGGGAGCAGATCGGATCGTGGATGCCGCAGCAGCCTATGAGCTTTACGGCGGGCCGGTGCTGATCGCGGATTTCGGTACGGCCACCACCTATGATCTGGTAAATGAGAAAGGCGAGTTTATAGCAGAGATCACGTCTCCGGGACTGGAGATCAGCGCCAGGGCTCTCTGGCAGCAGGCGGCAAAGCTTCCCAAGTTTGCCATAGAAAAACCGGAATCCATACTGGCCAGAGACACTATTACCAGTATGCAGGCGGGATTGGTCTACGGATATATCGGCCAGGTAGAGTACATTGTAAAGAAAGTCAGGGAAGAATCGGGACTGGAAAATATGAAGGTAGTGGCTACCGGAGGCCTTGGAAAGGTCCTGGCCAGAGAGACGGAAACTATTGATATCTATGACCAGCGGCTGACTCTGGAAGGCCTGCGGATCATTTATGAAAAAAACAAAGAGGCAGAGAGCAGAGATGAAGCTTAAGATAGGAAATGTAACTCTGGAGAACAATCTGGTGCTGGCGCCTATGGCCGGAGTGACAGATCTGCCTTTCCGGCTGCTGTGCAAGGAGCAGGGAGCAGGACTGATCTGTACGGAAATGGTAAGCGCCAAGGCCATTTATTATAAGAATAAAAATACAGAAAGCCTTATGGCTATAGAGGAAAAGGAGAGGCCGGTATCCCTCCAGCTTTTTGGTTCAGAGCCGGATCTGATGGCAGAGATTGCCAGACAGATCGAAGAAAGAAATTTCGATATTCTGGATATAAATATGGGGTGTCCGGTTCCAAAAGTGGTAAATAACGGCGAAGGTTCTGCTCTGATGAAAAATCCCCGGCTGGTCCATGAGATCATCTATAAGGTATCAAGAGCCATTAAAAAACCACTGACTGTAAAGATCCGGAAAGGATTTACGGAGGATACGGTAAATGCGGTGGAGATCGCCAGGATCGCCCAGGATGCGGGAGCTGCGGCCATAGCTGTTCACGGAAGGACGAGAGAACAGTATTATTCCGGACAGGCAGACTGGGACATCATACGCCAGGTAAAGGAAGCCGTCTCCATTCCGGTCATAGGAAACGGAGATGTGGATTCTCCCCAGAAGGCGGAGGCCATGGCCCGGGAAACGGGCTGCGACGGCATTATGATCGGACGGGGCGTACAGGGAAACCCCTGGCTGTTTTCCAGGATCCTCCATTACCAGGAGACAGGAGAACTTCTTCCACCGCCGGATAAGGAAGAGGTCAAGAAGATGATGCTCCGCCATGGAAGGCTGCAATTAGAATACAAGGGAGCCTATACCGGGATCCGGGAAATGCGTAAGCATATCGCCTGGTATACTTCAGGAATGCCCCATTCTGCGGCAGTGCGGAGAAAGGTCAATGAGGTGGAGACCTGGGAGGAACTGGAAGAATTGATAAAGGAACTTTAAGGGGTCTGAATGCTTTGAAAATCAAACATTCCACTTGACATCTATAAGGGTATTATTTATAATATTATGACTGTTAAGAAGCGTTTATAAGGGCAAAAGTCCATATATCAGAATATAAGAAAGGGTGTACAAACAATGGAAGAAAAGAAAACACTGCTTACCTATGCCGGTCTTACAAAACTGGAAGATGAACTTCATGATCTGAAGGTAAATAAGAGAAAAGAAGTAGCAGATAAGATCAAAGAGGCCAGAGAGCAGGGCGACTTATCTGAGAATGCAGAATATGACGCCGCAAAGGATGAGCAGAGAGATATAGAAGCCAGGATCGAAGAGATTGAAAAAATCCTGAAAAACGCAGAGGTTGTTGTAGAAGACGAGGTTGACCTGGATAAGGTCAGCGTTGGATGTAAAGTGAAGGTATATGACGTAGAGTTTGATGAGGAGATGGAATTCAGACTGGTAGGTTCTACAGAGGCTAATAGCCTGGAAGGAAAGATCTCCAATGAGTCTCCAGTTGGAAAGGCCCTGATCGGAGCGAAGAAGGGGGATACCGTTTCCGTTGAGATGCCTTCCGGAGTTATGGAATACAAAGTTCTGGAAATTGAAAGAAATGTTTAAGTATATATAGAAGGAGAGTGTACGAAGTGGCAGAACAGAAGAAAGCCCAGGAGCAGGACTTAAACCATTTATTACAGGTCCGCCGTGAAAAATTAGCCGATTTGCAGGCAAATGGAAAGAATCCTTTCCAGATCACAAAATATGATGTGACAAATCACAGTATGGAGATCAAAAATGCTTTTGATGAGTTTGAAGGCAAAGAAGTTTCCCTGGCAGGACGTATGATGTCCAAACGTGTTATGGGAAAAGCATCTTTCTGCAGTATTCAGGACCTGCAGGGATCCATTCAGGCTTATGTAGCCAGAGACAATCTGGGTGAAGAATCTTACAAAGATTTCAAAAAACTGGATATCGGCGATATTATCGGGATCAAAGGCGAAGTGTTTAAGACCAAGACCGGAGAAATTTCTATCCATGCCACAGAGGTAACCCTCCTTTCCAAGAGCCTGAATCCTCTGCCGGAGAAGTTCCACGGTCTTACAAACACAGATCTCCGTTACCGTCAGAGATATGTGGATCTGATCATGAACGAAGATGTAAAGGATACCTTCATCAAACGTTCCAAGATCCTGGCAAGTATCCGTAACTACTTAAACGGACAGGGATTTATGGAAGTGGAGACGCCTATGCTGGTTGCCAATGCAGGAGGCGCCGCTGCCCGTCCATTTGAGACACATTTTAACGCTCTGGACGAAGATTTCAAGCTGAGGATCTCTCTGGAGCTGTACTTAAAGAGACTGATCGTAGGCGGTCTGGAAAGAGTTTACGAGATCGGAAGAGTATTCCGTAACGAAGGCCTGGATACCAGACATAATCCGGAGTTCACCCTCATGGAGCTGTATCAGGCATACACAGACTACCACGGCATGATGGACCTTACAGAAAACCTTTACCGCCATGTGGCCCAGGAAGTCCTGGGAACTACCAAGATCGTTTACAACGGCGTGGAGATGGATCTGGGCAAGCCTTTTGAACGGATCACCATGGTAGACGCAGTGAAGAAATATGCAGGAATTGACTGGAACGAAGTGGAGACTCTCCAGCAGGCCAGAGCACTTGCAAAAGAACACAAGATTGAATTCGAAGACCGACACAGAAAAGGGGATATCCTGAACCTGTTCTTCGAGGAATATGTAGAGGAACATCTGATCCAGCCTACTTTTGTTATGGATCATCCTATTGAAATCTCTCCTCTTACAAAGAAAAAACCGGAAAATCCCGACTATGTAGAGCGTTTCGAGTTCTTCATGAACGGCTGGGAGATGGCAAACGCCTACTCTGAGCTGAACGATCCTATCGACCAGAGAGAACGTTTCGCTCAGCAGGACGCCAATGCGGCAGCCGGAGATGAAGAGGCAGAGCATACAGATGAAGATTTCCTTCACGCACTGGAGATCGGTATGCCTCCAACAGGCGGCATCGGATTCGGTATCGACAGAATGTGTATGCTGCTCACAGACAGCGCAGCTATCCGTGATGTATTGCTGTTCCCAACCATGAAGTCACAGGGAGCGGCAAAGAATGAAGCCAACAATGCGGCTCAGGCTGGAAAAACAGCTTCTTTAGACGCTGCTATGAGCCAGGCAGAACAGGTTCTTACAAAGCAGGTAGAAGAGGCGCCGGCAGTGGAACAGGAACCATTAGATCTTTCCAAAGTGAAGATCGAGCCACTCTTTGAGGAGATGGTAGATTTTGATACATTCAGCAAATCTGACTTCCGTGCAGTAAAGGTGAAAGAATGCGAAGCTGTACCGAAGTCCAAGAAGCTCCTTAAATTCGTCTTAGATGACGGAACAGGAAAGGACAGAGTGATCTTAAGCGGCATTCATGAGTATTACGAGCCGGAAGAACTGGTAGGAAAGACCTGTATCGCTATTGTCAACCTGCCGCCGAGAAAGATGATGGGCATTGATTCCTGCGGTATGCTGATCAGCGCTGTACATGAGTATGACGGACGGGAAGGACTGAATCTGCTGATGGTGGATGATCGGATCCCGGCGGGAGCGAAGCTGTACTAAAAAACAGACGGACTGTGCGTCATATTGCGACATGGTATAAATCATAAAGGAATAAAGTTTAGGGAAATAGACCCGTAGATGTCTGAGGTAATATCAGATATCTGCGGGTCTTTCTTTTTGCAGACAATAGAATGTCAAAAGCAGAGAGAATATAAGAAAATATTTTTACAAAGACATATATTTGTCCATACGGATTGTTATTTTTTAGATACAAGATACCTGGACGACATGGCAATATTACCCTAAGGAGGATGAAAGTATGGCAGTTAAAAATATAGAAATACCTTTTATTT
>DWUY01000295.1 GCA_019120515.1 Candidatus Blautia avicola | reverse complement strand
TAAGAAAAGCCGAAAACCCTTGAAAACAAAGGCTTTCGGCGTTGTTCACTGGCGTCCATAAGAGGATTTGAACCTCCGACCCCACGCTTAGGAGGCGTGTGCTCTATCCAGCTGAGCTATATGGACGTGTCTGATATATGATTATAGCCCGATCAAAGTCGAACTGCAATCCCTTATTTAGTTTTTTTTGAGGTGGCCGTTGTAACGCAACCTTAGGAGGCGCTTGTTTTATCCGTTAAACTAACAGGACATATGTTTGATTTACTGCCTTTCTATGATACTATAAATCCCCCCTTTTGGCAAGGGGGGATTTCTCCGGATTTTTTGAAATTTTCAGCCTGTTTTATCTGTGCGCTAGTCATCGGTACCATCGCCATGATGCTGGTGTCCATGGTGTCCCTGCCGGACGGTTTCTGACAGAGCATCTTCATCAGAGGATCCCGCTGTGCTGTTCGAGGAGTCTTCCGCAGCTTCCCGGCCGGTATCCGGATCCTGGGCTCCCTGTATATTTCCGGCCTCTGAAGACTGGTCATTGTCCTGGGATTTTTCCTGGGAATACTTCCGGATCAAGTCCCGGATTTCCGACATGGTCATATCCTGGACCTCTTCCAGGGTAATGTCAGGATCCAGATCCTGAAGGACCTGCCAGGCCTGATATTTACCAAAAGACAGGCCCGCGTCGTGGGCGTGATGGACTTCTTCGGAATTTCCTGAATGGCAGTACACATTCTGGTGCTGGGACATACAGGATTCTACATTATCCAGGATCTCGCTGCTTTTGGCAGCGTTATCTCCTGCTACAGTGAGAACAACATCTGCATTGTCGGCCAGGTAAACTTCCATATTCTGATCTTCTATAAGGGTCTCCAGGGCATCGGTATAATCCATATATTTAATATGAAGATCCTGGACCAGTGCCCGGCCGTCTTCGTTGTATCCTATGACAGAAACGATCCGGTCAAAACGGTTGATCCCCAGTTCCAGAGAAGGATTCACATCTACGCTGATAAATGCGGTTGGGGTAAAGAACAGCCAGGAGCCGCCTCCGATAAAGACTGCCAGGGAGCAGACTGCCGCTGCGGCAAATTTCCGAAGAGGAGAACGGTGTTTCTTTTCTTTAAAGTATACCTTTTCAAAAAGGTACTTTTTGGTGGAAGTTTTTAAAGATCCTTCCGCGTGGATCTGATCTAAAGCGGCCTTCAGTTTTTCTTTTTCATCCATTTTCTCCCACCTCCTCCAGGCTGGATCTGAGCAGCTGTCTTCCCCGGTTCAGCAGGGTGTAGACGGTATTCGTGTTTTTGCGGAGGATCTGTCCGATCTCTTCGGCAGAATATTCCTCATAATAATACAGATAGATCACGTCCTTGTATTTTGAAGGGAGAGCCAGTACCGCTTCCAGCACATCGCTGTGATCGGGAGCCGGTTCTCCGGGTTTTTCCTTCAGACTGTCAAGAGGAAGGGTCCTGTTGTGGAAAAAACTTTTCAGAAGATCCCTGCAGGCATTTATAGTCACCCGTATGATCCAGGCTTTTTCATGATCCGTACTGTGAAATTCAGGGGATTTCAGGACGTACTTTAAAAAGACAGTCTGGAAAATATCCTCTGTGTCTGCGTAATTCTTCAGATGTATCATACAGATCCTTTTTACCATATCTCCGTACAGGTCTATAGCCCTGGAGGCCTCTTCTTCACTTCGCATTTCCTTTTCCATCCTTCTTTATTTGTAGTCAAAGACCATGATGCAAGCATGTATGACCGATGCGCCGCACACAGGAGTCAAAGCTCCCGACGTTCGCATCGGGGCTTTTGATCTTCGCAGCAGGTCTACGTTCCACTTCGGTCGGTGCTAAACGCGTGCCACTGGCACACAGCACGGCCAAATGGACATGCGAGCATGTCCGCTTGGCTCGTTCCTTGCGGGAATAAAGTTTCCCCCTCAGCACTTAACGGCAGAAACCGTGACATCTGGAAGAGTGGTTCTGTCCGGAATTGTGATGTCCGCCCTGAAAGCCGTGGTGAGAGCTTTCCTGTCCGTGATGGCCAGAAAAATTCTCTCCTGTATAAGCATTATAATAGTCGCATACGCCGTCCTTGTCCAGGTCCTGATAGCAGTGTCCATCCTCCCGGCACCAGGGACAGGCAGTGCTGGCATTTCCCGGGACAACGGCGGAGGAGGAAGAACTTCCCTGGACAGCACCGCTGCCTGTGCCGCTTCCTGTACCGGTTCCAGCGCCTGCGGCAAATACGGCGGTTGTGCCCAATACCACAACGGCTGTTCCAATGAGGATTCCTTTCGTAAATTTCTTCATAAAAAACACCTCCCAGAGTATTGATCATTTACTGTTTCACTATCAATACGATCCAGGAAGGCGTTTTCATTCAGATTTTTAAATTTTTTTTGACTTTTTTTCCAGGTACACAAACATAAGCAGGCAGAGGGTGATCTGTACCAGGCTGGAGGCGGGAGTGCCAAGACCGATCTGGAAAAGAGTGGCTCCGGGGATCCGGCTGACCAGATATACCACAGGGATCCGAACCAGGAAGGCGCCTACGATCCCCTGGATCATAACAAACATGGTTTTCTCACAGCCGTTGTAATAACCGGTAAAGCAGAAAAGGAAGGGCGTGAGCATACAGTCGATGGCATAAGCCTTCAGATAACTGTGGGCATCGGTAATGACGGCAGGATCCTTGGAAAAGATAGAGGCCATAACGTCCCCGTGGAAAAAGGTCAGGATCCCCATGACCACCCCTACCGCAAAAGCGGTCAGGACTCCGTATCCCAGGGCTTTTTTTGCACGGAGAGGATTCCCGGCGCCCATGTTCTGGGCAACAAAAGCAGACATAGACTGCATATAGGCGGATGGCACCAGCATGATAAAGGTACAGACCTTTTCCCCTACGCCTACTCCCGCAGAAGCGGCTACGCCGAAAGTATTTACAATAGTCTGGATCACCAGAAAGGAGATCCCTACCAGTAGTTCCTGGAGAGCCACCGGAGCCCCCAGACGGATTTCCGTAAGGATGATGTTCTTATCAAAACGGATAAATTTCCGGGAAAATTCAAAGGGAAGCTGCCGCTTCCGTATAACTGCCAGGGAAATGATCACGCTGACTGCCTGGGCGGCTACTGTGGCAATGGCAGCGCCTGCGGCGCCCATATGGAAAACTGCTACCAGGAGAAGATCTCCGCAGATATTCACCACACAGGCGATCATAACGGTGAGAAGAGGCGTTTTGGAATCTCCGATCCCTCGAAATACAGCTCCCAGTACATTATAAGCAATAATAAAAAGAGAACCGCCGCCGCAGATGGCGATATAATGGCAGGTCTGGTCAAAGGCTTCCGCCGGGGCATGAAGGGCATTTGCCAGGAAACCGGCGCCTCCGATCATGAGCAGAGCCAGCAGGATGCCGAAAACAATAAAAAGACAGATACCGCTGCCAATGGCCCTTCCTGCTTCTTTTGGGCGCTGGCTGCCGATCCGTTCTCCTACCAGTATAGTGATACCCATAGAAAGGCCGGTGATGATCATAGTTACTGTAGACAGGAGCATACTTCCTGTGGCCACTCCCGATACATCGGCAGTAGAAGCAAACTGTCCGACTACCAGAAGATCCACTCCTCCGTAAAGGGCCTGCAGGAACAGAGTAAAAAATACAGGGACCGCGAAACGGATCAGAGTGCCCAGGATATTTCCCTGTGTGAGACTGTGTGTTTTTGCCATGATATTCCTCCTAAGTGTTTTAGACTTTTTATCATCAAAAAAGCCGGATAAGAAACGGATATTTCAATCCGTTGCCTTATCCGGCTTATCATTTCCAGCGAATGATTTGCCCTCCGAGCAAGCAAGAATATTATAGCAGACCTGTTTTTTCTGTCAATAAAAACAGGACACAAAATCAATAAATTTTTTTCACAATTCCGTCACAGATGACTCCTATACTTCAAAATGTAAAAGGAAATGAAGGATGTATCCAAAAAGGAAAAGAGGCAGACGTACAATGAAAGATGACAATGATGAAATGGAAAAGAAAGAACTGGAAGGAAAAGAACCAGCAGAAAAAATTCCAGAAGAAAAAGAGCTGCCGGTAAAGGCAGAAAAGCAGAAAAAACCTATGTCCATGGGAAAGAAATGGGCAGTATTAGTCGCCATGGCGGTAGTCTTCGGACTGATCGCAGGCAGTATTATGTATGGAATCAATGCCGCCGGAAACAGGATCCAGGCAGCAAGTAATATAGAAGAAACCAAAACAGTTTCCGATGATACAGCTTCAGACAGTGACAATTCCTCAGATGGAGAAAGCACTGCAGTAGAAGAGGTTACCAAAAACGCAATGCCCTCTGTAGTTACCATTTCCACTATGTCAGTAGAAGAAATGAGAAGCTTCTTCGGAGGTACGCAGCAGTATGAAGTGGAGGGCGCCGGTACAGGAGTTATCGTAGGAGAAAATGATTCAGAACTTCTTATCGCCACCAATAACCATGTGGTAGAAGGCGCTACCAGCCTTTCCGTAGGATTTATAGATGAAAGTACAGCAGAAGCAGAAGTAAAAGGCAGCGATGCAGACAACGATCTGGCAGTAGTATCTGTAAAACTCTCTGATATCTCCAGTGACACCATGAACCAGATCAAGATTGCTTCTATCGGTGATTCCGATGATCTGGAGCTGGGACAGCAGGTAGTGGCCATCGGTAATGCCTTAGGCTATGGACAGTCTGTAACCTGCGGTTATGTAAGCGCTCTGAACAGAAGCCTTACACTGACAGATGAAAACGGAACGACTATTAATTCCACAGGTCTGATCCAGACAGACGCAGCTATTAACCCGGGCAACAGCGGCGGCGCTCTTTTAAATATGAAGGGCGAGCTGGTAGGGATCAATGAAGCAAAATCTTCTTCTACACCTGATGGATCTTCTGTAGACAATATCGGATTTGCCATTCCTATTGATAAGGCAGAGGAAAGCCTTAAAGATCTGATGAACCTGCCTACCAGAGAAAAAGTAGACGCAAGCCAGGCTTCTTATCTGGGAATCCAGGGCGGCAGCGTTACTTCTGATGTGACACAGCTTTATGGTATCCCCAGCGGCGTTATCGTATCAGAGGTTGTTGAAAACGGTCCCGCAGACCAGGCAGGGATCCAGAAAGGCGATGTGATCACAGAACTGGACGGACGGAGCATAGGCAATATGGAACAGCTTCAGGATGTGCTCCAGTACTACGCATCAGGAGAAACCGTGAAGGTCACTGTCCAGAGAGCTCAGGGCGGAAGCTATCAGGAACAGGAGATCAGCGTTACATTAGGCGCTGCATCAGATGCGCAAAAGTAAGATAATAAAATGCCAGAGATATGTAAGGAAAAAGGCGGCATATCTCTGGCATTTTAAATTGGACACAGAATGCATGTACAAATAGCAGGTGAAGGAGGGCGTAAAATTTTCTGTGTCTATGGGGAAAATTTTCTTTGATAAGAACCAGATATGTATAATTGTATTGTCCAAATTTCTGGTTTTCCGCTGTCGAATTATTTATCTGATAATAGTATTGCCCATTCGACTCAGGTTATACTTGAATTTTAAAATTTTTTGCAGCACAAATAGCGGCATCAGTAATCCCTTTTTCGTGGGCTCTGCCCACACCCGGCCTCAGGAATAAGCTGGGTTTTTCTGGGAACACTATTAATGCCGAAGGAATAAAGGGAAGACAGGAGCTGGATGTGTTTACATCCACTCCTGTTTTCTGTTTACAGGTATGCTGTCAGTCTTTCATCGTATAAAATGATCAGTTGGTTCAATACCTGATCCCAGTTCCGATAACGCTGAGTCCACTTCTTTGTTACATTTCTACTTGCAAGAAACAGCATCTTTTCAAGAGCGGTATCACTTGGAAACACACTCTTTGTTTTTGTAACTTTCCTGTATTGACGGTTCAGTCCTTCTATGATATTTGTTGTATACATAATTCTGCGGATATCTCCGGAAAACTGAAAAAAAGAACTTACATCTTCCCAGTTGTTTTCCCAGTTGCTGATCGCATAGGGATATTTCTTCCCCCATTTTTCCTTAATCGTTTCCAATTCCGAAAGAGCTGCGGATTCATTGGGTGCGTTATACACAGCCTTGAAGTCTGCGGAAAACTTCTTCAGATCGTTATAATTCACATATTTAAAAGAATTGCGCAGCATATGGATTACACAGCGCTGGATCTGTGCCTGTGGGAAAACGGCCTGGATTGCATCTTTAAATCCGGGGAGGCCGTCTACGCAGAAAAACAGCACATCCTGCACACCACGATTTTTCAGGTCGTTGAGCATTCCAAGCCAGAATTTACTGGTTTCATTCGCTCCCACAGTAATACTGAGGATCTCCTTATAGCCTTCCACGGTAACTCCCAGTACAATATAAGCAGCACGGCTGAGGATTCTGCCATCTTCACGGACTTTATAATGGATGCAGTCCATGAAAACGAACGGATATACAGGGTTTAATGGACGTGACTGCCATTCCTTCACTTCCGGCAGGATCTTGTCCGTGATTTTGCTGACCATTTCAGCGGAAAGTTCAATGCCATAAAGTTCCTGAAGCTGATCATGAATATCCCTTGTACTCATTCCACGGGCATAAAGAGAGATCACTTTTTCCTCAATCCCGGAAATATCCCGCTGATATTTAGGAATCAGCTTTGGTTCAAACTCACCATTGCGGTCACGGGGAACATCGATCTGGAATTCCCCATACTGGCTTTTGAGTGTTTTGGAAGAATGTCCATTCCTTTTATTATCGCTCTTCAGATCACCTTTACA
>DWUY01000294.1 GCA_019120515.1 Candidatus Blautia avicola | reverse complement strand
CCAGCAGGTTTGCTCTTGTATCCTGCTCAACATCAATACAGATATCCCGTTCCCTGTTCAAAGCAATCCTGCTGTTCCCTTCTATGATAAGAATATCCTGTCCCAGAACCTTCCGTATATTATAGAGAGCATCTCTTAAGTTCTTTCTCGCAGTAGCTTCACTGGAATCCGCCCACAAAACTCCGATAGCCTGATTTCTGGTTATCTGATTATTTACGCATAGATAATAAAACAGCCCTTCAACCTTTTGGTAGGGGAAACTAACCTCTTCGCCTTTCAGCCGTACTATAGGAGTGCCCATAAGCCGGACTTCTATGTCATGCCGCCATTTCTGTTCTCCTCTCTGAGATGTATATTCTATATTCATGCTTTCACCCTGACTTCCCGCTGCAATCTTTCATACATTCTCGTTCTCTCATATGTAAAATACTATATCATAAAATAAGTACCTCTGCAAAGTCTAAAAAGCGTCGGAAGCTTATTTCCCGGTTTCCGTATATTCCTTTGATTTCATCAAAAATCCCCTGGAAGTTACCCAGACAACCGTCTGCCCCAGTGTATTGTATCGCTCACATTTTCCATACTGATACAGTACGCCAGAAACTCCCAGGGGAATTTTTTATGATTCTGTTTTCATACCTCTTCTGCTGTTTCTTCCAGCAGATCTAAGATTTGTCCGATCCCTTTTTTCCCAAAAGAAATCCGGCTGTTGTTTATGATCAGGCAGGGAACGCTCATGATCTGATACCTTTCTTTCAGATCCGGATAATGGGCCAGATCAAACATCTCCGCTGTGACCAGAGGATTTTCCAGAGCGATCTTCTGGGCCGCCATGACTACATCCGGGCACATGGTACAGGACAGGGAAACTGCGATCTTCAGATCCGTTTTTCTGGTGATCTTCCGGATCTGATGCCGGATATCCTCTCCCATAGACTGGCCGGGGCCTGCTCCATTATAAAGAGCGATAATAAAAGAATTAAATTCATGGCCTCCGGGAACTCCGTGGAATTCTGCCCCAAGATAATTTCCCTGGCTGTCGCAGATCCGCAGAGAAGGGCAGGTTACTCCTTCTGCTCCGGTCCTCTGTATCTCATAACGGACCTTTTCACTTAAAGGTTCCATTTCCCGGACAAAGCCTTCCACTTCCCGGGACAAAGAGGAATCATCCAGATAAGCTTTTACCAGGATCTTCTTTTCAAATCTGGCAAATACCGGAGCCAGAGATTCTTTCATCTCTCCTGTAAGAAAGGCTTCCTCACCGGCAGATGTTTTTTTCTTTTCTTCCCCCTGGAACGGCTTTTTTATCTCTGTTGTGTTTCTTCTCTCTCTTTTGATCCCCAGCTTCTGATACATGGAGAAAAGATATTTTTCCATGGAGGTGGCGGCTACCGCCCCGTCGGATACAGCCGTGACTACCTGGCGCAGTTCCTTCTCGCAGACGTCTCCTGCGCCGTAGACGCCAGGCACGTTTGTCTCCTGTTTCCGGTTTACCAGAAGGTAGCCTTTATCACTGACCTTTACCTGATCCCGGAACAATTCTGTGGCCGGGACATAGCCTGCAAAAACAAAGATCCCCAGGTTTTCTCCCGCCTCTGCCTGAACAGTGAAGGTTTCCCCGGTGTCTTTCTTTCTGAGGACCACATATTCCAGCATATCCCTTCCTCCGGCTTCTGTGATCTCCGTTTCAAAGGATACGGAAATATCCGGATGGGCCAGAAGTTCCTCTACAGCAGTTCCGGCGCAGCTGAATTGTTTTCCTCTTACCACTACAGTGATCTTTCTGGCATATCTGGTAAGGAAAAGGGCTTCCTCCACCGCTGCAAATCCGCCGCCCACTACAAAAATGTCTTTCCCTGTAAAGAACTCTCCGTCACAGGTGGCGCAGTAAGCCACTCCTCTGCCCCGGAATTCTTCCTCTCCCGTAAATCCCGCCTTTCTGGGGCTTGCTCCTGTGGCAAGGACCACTCCCAGGGCCTGGATCTCACCTTTATCTGTCAGGATTTTTTTCTTATCTCCTTCCAGAACAAGACCGGTTACCTGGGCTTTCAAAAATTCAGCGCCGAAGTTCTGGGCCTGTTTTCTCATCTCTTCTGTTAGTTTTTTCCCGTCTGTGTGAAGGACTCCGGGGTAATTGACCACCTCTGAGGTAATGGTGATCTGCCCTCCCATGGTCTCTTTTTCAATGACCAGGACCCGATACCGGGCTCTGGCCAGATAAATGGCAGCGGCAAGCCCTGCCGGGCCGCCGCCGATAATCACGCCGTCATAAAATTTATCTGCCATTATAACAATCCTACTAAATCAAGACTTGGTTTCAGTGTCTCTGCTCCAGGCTGCCATTTTGCCGGGCAAACCTCGTCTCCATGTTCTGCCACGAACTGGGAAGCCTGGACTCTGCGGAAGATCTCGTCTGCGTTTCTTCCTACATTTCCCGCTGTCACCTCGTAAGCCACGATCTCTCCCTGGGGATTCACAATAAAGTCTCCTCTTTCTGCCAGACCGTCTTCTTCGATCATCACGTCAAAGTCTCTGGCCAGTTTTCCTGTAGGATCTGCCAGCATAGGATACTGGATCTTCCGGATCCTCTCAGAAGCGTCATGCCATGCTTTGTGCACGTAATGAGTGTCACAGGAAACGGAATAAACATCACAGCCGATTTTCTGGAATTCTTCATATTTATTGGCCAGGTCTTCCAGCTCTGTAGGGCAAACAAAAGTAAAATCTGCGGGATAGAAGAAAAATACACTCCACCGTCCCAGGATATCTTCCTGTGTCACTTCCTTAAATTCTCCATTTACATAGGCCTGTACCTTAAAATCACTTACTTTTTTACCGATCAATGACATCTGTTGTCCTCCTTATTTTTTGATGTTAAATGCGTCAAACCCCGGATAGCAGGCTGCTTCCTTCAGCTCTTCCTCAATCCTCAGCAGACGGTTATACTTGGCAACTCTCTCGCTTCTACTGGGGGCTCCGGTCTTGATCTGGCAGGTGTTTAAAGCCACAGCCAGGTCTGCGATCGTGGTATCTTCTGTCTCTCCGGAACGGTGGGAGGAAATAGCTGTGTACCCTGCTTTATGCGCCATTTTAATGGCTTCCAGGGTCTCCGATACGGAACCGATCTGATTCAGCTTGATCAGGATAGAATTGCCACAGCCCATAGAAATCCCCTTGGAAAGTCTCTGGGTATTGGTAACAAAAAGATCGTCTCCTACCAGCTGTACCTTGTCTCCCAGCTCTTTTGTCAGCATCTGCCAGCCTTCCCAGTCTTCCTCATCCAGGCCGTCTTCGATAGAGTAGAT
>DWUY01000293.1 GCA_019120515.1 Candidatus Blautia avicola | reverse complement strand
AATAGCTATATCACGCAGAATGATTTCTTCATATGCAAGGCGGAGGAATGAGGCGTAGCGGTGGCTACGTCGATTGACGACAACGCCGCAGATGAAAAATCAGGCAAGTGATATGGCTGGTTATTTATTATTCACTGTACTAGGAGGGCAGGAAAAAAGGCGCCGGGAATTCTGTCCTTCCCGGCGCCTCTGAAACATATATGCTTATTTATTTTACACTGTATATCCCATCAGATCTTTGTCTACGGCCTCTGCCGCTTTTCTTCCCTCTGTGATAGCCCATACTACCAGTGACTGGCCTCTGTGCATATCTCCTGCTGTGAAGACTCTTGGCACGCTGGTGGCGTATTCATCAGGCTTTGTCAGCACGTTGGTCCTTGGATTTAAGTCTACTTTAAAGGCGTCTGTCACATATTTCTGGCTTCCCAGGAAACCTGCTGCAATGAGCACTAACTGGGCATCGATGATCTTCTCAGAGCCTTCTACAGGAACCATGTTCATACGTCCTGTCTTTTCATCTTTTTTCGGCTCCAGGCTGACGATCTTAGCTTTCTGCACATTGCCTTTGTCGTCTTTGATAAATTCGCTTACGGTAGTCTGATAAACCCTGGGATCTTTACCAAAGACTGCAATAGACTCTTCCTGGCCGTAATCCACTTTCAGGATCCTCGGCCACTCCGGCCATGGATTTCCTGGAGTTCTGGTTTCTGAGGGCTTCGGCATCATCTCTAACTGGGTAACGGATTTTGCGCCCAGACGGATGGCTGTTCCCACACAATCGTTTCCGGTGTCGCCGCCGCCGATGACCAGTACATGTTTTCCTTTTGCAGGAATAAACTGGTTATCCTTAAAGTTCGAATCCAGAAGACTCTTGGTCACAGATTTCAGGAAGTCTACTGCGAAATAGATATTTCCGGCGTCTCTTCCCGGCACCTGGATATCTCTTGGGTTGGAAGCGCCGCAGGCAAGGATCACCCGGTCGAATTCTTTCAGAAGCTCCTGGGCTTTCACATCTTTTCCTACGTCTACGCAGGTTTTAAAGACTACTCCTTCTTCTTCCATGAGCTTTATTCTCCGGTCGATAATGGATTTGTCCAGCTTCATGTTGGGGATTCCATAGCGGAGAAGTCCTCCAACCCGGTCGTTTCTCTCAAATACAGTTACCCAGTGGCCTTTCCGGTTCAATTCCTGAGCCGCTGCCAGTCCGGAAGGACCGCTTCCCACTACAGCCACTTTCTTACCTGTCCGCACAGGGGGAACCTGGGGTACCACCCAGCCGTTTTTCCAGGCAGTTTCGATAATGGCTTTCTCATTATCTTTCGTAGCTACCGGTTCGCCGTTCAGGTTACAGGTACAGGCAGCCTCGCACAGAGCCGGGCATACATGGCTGGTAAACTCCGGAAAGCTGTGGGTCTTGGACAGTCTTTCGTAGGCCTGTCTCCATTTTCCTCTGTATACCAGATCGTTAGTCTCCGGCACCAGGTTGTGCAGAGGACAGCCGGAGGCCATCCCTGCGATCATCATACCTGCCTGACAGAAGGGAACGCCGCATTCCATGCAGCGGGCCCCCTGGATCTGCTGCTCCTCCAAAGGCAGAGGTTTCTTAAATTCATTAAAATTTTTGATTCTCTCTAAAGGCGGAGTCTGTACCGCGTCTTTTCTCTCATACTCTAAAAATCCTGTCGGTTTTCCCATCTTTATACCTCCGAAAATACTTCTGTAAATGCTTCCAACTGTGCCTGTTCTGTGCTCATTCCCTGTTCCTCCAGCTTAATGCTCAAGGAAGTCATCTTCTTGTAATCATCAGGAATGATCTTTTTAAACTTCGGAAGATATTCGTTGAAGTTTTCCAGGATTTCTTTTCCTCTTTCAGAGCCGGTATACTGTACATGCTCCTCGATCAGGCTTTTCAGTTCATGAACATCTACCTTGCTTTCCACCTTTTCGATGGAGATCATATCTTTATTCAGATTTTTATAAAGGGTATTATTTTCATCTAACACATAGGCGATACCGCCGCTCATACCTGCGGCAAAATTCTTTCCTGTAGAACCAAGGATCACCACGCGGCCTCCTGTCATATATTCACAGCCGTGCTCTCCTACGCCTTCTACAACTGCATATGCTCCGGAGTTTCTTACAGCAAAACGCTCTCCGGCAATACCGCTTATAAATACTTTTCCGCTGGTGGCTCCGTAAAGAGCTACGTTGCCGGCGATCATGTTGTCTTTTGCAGAATATTTCCGGTTCTTAGGCGGATACAGGATCAGCTTTCCGCCGGAAAGACCTTTTCCGTAATAGTCGTTGGTATCTCCTTCCAGTTTCAAGGTCAGACCCTTGGGAATAAAGGCGCCGAAACTCTGTCCGCCGGCTCCCTTACAGTTTACTGTAAGAGTATCTTCCGGCAGTCCATGTTTATGCTGTCTGGTGATCTCTGCTCCCAGCATGGTGCCGAAAGTCCTGTCTGTATTGCTGACTTCCACAGAAACAGAGGCTTTTTCCCCTTTCTTCAGAGCAGAAGCAAATTTCTTCAGCAGCACTTTCTCGTCCAGGGTCTTCTCCAGCTGGAAATCGTATACATCTGCCGGATCAAAGGTTACCTTCTCTCCTTCTTTTGCAAAAGGATTTTCCAGGATAGCGCTAAGGTCGATCTTGGCTGCCATTGGATTTTGGGCCTTATCCTTTACTTTCAGCAGGTCGCTTCTTCCTACCATCTCGTCAATAGTCCGAACGCCCAGTTTCGCCATATATTCTCTCAGTTCCTGAGCGATGAATCTCATAAAGTTTACGACATATTCCGGTTTTCCGGTAAACCGTTTCCGAAGTTCCGGATTCTGGGTTGCCACACCTACAGGACAGGTATCCAGGTTGCAGACTCTCATCATCACGCAGCCCATAGTTACCAGAGGAGCTGTGGCAAAACCGAATTCTTCTGCTCCCAGAAGAGCAGCGATAGCCACGTCTCTTCCGCTCATCAGCTTACCGTCTGTCTCGATCATCACACGGCTTCTCAGACCGTTCATCATCAGAGTCTGATGGGTCTCTGCCAGTCCCAGTTCCCAGGGAAGTCCCGCGTTATGGATAGAGCTTTCCGGAGCCGCGCCGGTACCTCCGTCATATCCGGAGATCAGGATAACCTGGGCTCCGGCCTTGGCAACACCTGCCGCTACGGTTCCCACACCTGCCTCAGAAACAAGTTTTACAGAAATACGGGCATATTTATTGGCGTTTTTCAGGTCATAGATCAACTGTGCCAGATCCTCGATAGAATAAATATCGTGATGAGGCGGCGGAGAGATCAGACTTACGCCAGGGGTTGAATGTCTGGTCTTGGCGATCCATGGGTACACTTTTCTGGCAGGAAGATGTCCGCCCTCGCCAGGTTTTGCTCCCTGGGCCATCTTGATCTGGATCTCTTTCGCGCTTACCAGATACCGGCTGGTAACGCCGAAACGGGCGCTGGCCACCTGTTTAATGGCAGAGCATCTGTCCACAGCCGTTCCTGCAGAATCCAGACGCTCTTCACTTTCCCCGCCTTCACCGGTGTTTGACTTACCATGAAGCATATTCATGGCAATAGCCAGTGTCTCATGGGCTTCCTGAGAAATGGAGCCGTAGGACATAGCCCCGGTCTTAAACCGTTTTACAATGTCCTCTACACTTTCCACTTCTTCAATAGGAATTCCCTTTTCCGGGAAGTTAAAGTCCATTAAGGAACGGAGATTTCCGCTTCTCTCCTCGTCTACCATTTTTGTATATTCTTTAAACATGCC
>DWUY01000292.1 GCA_019120515.1 Candidatus Blautia avicola | reverse complement strand
CCACGGCAGTCCTCTCTACATAGAACCCTTAAAGGCCAATGGATTAAAATCTCATTATGCACTAACTGCTCTACGTCCAGGCTGCAACCTGTGACATAATTAATTTCATCTAAGTCTTTTATCCTGTCTTCCCCTGAAGCCTTCATATCCACTTCCTGCTCCATATCAACAGGAAATTCCGTAGGAACTTCCTTCAGACACTTATCACAGGGAATCTTTACCGTGATATGACCCTTCGCTTCTATTTTCAGAACCTTATTGCCTGTGTTGGTAATAGTCACAGTCAGAGGCTCTTTCTCAGCTACCGGGAACGTACCCAGTCTGCATTCAAAGGAATCCATGGAAACAGGTGCTTCCACAACCTGTGTCTTTCCTTCCTGGGATAAAATTTCTGATAAATCAATTAGCATAATAGTCTCCTAATCACACCTTGTCAATTATACATAGGTATTCCAGGTTTGTCAACCATTATTTCTGATTTTTCACCAGAGCTGCTGTCTCCTGGCAGATCGCCAGTTCTTCGTTGGTGGGGATAACAGCAACGGTTACTTTAGAGTCAGGAGTAGAGATCACTCTGTCTTCTCCTCTTGCATTGTTTGCTTCCTCATCCAGGGTAATTCCCAGATAAGACAGGTTATCTACAACTGTCTTACGTACAAGAGCTGCATTCTCGCCGATACCGCCGGTGAATGCGATAGCGTCAACGCCGTTCATGGCAGCTACATAAGAACCGATGTATTTAATGATCCTGTAGCACAGGCAGTCGATCGCACGTTTTGCATCTGGATTGCCGTTGTTCATAGCTTCATTCAGATCACGGAAGTCACTGGAAAGTCCTTTGGAAAGTCCCAGTAAGCCGGATTCTTTGTTCAGGATCCTTACCATCTCGGATACGCTGATGTTTTCTTTGTTGCAGATATACTCCAGAACAGCAGGATCCAGGTCTCCAGAACGTGTTCCCATTACCAGACCTTCCAGCGGTGTAAGACCCATGGATGTATCCACACATTTGCCGTTTACTACGGCGCTGATGGAAGAGCCGTTTCCTAAATGGGCAACGATGACTTTAGAGTTGTCCGGATCCAGTCCCAGGAATTTAATGGTCTCTTTGGAAACGAATCTGTGAGAGGTTCCGTGGAAACCATATTTACGGATTTTATATTTATCGTAGTATTTATATGGGATCGCATACATATATGCTTTCTCAGGCATCGTCTGATGGAAAGCTGTATCAAATACGGCTACGTTTGGTTTGCCTGGCATCAGTTCCATACATGCGCGGATTCCCATAAGGTTTGCAGGATTGTGAAGAGGTCCCAGATCGCAGCACTCTTCGATAACAGAAATTACTTCGTCATTGATGATACAGGAATCAGAGATCTTTGCTCCTCCGTGCAGTACACGGTGACCGATAGCTTCTACCTCATCCAGGCTCTTTAACACACCTGTCTTAGGATTTACCAGAGCGTCCAGGACCAACTTGATGGCCTCTGTATGGGTAGGCATGGCTGCCTCTGTAACTTCTTTCTCACCGCCTGCCGGCTGGTATACCAGTCTTCCGTCAATACCGATACGCTCGCACAGACCCTTTGCTGCTACAGCTTCTGTCTCAGAATTGATCAACTGGAATTTCAGTGATGAACTTCCGCAGTTTACTACTAATACGTTCATTTTTTCTTCCTCCGCTATCATTAGATAATCTCAGGCGGGGACTTTCCAAAAGAACTGCCCAGTTTACCTGTACCGGGAATATTTATACATTTTATTCCTGCGAGCAGCGAGCCAGGCGGATATGCTTGCATATCCATTTGGCGGTGCTGTATGCCAGTGGCACACGTTTAGCACCGACCGGAGTGGAACGTAGACCTGCCGCAAGGATCTCATACCCTGATGCTTGCATCGGGGTTTTTGACTGTTTGGTCTGCCCAGCTTTGAGCCTATGATCTCAAAGCCATGCTCGACAAATCCGCATAAAATATATAAATATTCCTGACATAGGTTTCATGGGGCAGCTCCTCTAAAAAGACCCCACATTTAGAAATATTATACAACGTTTTAAGGGGCCATACAAGAGCGTGTTGGGGATTTTCCCGGGAAAATTGTATTCTTTTCCAAACAAGCCGTTGCCAAATTCCCGGCAGTTCCTGTATACTGGATATCACAATCCTCTATCACTTTGTGTGAAATGTATAGGAAAATGTTAAGGAAGGAAGTTTCTTATGGAAGGCATTACAGGAATCATTGCAGAATACAATCCCTTTCACAAAGGCCACGGCTATCAGATAGAAAAGGTCCGAAAGCTGACCGGAGACCGGTATGTCCTTGTGATCATGAGCGGTGACTTTGTCCAGCGGGGCGCTCCCGCTGTTTTTGACAAATACGCCAGAACCCGCATGGCTCTTCTGGGAGGTGCAGACGCAGTGCTGGAGCTGCCTTCCTGCCGGTCCTGCGGCAGCGCCGAGTATTTCGCCAAAGGAGCTGTAGAGATACTGGACGCTCTGGGCTGCGTGGAGCATCTCTGTTTTGGCAGTGAATCCGGAGATGCCGCTGCCTGTCAGACACTGGGCAGGATCCTGGCCCGGGAACCGGAGGAATTTCAGGAATCCCTGAAAAAAATTTTAAAGGTAGGACTATCTTTTCCCGCTGCAAGAAAGAAAGCTTTAACTGTTTATCTGGAAAACCATTCCTCAGAAAACAGCCAGACCGATATTCTGGAAATGCTTCGTCTGCTGGACAGCCCCAACAATCTTCTGGGAATTGAATACTGCAAGGCCCTCTCCCTGCTGAACAGCCAGATCACTCCAGTGACTATAAAAAGAGAAGGGGCCGGCTATCATGAAAAAGAAATCTCCTGGTCCATGCCCAGCGCTACTGCCCTCCGCCGGGCCCTCATTGACACAGAAAGAACGGAAGCTTCTATATCCAGGCTTTTATTTCATGCTCAGCCAGATTCTGTAGCAGCCTTTACAGTAAAATTACTATCTTCTCAATCTCCTGTGACAGAAGATGATTTTTCCCTTCTTCTGAAATACCGTCTTCTGCTCCTTACTGTGGAAGAACTGGCTGCTTTTGCAGATGTGTCCTTAGACCTGGCCAGAAGGATCCGCAGGGAACTGAATCATTTTGCCTCCTTTTCCCAGTTTATTTCCCTTTTAAAGACCAGGGAAATGACCTATACCAGGATCAGCAGGGCTCTTCTCCATATCCTCCTTTCTATCACCCAGGAAGATATGGCAGAATCTCCCGGTTATGTACGGCTTTTGGGCTTCCGAAGGGAAAGTTCTCCTCTTCTGCGCAGGCTTCAGGACAGCAGCCGGATCCCTATAGTTACCAAAGCTGCAGACTACCGGAAACAAATCCCGAAAGACCAGTGGAAAGGTTTTGAGAAGGATCTGTTCTGCGCAGATTTATATGAATCCGTAAAAGCAGAAAAATCACAGAAGGCCTTTGTCAGCGATCTGCAAAGGTCTCCTGTGATCCTTTAGTTTTCTTATTTTACTGCCGGTCTTATCCTCCGGCAGGCTTTCTCTGAAAGGATATTCTTATACCGGTATACGCTTAAGATCAGCCCCAGCAGGACATAGGATACCAGCAGGTAGGAATTTCCTTTGGACAAAAACGGCAGAAAAGTATTCACCCCAGGGAAGAGGCCCAGGTTCACCAGAATGTTGATCCCTGCCGGCAGGAGCAGAGACAGACCGCTGGCAAAGCCGATCATTCTTCCCAGACGGTTCTTTCCTTTTCCTGCGGTTTTTATACCTGCCAGGATCAGGCCAAGAACCAACGCCGCCATAAGAAAAGCAGCCAGGATTCCGTAATAAGAACTTAAATAACTCAGGATATAATCGCTGTTGTATTCTATGCTCTTTGCCAGATCCGGCTCCATACCTTTTCCAAGCCAGCGGCTGCCTGCCAGCATACTGACCGTTTTGTTTTCCCCTCTTAAATATGTTTCCAAACGGGCGATCTGATATTCTGCAAATCCATGAAAGGCAACTCCCCATATAAGCTCCAAAGCCGGCAGAAAGATCACCACACTCCATACAACCGCCAATGTCCTTCCCCTTTTCACTTGGAACCATCCCTGAAAAACTGCCATGGACAGCAGGATCATGCTTATAAAAAAGATAAGAAAAGCCAAAGCTATATCTGGAAGTCCCCAGGCGTAGCAAGCAGGGAACAAAATCCATAAAAAAGACTTGACAATCCCTTTATATCCCCGGCCGTAATATTTATAAAGCAGCGCTCCATATAAAGGAGGCCATAAATAAAGCAAAGCCCTCAGGGAAATTCTGACTCCTCCTATAAAAGTCCATCCATAGGACCCGTTAACCGGTATAGCCAGATTTCTTAAAATAAGCAGCACCAGAAAAAATCCCAGGGCTACCCACACAACATTTCTTCCCAGGAAACTGTAGTCCAGACGATAGATAAAGATCATAAGAGCGAAGCCCACAAGGACATACATGCCGTGGTGCAGTCCGCTGTCCAGACCTCCGGCAGGATCCTGGCTGATTCCCATAACTATCTGGATAAAAATACTCAACAGACTGATCACGCCAATAAGGATCACCAGTTTCCAGGATATCCTGGGCCGGTGGATCCCGTCCAGGGAGATTCCTGTCTGAACAGGATCTCCCATATCCAGCACAGCGGCTTTTTCTGCTTCCTTTGGATCCATTCCCGCCATTTGATATTCTTCAATCTGTTCTTCCAAATGTCCCCGGATTTCTTCTTCCACAACATTTCTTGCCTTTTTACACCGGATCTGTTCCAGCAGGGTCTTTAAATATTCTTCCATATCCTAGCCCTCCCATTTCAGTACGGCTGTCACGGCTGTGGAATATTCCTCCCACTCTTCTTCCTTAGATTTCAGAAGTCTTTCGCCGTTTTTCGTGATCCGGTAATACTTTCTGGTCTTCCCCAGAACTTCCTCTTCATAGGAAGTCAGAAGCTCCTCTTCCTCCATAGTATGGAGCAGCGGATAAAGAGTGCCCGCCTTCAGTTCAAACACATTCTGGGAACGCTTCCGCAGAGTGGTGATCATTTCATAACCATACATGTCTTTTTCCGACAGAAGCTTCAGCAGGAGCATTTTCACACTGCCGGATATCCAGGCCTTATTTGCAGCCATATACATTCCCTCCTTATATTGGTTATCTATATATAGATTAACTATATAGTATATCGGAACCCAATATATGTCAAGTATTTTATGCTTTAGATCAGTTTCTAATTTTACCTTTTTCTGAATGTCAACTACGCAGACCGGATTCTTCTGAAAGATGTGACCCATTCCTGGTGATCTCCGGATCCCTGGGCTTTGACGACCAGCTGGCCTTTTCCCGTATCTTCCGGAAGAATTTCGCCCTATCCCCTTCTGAATACAGGAAGATTTCCAGGCAGAAAAAGCAATGAACCAGTTCAAAAAAGAGACCCTTCCATAAAATCCCACAGCTTTATAATAGCCTGGATTTTACAGAATAGTCTCTTTCTTTGTCTTACTTTCTATACTTTATATTATTTTTTACTCTTTTCACATATCCCAACACCAGCAGCACGCAAAATACCACTACCAGTATATAAACTATGGTCTTTAAAAGATAAAGACTTACAGAAGCCAGGATCAGGATCACCGCCCAGTAGAGGCATACTCTCCCTTCTCCTGCAGCCCATTTCTCCCAATCTTCTTTGCTCATGCCTTCCTGTCCTCTGAGAGGAAGTCTCCTGCCCGACAGCAGAAGCACGCCTTTTATCAGATAGTAGATCCCAAAGAGAAATGCAAAACGGAGGATCACAGCTATTGCTGCCACCAGTCCATGTATCATATGATAGTTCTCCTTTTCCAGTCCCAGTGTCATCCGCTTTAGTTTTTAAAACTGTGGATCGGCGCCGGGATCCTGCCTCCCCGGTTTACAAAGTTATCACAGGAATAGGGATTTACCGGCATAATAGGCGCATAGCCTAACAGGCCGCCGAATTCTACAGTCTCTCCCACGCCTTTTCCGATCACCGGGATCAGACGGACAGCTGTGGTCTTCTGGTTTACCATGCCGATGGCACATTCATCTGCAATAATTCCTGCAATAGTAGTTGCCTTGGTATCTCCCGGAATAGCGATCATATCCAGTCCTACGGAGCAGACACAGGTCATAGCCTCCAGTTTCTCTATAGTCAGGGCGTTTGCCCGGACGGCGTCGATCATACCCTGATCTTCACTGACAGGAATAAAGGCCCCGCTTAAACCTCCTACATAAGAAGAAGCCATAACACCGCCTTTCTTTACCTGATCGTTAAGAAGAGCCAGAGCCGCTGTAGTTCCCGGAGCTCCTGCGTATTCTACACCGATCTCATGGAGGATATCCGCCACGCTGTCACCGATAGCCGGTGTAGGAGCCAGAGAAAGGTCCACGATACCAAAGGGGATCCCCAGACGTTTGGAGGCTTCCTGGGCCACCAGCTGTCCTACTCTGGTCACTTTAAAAGCAGTTTTCTTGATCGTTTCGCAGAGCACTTCAAAATCCTTTCCCCGTACTCTTTCCAGAGCAGTCTTTACAACTCCCGGGCCGGAAACGCCTACGTTAATAACCGCGTCTGCTTCTGTCACGCCATGGAAGGCTCCCGCCATAAAAGGATTGTCATCAGGAGCGTTGCAGAAAACTACCAGCTTGGCACAGCCCAGAGAATCCTGGTCAGCTGTAGCTTTGGCTGTTTCCAGGACAATATCTCCCATAAGACGCACTGCATCCATATTAATGCCGGTTTTGGTAGATCCCAGATTTACAGAGCTGCATACCCGTTCTGTGCAGGCCAGGGCTTCAGGGATAGAACGGATCAGCAGTTCATCCGCCTTAGTCATTCCCTTTGCTACTGTGGCGCTGTAACCGCCGATGAAGTTTACCCCTACCTCTTTTGCCGCCTTGTCCAGAGTCTGAGCCAGAGTCACAAAATCTTCAGAAGACTTGCAGGCCGCTCCTCCGATGAGAGCAATAGGGGTAACAGAAATCCTCTTATTTACTACCGGAACTCCGAATTCTCTGGAGATCTCATCTCCTGTTTCCACCAGATGTCCTGCGAGAGTGGTGATCTTCTCATATACTTTCCGGTTTACCTGCTGCAGATCAGAATCAATACAGTCCAGAAGACTGATCCCCAGAGTAATGGTACGCACATCCAGATTTTCCTGTTCGATCATTTTATTGGTCTCATTGACCTCATACATATTTATCATAAGCTGTCTTACCTGTCCTTTCTCCCTGCTGTCTCAGATACGGTGCATCTTTATAAAGATATCTTCATGCTGGACATGGATGGCCACACCGATCTCTTTTCCCACTTCTTCCAGTTCTTTGGAAAGTGTATCCAGTTTTTTCGGGGAAAGACTGGTATCTGTGATCATCATCATGTTAAAATATCCGTCTACGATAGTCTGGGAAATATCCAGGATATTTACCTTATTTTCTGCCAGGTAAGTACATACCTTTGCGATAATGCCTACAGTATCTTTTCCAACTACAGTAATAATTGTCTTCTTCATGATTCTGCTCCTTTTCTAAACAGTGACCAGGTCAGAAATTCTGTCCCTGTGGGCCACAGTGATCTTAAAATCAGAGGAAGTCCAGGGATTCTCTCCCATGGTCACCTCTGAGCACACGGTCTCATAGGCCAGTGCCTCGTAATTATTTTCCTGGCTTAAATGCCCCAGAAAAACCGCCTGAAGGCGGTCATGGAGAAGACGGCAAAGCAGTCTTCCCGCTGTTTCATTGGATAAATGTCCTTTGTTCCCCAGGATCCTCTGCTTCAGATAATAAGGATATCTTCCCACCTGAAGCATGTTCACATCGTGATTTGCCTCTAAAAGAAGCACATCCAGACCGGAAAGATTCTGGACTATGTACTCGTCGTAATATCCCAGGTCTGTGGCGATCCCCACAGATTTCTTTCCCTGGTTGATCCGGTATCCCACTGGCTCCGCCGCATCATGGGAGATAGAAAAGGGATTCACCTCCAGATCTCCGATCTGAAAAGGACGGTCTGCCTCGATCACATGAAAGAGATCAGGAGGCAGTTTTCCCAGATTGTTCATCTTCTGGATCGCCTCCATGGTCCCCTTTGTACAGTATACCGGTATCTCATGTTTTCTGGAGATCACTCCCAGCCCTTTGATATGGTCGGAATGTTCATGGGTGATCAGGATCCCGTCACACTCCTGACAGCTCCGGTCAATGCTGCGCAGTCCTTCCTCAATGCGTTTCTTGCTGATCCCAACATCTACCAGCAGGCTGGTGTGATCGCTTCCTACGTAAATACAGTTGCCGCTGCTTCCGCTGGCTATACTACACAGATTCATAATATGTTCTCATCCTTCGCTCGATCTGAAGATAGGTATGGGCCACATCTTCATCGTTATATAATTGGAAGTCACAGTGAGCCTCATACTCCTCATCCGAAAGCTGATTTTCCATCACTTGACGGATCCGTTCATCGGAATATCCCCGGTCACGGCGGAGCCGCTCTATCCGGACTTCTTTTTCGCAATAAATATACCATATCTCGTCGCAGATTTCATCATATTTTTCTTCTAAAAGAAGGGCGGCCTCGATAAAGAAGAATTCAGTCTCTTCTTTTCTGGACCTTTCAATCTCTCTTACAATGTATTTTTTCACTTCCGGATGGATGATGGCATTGAGCTTTTTCAGCATTTCAGGATCTTTAAATACGATCTGGGCGATCGCCTGGCGGTCCAGAGAACCGTCTTCCCGCACCACCCAGTCGCCGAAAAGCTTTACTACCGGCTCAAAGCATTTTCCCCAGGGCATCATCAGCATATGCCCCACTTCATCTGCCTTTACGATCCTGGCATCAAAATGGGCTTCTATATAATTTAAGACTGCGCTTTTTCCTGACCCGACGCCTCCTGTCACACCTATTACTCTCATACTTTTCCCTCCTTCGTAACGTCCGCTATTTTGCCTCATACCAGTTTTCACCGGTATGCATATCCACTTCCAGAGCTACAGACAGATCCGCAGCTCCCTTCATTTCCTCTTCCAGGATAGCGGCTACCCTGGGCTCTTCCTCTCTGGCTGTCTCTATGAGCAGCTCGTCATGGACCTGGAGGATCAGCTTTGACCTGAGATTTTCTTCCCTGAGTCTTCTGCTCACCCGGTTCATGGCAATTTTTATAATATCCGCCGCGGTTCCCTGGATAGGAGAATTCATAGCCACCCGTTCACCAAAAGAACGCTGCATAAAATTACTGGATTTTAATTCCGGAACAGGACGTCTTCTTCCGAACATAGTAGACACATAGCCCTGTTCTTTTGCCTGTTTCACCAGTCCGTCCAAAAATCCTTTGATCTTAGGATAGGTCTTAAAATAGTCCTCAATATACTTGGCCGCCTCTTTCCTGGTAATACTCAGGTCCTGGCTCAGCCCGAAAGAACTGATCCCATAGACGATCCCGAAATTTACTGCCTTGGCGTTTCTTCTCTGGAGAGGTGTCACCTGATCGAAAGGCACATGAAATACCTGAGAAGCAGTGATCCTATGGATATCCTGGGCCTCGCGGTAAGCCTGGATCAGCTTCTCATCTCCGGACATATGGGCCAGCACACGGAGCTCGATCTGAGAATAATCCGCATCCAGAAATACATAACCCTCTTTGGGTATAAAGACCTTTCGCAGCAGTCTTCCCAGCTCTGTCCGGACAGGAATGTTCTGAAGATTAGGCTCTGTACTGCTGATCCTTCCTGTAGCAGTAATCGTCTGATTAAAGGTGGAATGGATCCTTCCCCCCTCATCTATATAATTGGCAAGTCCGTCTGCGTAGGTGGATTTCAGTTTTGCAAGCTGCCGGTATTCCAGGATATCCGCCACGATCTGATGATCAGGAGCCAGCTTCTCCAGCACATCTGCCGCCGTAGAATACCCGGTCTTGGTCTTTTTTCCTCCCGGCAGATGCATCTTTTCAAAAAGGATCACTCCTAACTGCTTGGGAGAATTGATATTAAATTCCTCCCCGGCTTCTTCCCAGATCTTCTTTTCCAGCTCTTCGATCCGGACCTGGAGTTTTTCTCCGTATTCCTTCAGTTCTTCTGCGTTCACCCGGATCCCTTCCTTTTCCATATCGGAAAGGGTGAAGAGCAGGGGCATCTCGATATCCGTAAACAGCTTCTTCATTCCTGTATCTTCCAGTGCCTCCAGAAGAGGTTTTCTGGCCTTTAAAGCCACATAGGCCATATAGCAGATACTTTTGACAACTTCCTTCTCCCCGGCTTCGTCCTTGGCTGCTTTCAGATAAGTAAGTTTTCCGATCAGATCTTCTTTGGCCGGAAGGATCTCTCCCAGATATTCCTTGGCAATATCATCATAGGTGTATTGGGATTTCAGCGGATTCAGGAGGTAGGCGGCGATCCCTGCGTCAAACATTGCCGTATGTTCCCGGATATCCATATGACGTAGCATGGCCTTAATATCCAGAGAGGCTACCATCTTCCCATGGCCGCACAGATCAGCGGCCTTCTCCATCAGATAGTCTCTGGTCAAAAATCCCTGGGGCAGGAAACCGTACACAGAAGTCTTCCCATCTTCTTCCCAGGACAGTGCCAGGCCCAGGAAAGAGTCTCCCTCTTCCAGGACTTCTAATCCTATTTCTTCCTTTTCCTCTGCTTTCTGGAAAATTTCTTCTGCCAGATCAAGCTCCTCCACCTTCTGAAAAGCTTCCTCTGCCTTTACCTGCTCTCCCTTATCCTGAAATCTGGAAAGAAAATTTTTAAATTCCAGTTCTTTGAAAAATTCATAGGCTTCCTGGGTATAAAAATCATGGACCCTGGCTTTCTCCCGATCCAGCTCCACCGGACTGTCTGTATTGATGGTAGCCAGCTTCCGGCTCAGCACTGCCAGATCATAATGTTCCAGAAAGGCGTTCTGGGCTTTCTTAGGCTTGATCTCCTCCACATGGGCATAAGCGTTTTCCGCAGTGCCGTATTCCAGAAGGAGCTTGGTGGCGGTTTTCTCCCCTACGCCTGGAAGGCCGGGAATGTTGTCGGCAGAATCCCCCATCAGCGCTTTCAGTTCTATGATCTGTGGAGGGGTAAGCTGATAAGCCGCTTCCACATCTTTGGCGTAATAATCTTCAATGGTAGTCTTTCCTCCCTTTGTCTTGGGGATTCGGATACAGGTATGGTCGGTGGCCAGCTGAAGCAGGTCCCGGTCACCGGAAAGGATGGTCACATCCATTTCCTGGGCCTCGCTTTTTCTGGCCAGGGTTCCCAGAATATCATCTGCCTCATAGCCTTCCCTGGATACAATATTCACGCCCATAGCCGCCAGCACGTCTTTCATGACCGGCACCTGCTCTCGCAGTTCCCCGGGCATAGGCTTTCTGGTCCCTTTATATGCGTCATACATCTTATGGCGGAAGGTCGGCGCTGACAGATCAAAAGCTACCGTTAGGTAATCAGGGGCTTCCTCCTCCAGCATCTTAAATAAAATATTGAGAAAACCGTAAATGGCATTGGTATGGAGGCCTTCAGAATTGGTCAGTTCCGGAAGCCCATAAAAAGCTCTGTTTAAAATACTGTGTCCGTCTATCAGCAGGATTTTTTCCTTCATATCTGTTCTCCTTGTTGTTGGATAATTCTCTCTTTTTACAGTAGTATAGCATAAAGGAAACAAAAAAGACAGGCAGGAGCGCCTATCTTTTTTGTTTTCATGACAATTTGCATGATTTCTCTTATAAAGCTTTGATAAAACGGCGGAAAGCTTCTCTTCCTTCCGGCGTGCATTTGTAAACGCCGGCATCCTCCAGCACATGGACAAATACCTGTCCTACCTCTTCCTGAAGGATATCCATTACATTGTCCTTTGTGATATCCGGATATTTCGGGAGAAATCCCTTTACCCAGTCGCTGTGTTTCTCCAGCATTTCGTTTTCAGAAGGATCTTTTCCTTCCAGGATATATTGGGCCAGAAGCTCCAGTTCTTCTTTCAGTCTTGCAGGAAGGACTGCCAGACC
>DWUY01000291.1 GCA_019120515.1 Candidatus Blautia avicola | reverse complement strand
CCGGATCCGATCCGGCTCACAACCTCATAACGCTCTCCTATGATTACTCCCACATTTAACATACTTCCACCTCTTTTGTGTCTGGCTGTACCAGTACCACTGCTATATTATCTTTTCCGCCATTTTCATTGGCCAGAGAAACGAGCCTCAGGCCCATTTCTTTCAGATCACTGCTGGTCTCGGCAATCTTCCAGATCTCTTCATCTGAAACCATGTTGGACAGACCGTCGGAGCAAAGGAGCAGTCTGCTGTTCTCCTTCAGATGGATATCAAAGAAATCCACCTCCACCTCTGGTCCGATGCCGATAACTCTGGTGATAATATTTTTATCCGGATGGTGTTTCGCATCCTCTCTTGTGATCAATCCCCTGCGGACCATCTCTTCTACCAGGGAATGGTCCTTTGTGATCTGGACGATCCTGTCCTCGATCAGATATAGTCTGCTGTCTCCCACATTTGCTACATAGGCATAATCATCAACGATTGTAACAAGAACCATTGTGGTCCCCATACCGGACATTTCCTCATGGAGATTTGCCTCTTCCAGAACTTTCCGGTTGGCCTCTTCAATGGCATGCCGGATAATAATAATGGGATTTTGATTTTCATCTTCCAGAATTGAATGAAGCAGGATCTGAACTGCATAACTGGACGCGAAATCTCCTGCCTTATGACCGCCCATACCGTCTGCAACCACAAAAAGATTCGGAAGATTTCCCACCGGCTCCTCAGAGGCAAATATGTAGTCCTGATTCACCTGGCGCTTCTGTCCCACATCTGTTACAGAATATGATTTCATCCTACGAGTCCTCTTTCTTATCAATGTAACTTTTTCTTAATTGTCCACAGGCCCCGTCTATATCGCGGCCCATTTCTCTTCTAATAGTAACATTTATTTGGTATTTTTCAAGTTTATTTTGAAAATTCGCTATAACTTTTTTGTCCGACTGGACGTAACTGCGCTCTTTTATCGGGTTCACCGGGATCAGATTTACGTGGCAGTTCAGCCCTTTTATCAGACGCGCCAGTTCCTCTGCGTCCTCCTGGGAATCATTTTCTCCTCCCACCAGACTATATTCAAAAGTCAGTCTTCTCCCGGTCTTTTCGAAGTAATTCCTGCAGGCTTTCATCAGTTCTTCCAGAGAATATTTTCTGGCTATGGGCATAAGCTGTTCCCGCTTCTGCTGATTGGAAGCATGAAGGGAAATGGCAAGGGTGATCTGGAGATCCTCCTGTGCCAGGTCGTACATCTTTGGTACTATGCCGCAGGTGGAAACGGTAATATTTCTCTGGCTGATATGAAGGCCCTTCTCATCACTGAGCATACGGATAAAACGGAGAAGATTGTCATAGTTGTCCAGAGGCTCTCCCGTACCCATGACTACCACATTGGAAACTCTCTCTTTGGATAATTTCTGGATCTTGTACACCTGATCCAGCATCTCTGAAGGCAGCAGATTCCTGGTCCACCCTCCGATGGTCGAAGCGCAGAACCTGCATCCCATCTTACATCCTACCTGAGAAGAAATGCACACACTGTTTCCGTGATGATACTTCATCAGAACGCTTTCCACCACATTTCCATCAGGCAGAGCAAAGAGATATTTCTGGGTCCCGTCCAGTTTAGAAGTCTGGACTTCCAGAACCTTCAGAGATACGATCTGGCAGTTTCTTTCCAGCTTTTCCCGGAGGCTTACAGAAAGATTGGTCATCTCCTGAAAGCTGTCCGCCTGCTTTTTATGCAGCCATTCATAAATCTGTTTTGCCCGGAAAGGCTTCTCTGAAAGGCCCTCCACCGTCTTCTTCAGCTCCGGAAGATCCTGTGATTTTATATCTAACTGTTCCATTCATTTTTCCTCTTTAATCTTGCCATAAAAAAGCCGTCGCACTTATGGATCCCCGGCAGAAGCTGGAGATATCCCCGGGCCGTAGTCTCTCCCCGGAGTTCCTCGCACAGATAAGGATCCAGACTTTCCAGCTCATAGGGATAATGTTCGGTAAACCACTGTACATTTTCCAGGTTTTCTTCTTTTCCGATAGTACAGGTGCTGTAGATCAGAGTGCCTCCCGGCTTTACATAAGTAGAAGCCTGTTCCAGGATCTTTCTCTGAAGTCCTACCAGATCCCGGATCTTTCCCGGATTCAGCTTATACTTGATGTCCTTCTTTTTGCCCATGACTCCCAGCCCTGAACAGGGAACATCTGCCAGAACGATATCTGCCTTTTCCAGGGATTCCCGGTCAAGCTGAGTGGCGTCCTTTTCTGTCACCACCACATTTAGGAAATTCTGCCGCAGGGCATTGTCCCGGATCAGATCCGTCTTGGTCTGAGACAGATCTCTGGCCTCTACCCGTCCGGTCCCATGAAGCTTGTCCGCCAGATAGAGGGCCTTTCCTCCCGGCGCGGCGCACAGGTCGATGACATAGTCTCCTTCCTTTACGCCGGCGATCTCTCCAGCCAGCATGGAACTGACATCCTGAACCTGGATGCTTCCTCTCCGAAAAGCGGTGAGGGCCGGAAGATAATCATAATCCTTCACATAATAAGCTCTCTCCACATAGGGAGCTTTCTCCACGGTGACATTCTCCTCTTTGAGACTTTCCAGCACAGCCTCTTCCTCCGTCTGATACTCCCTTATCCGGATAGTAGCCGGCTGGGTTTCCAGAAACGCTTCCAGCATCTTTTCCGTCGTGGCAAAATCATATTCCTCCAGGAACCGTTCCACCAGCCAGACCGGCATGGAATAGATCACAGACAGATATTCCACCGGACTGTTTTTTTCCGGAAAATGAATGCTTCCATATTCCCGGACGATCCTTCTGAGGACTCCGTTAACAAAGCCTGTGAGATTGTAAAACCCTCTCTTTCTAGCCAGCTTCACCGCTTCGTTGCACACTGCGCTGTCCGGCACATTGTCCATATACAGGAGCTGATATACGCTGGAACGGAGAAGTTCCCGGATCACCGGCTTCATCTTTTCTGCAGGGACCGTGGAAAATTGATCCAGGATATAGTCCAGGCGGATCCTGTATTCCAGGGTTCCTTCGCATATCCTGGTAATAAAAGCCCGCTCCTGTTTTTCCAGATACTGATATTTTTCCAGGGTGTTGCGAAGGACCAGATGACTGTACTGTCCCTCCTTGTCGATCTCCAGAAGAATATTCAATACCAATTCTCTTAAATTTATCTTATTCGCCATAGTTATCCAACCTTTTATCTGTTGTCTGAACAGTTATTTCCCCAGGATCTCTCCCGGCCGGATCTGGAATCCTCTCAGAAAAGAGCCTGTATCCATACGTTTTTTCCCTTCCAGCTGAAGTTCTTCTATTTTCAGGATCCCGTCTCCTGTCTGTACATAAAAGGCGTCTTTCTCCACCTGGATGATCTGGCCGGGTTCTCCTTTTTTATCCTGCCCATCTTCCACCCGTGCCTTCCACAGTTTCAGGGTTTTCCCCTGGAGTTTTGTATAGGCGCTGGGCCAGGGATCCAGTCCCCGGATCAGCTGCTCAATAGATCTTGCAGGATTTTTCCAGTTGATCTCGCCCATTTTTTTGCTGATCATAGAAGCATAGGCAGTGGTGCTTTCTTCCGGCTGTTTTTCTCTGACTGCCCTGCCTTCTTCCAGATCTTTTAACACCTTGACGCATAGCTGGGCGCCGGCCTGGCTCAGCTTGTCAAAAAGGCTTCCCCCGGTCTCATCTTCCGCCAGAGGAACCACTACTTTATCGATCATATCTCCTGTATCCAGGCCCTCGTCCATCTGCATGATGGTCACCCCGGATTCTTTCTCTCCATTGATCACCGCCCACTGGATCGGCGCCGCCCCTCTGTAAGCAGGAAGGAGGGAAGCATGGACATTAATGCACCCGAACCTGGGGATTTCCAGGATCTCTTTGGTGATGATCTGTCCGAAAGCCGCCACTACGATCACATCCGGAGCCAGTTTTTTCAAGGTTTCCGTAAACTCCTCTTCCCGGACTTTTTTCGGCTGATACACAGGGATCTGGTGCTTTAGGGCCACCTCTTTTACCGGAGTAGGCATAAGTGTTTTGCCTCTTCCCTTTGGCTTATCCGGCTGGGTCACCACGCCGATAACCTGATGTCCCGCCTCGATCAAAGCTTCCAGAGTCCCTACGGCAAAATCCGGGGTCCCCATAAAGACTACTCTCATTCCTCATCATCCTCCTCATAATTGGTCCGGCGCAGTTCCCCCTCTACCAGTTCTGTATACATCTTTCCGTGAAGATGATCTGTCTCATGGCAGATAGCCCTTGCCAGCAGTTCCGTTCCTTCCAGAATGATCTCTTCCATATTTTCATTATAAGCTTTTACCTTTACATAGTTGGGACGGGTTACTGTGCCGCTCATCCCCGGAAGGCTTAAGCAGCCTTCGTCTCCTGTCTGAGAACCGGAAGTCTCGATGATCTCCGGATTGATCAGCACATGAGGGTCCTCTCCTGTGATATCAATAACTACCACCTGCTTTAAAATCCCTACCTGAGGAGCTGCCAGTCCTACGCCGTAAGCATCATACATAGTATCAAACATATCCTGGATCAGCTCCTGGATCTTAGGCGTCATCTTTTCAATCTTTCTGCATTCCTTTGTTAAGATCGGATCTCCCTGTGTTCTTATGTTTCTAAGTGCCATGTTTTCGGCCTCCTTTTCTTTTTCTATACTGTAAAGTCATATTGTATATATATATTTCGGAATCCCCGGTTCACTTCTATATATTTTTCCAGGGCATTCTTTATCTTTACCAAAATTTCATGATCCTGATGGCGCATATACAGTACCTGACGGTACATATCCTGGACTTTCGCCACACTCTCCGGAGCCGGTCCTATCAGTATAAGGTCTTTTCCCGGATAGATCCTTTCGATATATTTCCTGCAGTAATCCATGGCCTGGATCAAGATCTCTTCATCTTTTCCGGCCCCCCGCACAGCCGCCATAGCCGCTTTGGGAGGATAGCCCATAAGAGAACGATAATCCATCTCTTCCTGATAGAACCACTCATAATCCTGTGCACTGGCTGCCTGGATGCAGTAGTGATCCGGGTGATAGGTCTGGATCACTGCTTCTCCTTCCTTCTCTCCTCTTCCGGCTCTTCCTACAGCCTGAAGAAGAAGCTGAAAGGTTTTCTCTCCTGCCCGGTAGTCCCCGCTGCACAAAGAAAGGTCTGCAGCCAGTACGCCTACCAGAGTAACCCGTGGAAAATCATGGCCTTTCACGATCATCTGGGTCCCGATGAGAATGTCTGCCTCTCCTCTTCCAAAGGCGGAGAGGATCTTTTCATGATCGTCCTTTTTCCTGGTAGTATCCGCATCCATCCGCAGGACCTTTGTCCCTGGAAAGCTTTTCTGCACCAGGCTCTCAATCTGCTGAGTCCCTGCCCGAAAGCCTCCGATATAAGGAGACCCGCATACCGGACATTTCTGTACGTCCATAGTCTCATAACCGCAGTAATGGCAGATCAGCCTTCCATTTCTGTGAGACGTCAGAGACACATCGCAGTGGGGACATTTCATCACATGACCGCAGGAACGGCAGGTTACAAAACCGCTGTAGCCCCGCCTGTTCAAAAACAGGATCACCTGCTCCTTGTTTTTCAGTCTCTCCTGGATCTTTCTGGTGAGCAGACCGCTGAATACGGACCGGTTTCCTGTCTTTAATTCTTCCCTTAAATCCACGATTGATACGGCCGGCAGGGTGCTTTCCCCGTATCTCTGTTTCAGGCATACCAGCCGGAAGCTTCCATTCTGGGCTCTGTAATAACTCTCCACACTGGGAGAGGCAGATCCCATGACAACAAAGGCTCCCTCCATTTCCCCACGTTTGATGGCAGTCTCTCTGGCGTGATAGCAAGGAGTTTTTTCACTTTTATAAGAATCCTCGTGTTCCTCGTCTATCAGGATAAGTCCCAGCCTGGGAAAAGGCGTAAATAGTGCAGAGCGAGGGCCGATCATAATGGAAATTTCTCCTTTTTTTGCCCGCTCAAACTGGTCATACCGTTCCCCCTGGGACATTCTGGAGTGGATCAGGGAAACCTGTTCCCCAAACCTGGCATAAAATCTGGACACATTCTGATAAGTCAGAGCGATCTCCGGGATAAGGAGTATCACCTGTTTCTGCTCCTTCAGCATATGATGGATAAGTTCCATATAAACCTCGGTTTTTCCGCTGCCGGTGACCCCTTTGATCAGACAAGGACGTGGAAAATCTGAAGCCCATTCTTTCAGGATATCCTCCACAGCCTGGCGCTGTTCCCTGTTCAGTACCGCTGCCTTTTTCTCAGGGATGTTCTGAGGAAGAGGCGTCCTGTAGCACCGTTCTCTTTCAATGGAAACCAGCCCTTCTTTCTCGAAGCCTTTCACTACCTCTCCGCTGATCTTCATTTCTTTTACCGCCGCAGAATACTCTATCGTCTTCTTTTGGAGCAGCGCCCGCAAGAGGCGTTCTTTTGCCCGGTAATGCTTTCTTACATATTCCTGCAGAAGGCTTTCGCAGGATCTGGGATCTGCTTTGAGGCAGATATATCTTCTTTCTCTGGCAGCGGCTTTCTCCTTTACCGGAAGCACTGTTTTCAGAGCCTGGTTCATGGTGGAACCATAGTTTCTGGCAATCCATGCAGCCAGCTGGATCAGCCGGGATTCAATCTCCATCCCCTGTGTTTCTACGGCCAGTATGGGCTTTATCCGGGAAGCCTCTATCTTAGGTTCCGAAGAAAGTCCCACCACATAGCCGCTGATTTCTCTTCTTCCGTTTCCAAAGGGTATCCTGACCTTTTTTCCTGCCTCGATCTGAGAAACCATCTCCGGAGGCACCAGGTACTGAAAGGTCTTATCTAATTTTTCCTGGGAAATATCAACAATAATATCTGCGTATAAATCCTTCATTTATTTTCTGCTGTCTTCTTCCAGTATCTCCCGGATCAGCACTCTCTCATCCATAGGATATTTTTTGCCCTTGATCTCCTGGTAGTCCTCATGACCTTTTCCTGCAAGCACGATAATGTCTCCAGGCTGTCCGTGGTGGATAGCGTAGGCAATAGCTTCCTTCCGGTCGATGATCTCCACATATTTTCCCTGTGTTTTGCCGATTCCCACCTTAATGTCATCAATGATCGCCTGAGGATCCTCGTTTCTGGGATTATCAGAAGTAATGATCGTCAGATCCGCCAGATTTCCGGATACCTCTCCCATCTCATATCTGCGGAGTCTGGAACGGTTCCCGCCGCAGCCGAAAAGACATACCAGACGATTGGGCTTATATTCCTTCAGAGTGGTCAAAAGGCTTTCCAGGCTCATGGCATTATGGGCATAATCGATCATCAGCGTAAACTCATCGGAAACCTTTACCATTTCAATCCTGCCCTTTACATGGGCGTTCTTCAACGCCTTCTGGATATTTTCCACCGTCACGCCGAAATGGCGGCACACAGCGATGGCCGTAAGGGAATTATAAACACTGAACTTTCCAGGCAGATCGATCTCCACAGGGAAATCCATCAGTCCCTTCACATTATATGCAATGCCCAAAGTTCCCTTTCCGGTAACCAGACGGGTATCCTCTGCTCTCAAGTCTGCATTTGGTGAAAATCCAAATGTTTCCGCCTGGCAGGTATGTCCCTCCAGGATCTTTTCCAGATGAGGATCATCTCCGTTAAAAATTCCTACCTTGCACTGTCTGAACAGAAGGCTTTTACAGTGGAGATAATCGTCAAAATCCTTATGCTCATTAGGGCCGATATGATCCGGTTCAATATTTGTAAAAATACCGATATCAAAAATAAAACCTGATGTCCGGTGGAGCATCAGTCCCTGGGAGGA
>DWUY01000031.1 GCA_019120515.1 Candidatus Blautia avicola | reverse complement strand
ACGGCTCAGGAAAAGCTGGGGCGGATGCAGAAAAGAATAAAGGAGCTTCCTGTATAATACAAACATAGAGGATTCCAAGAAAGGTGGTTGATAAAAAGATACCTCAGAGTAAAATAAGATTTGCTGACTTTGCCGGTTAGTAAAAATCTTATTAAACAGAGAGGTATCCGAAATGAAGTATAACACACAAAACGCAAAAATTGCATCCATTACTGAAAAAACTTTAATTGTTGGTATTGATGTTGGAAGTGAAACTTATTTTGCCCGTGCTTTCGACTGGAGGAATTATGAATTCACCAAAAAGCCTTTTGAATTTAGCAATAACGAAGCAGGTTTTTTGTCATTCAAAGCCTGGGTGGAGGATCTTTTAGAGAAAAATGGCAAATCCGTTGTGATTCCTGGTATGGAGCCAACCGGTCATTACTGGTTCGCCCTGGGAAAATTCCTGCAGGACAATGGGATGAGGCCGGTGCATGTAAATCCCCATCACGTAAAAAAGTCGAAAGAACTGGACGACAATAATCCCAATAAGAATGACCGTAAAGATCCAAAGACGATCGCCAGTCTTGTGAATGAAGGACGTTTTTCTTATCCATATATACCGACCGGCGTTTATGCAGAGATCAGGAGTTTGTCAAACATGCGGTTCCAGGCACAGGAAGAGCTTACCAGAGCCAAAAACCGGATCGCCAGATGGTTCTCCATCTATTTCCCGGAGTATAAAGACGTTTACAGGGATTTCAAGGCGGTCAGCGGAAGGATCGTGCTGCAGGCAGCGCCGCTGCCGGAGGATATCCGGAAACTGGGTGTGGAAGGTGTAAACCGGATCTGGAGGGGCGCAAAGCTGAGGGGCGCCGGAATGAAGAGGGCAAAGACCCTGGTATCGGCTGCGGAGCATAGCATCGGGAGTAAGGAAGCGCCGGAAGCGGCAAGGATAGAACTCAGGAACCTGCTGAATGACATGGATGTATATGCGTCAAGAGTGGAAGAACTGCTTGGAATGATAGAAGAAAAGCTAAAAGAGATCCCTTACATCGATAAACTGATGGCAATCAAGGGAGTCGGATTGCTTACCGTCAGCGGATTTATTGCAGAAGCCGGAGATATCAGACGTTTCGAAGATCCGAAACAGCTGCAGAAGCTGGCAGGGTATGCGATTGTGGCAAATGAATCGGGAAAGCACAAAGGGGAAAGCCGGATCAGTTACAGGGGCAGGAAACGTCTGAGATATGTGCTGTATGAGGCGGCGCTGTCGCTGATCGGGAAGAATGCGGAGTTCAAAGAGATCCATGAGTATTACCGGACACGCAAAGAGAATCCTTTGAAGAAGATGCAGTCCGTGGTGGCCGTCGCGTGCAAAGTGATCAGGATCTTTTATGTGATACTGACCAAAGGGGTGGATTATGACCCGGAGAAAATGATGGGGGATATCCGCAGGCCACAGATACAGGCAGCATAAGAGAACAGACCAGTAACCGTTGATCAATGCTTGTCACAGTTGAATTGAGTCCATGCAGTGCTGTGGGTTGAATTCAGCTGTGACAGGACAGCTGAAAGGTACGGGGAATCATTTACGGGGAAACGTCCGCCGCAAGGTGCCGGAATGAGGAAGAGTGCCGGAAGTCAGTAAATAAAACACAAAGAATGAGCCAGTAGTCGGCAGAAATCATCACCATAGGGCAAGACCCTGCAAAGGAGCTAAGCCGACACCCTGGATATGGGCAGGCGGGACGAAGGAAGTGAGGACCCGGCGGAGACGCGGGAGATCCTGGTAGACACGGGAGGTACGCTGCCATAGATGGATGGGTATACACAAGGCCATGTAAAACGAAATGCAAAGACGTTTTACTTCGTGTACCCAAAACCAGCTATTTTCGTACCAGATACAGAGAAATGCCCCTTTCCTTGGCTCATTTATCTGAGATAGTAACTTGAAAAACCTTTATTTTAAAGGGAGAATCACTTGACAATATAGGGAGGTGAATACATAATGGCAACCAATTCCCCTAGTGGTGACGGACATAGAAATGGAGCGGTAAGAGACCGTTCTCAGACTTTTAATCCTGTTACAAAACAATGGGTAAAGCGGAACAGTGATACCGGTCGTTTTATGGATGTCAAAAAGAATGGAACTCCTTTTAAGGGAGTCCGCAAAGAAAAGTAAATCCAGAGACAGTAGAGCGAGGCGGGATTTCCCGTCCCGCTATTCCTGCTTTTATTGATATTTCCGAAAGGAGGCAACCATGAACAAATCCATGTACTTAGAAAAGAATATCAGCCAGCAGCCGGCTATTGATCTGCTACGGTCCATGGGTTACATCTATATTACACCGGAGGACTGCGAGGTGCAGAGAGGCAGCCGGTACCATGTGCTGCTCAGAGATATTCTCCGGGGGCAGTTGCGTCGGCTTAACCGTTATGCTTTCGCTGGTGCGGATAATGAGTTTTCATCCGCTAATATTGAACGTGCTATGGAAGATTTGGATGAGCCTTTAACTGATGGTTTAGTGCGTACTAGTGAAAAAATTTATGACGCTCTTTTGCTTGGTAAAAGTTACCCAGAGACTGTGAGTGAGGGAAAAACACTCAGCTTTAATTTGAAATATATTGACTGGGAACACCCAGAAAATAACCTGTTTCATGTTACTGAGGAATTTGCGGTGGATAGTCGAGACAAGCTCCATAACGCTAGACCGGATATCGTGCTGTTCATCAATGGTATTCCTTTTGCTGTCATTGAATGCAAAGTGCCCCAGATCAGCGTTGAGCAGGCTGTGCAACAGAATATCCGCAACCAACAGAAAGAATACATTCCACAGCTGTATAAGTTCGCTCAAATCGTGATGGCAACCAACAAGAATGGCGTAAAGTATGCTACCACTGGGACACCAAAGAAATTTTGGACTGTGTGGAAAGAGCAAAATACCACTTTTTTGGAAGAGGCACTGGAACAGTATGTGACCGACCGCTTTCCCACCGAGCAGGACCGGAATCTGATTTCTCTGTTCAGCAAAGAACGAGTGATGGAGCTGATTCGGTACTTTGTGCTCTTTGATGCCAATGTAAAGAAAATCTGCCGGTATCAGCAGTATTTCGCCATAAAAGAGATTATCAAGACTATTCGGCAGACGGATGAGAAGGGTAATCGTCAAAGTGGCGTTATCTGGCACACCCAGGGTAGTGGTAAGAGCCTGACCATGGTCATGCTGGCGAAGTATATCTTAATGGAATTGTCCAACTGCAATCCGAAAGTGGTTGTTGTCACAGACCGCAAAGAACTGGATCGTCAGATTGCCGCTACCTTTGCCCATACTCGATTAAATCCGGCTCGGGCTACCAGCGGGCGAAATCTGGTAGAGCTACTGGGCAGCGGCAAAGCGGATGTGGTTACTACCATCATCAACAAGTTCAACACCGTCGAGAAAATGGAGCACAAAAACTTTTCACGGGATGTATTTCTGCTGGTGGACGAGAGCCACCGCTCCAACTATGGACTGTTTGCTACCAAAATGAGGGCAGTATTTCCGAATGCCTGCTACATCGGCTTTACCGGTACACCTTTGATGAAAAAAGAGAAAAATACTATGGCGAAGTTTGGTAAACTGATCCACAAATATACCATCAGGGATGGCGTGGAGGATGGGGCTATCGTGCCACTCATTTACGAAGGCCGTTTTGTGGAGCAGAATGTGGACGAGGACAATATTGACCTTTGGTTCAAGCAGACTACCAAACGTCTCACGAAAACTCAGCGGGATGACCTTTCCCGGAAATGGAGTAGCATCCGTCGATTGACCTCTACTGATGCCCGTATTAAGCGGATTGCACTGGATATCAACGAACACTTTATTGAAGGGTACAAAGATACCGGCTTTAAGGCTATGTTGGCCACCAATTATAAACGGGATGCGATACGGTATTTGGAGTGCTTTGAACAGTTTGGAGATCTGAATTGCGCTGTGGTGATCTCGCCGCCCGATCTTCGGGAGGGGGTAGACGATGTAGACGAAGGCGCTGACGATAAGGTTATTGCCTACTGGAATAAGATGATGAACCGCTACGGCGATGCGGATGCTTATGAAGAGTCCATGAAGAATCAGTTCTGCGTAGGCGACATCGATATTCTCATTGTGTGTAGCAAGCTACTCACTGGCTTTGATGCCCCCATCTGTCAGGTGCTCTACATCGATAAGGAATTAAAGGAGCATGGTTTGCTTCAGGCTATTGCTCGTACCAACCGTTTGTATGAAGGTAAGGACTACGGTCTAATTGTAGACTACCGTGGATTAATTGAAAAACTGGATACCGCAATGGATTTGTATAGTGGTGCTGGGCTCGAAAATTTCGACGGCGGTGATTTGAAGGGTGTTGTGGTGGATGTTATGTCATCTGTGGCTGGCTTGAGAGAAGCCTATACCCAGCTAACGGAGCTGTTTGATGATCTGAAAAATCCACATGATATCGAAGAAGTAGAAGTGCATCTTGTTGATGATAAGAAACGGGAGAACTTTTATAACCGTCTTTGTGCTTACGGCAAGGCATTGAATGTGGTATTGAATGCAGAACAGGCGTATGCAGCCTTTCCGAAAGATGAATTGAAGCAATACCAAAATACATTTATATTTTTCTCCAAGGTGCGC
>DWUY01000290.1 GCA_019120515.1 Candidatus Blautia avicola | reverse complement strand
GCTGAAGCCTAATGTGTATTCTTTCGGACTGGTAACAGTAGGGGAGAATACCGTGATCCCTTCCGATGTCAAGATCGGAAAGAATACGGCTATCGTAGGAGAGACCACACCAGAGGACTATCCGGGAGGCGTATTGGAAAGCGGAGAAACATTGAATAAGGAAGGTGAGACAGAATGAGAGCAATAGGTATTATCCTTGCCGGCGGCAATAATCACAGAATGAGAGAATTATCCCAGAAGAGAGCCATTGCGGCAATGCCCATTGCAGGCAGTTACCGCAGCATAGATTTTGCTCTCAGTAATATGTCAAATTCCCATATCCAGAAGGTAGCTGTGCTGACCCAGTACAATGCCAGATCCCTGAATGAACATTTAAGTTCTTCCAAGTGGTGGGATTTCGGAAGAAAGCAGGGCGGCCTGTATACATTTACCCCCACCATTACCCCGGATAACAGTTTCTGGTATCAGGGAACGGCGGACGCTATCTATCAGAATCTCAGTTTTCTGAAAAACAGCCATGAGCCTTATGTGGTCATTGCCTCAGGAGACTGCGTATATAAACTGGATTATAATAAGGTGCTGGAATATCATATCGCAAAGAGAGCGGATATTACCGTTGTGTGTACAGAGGTCAGCGGAGAGGACGCTACCAGATTCGGCTGTGTTAAGATGAACGAAGACTGCAGGATCGTAGAGTTTGATGAGAAGCCTATGGTGACTCAGTCTACGACGATCTCTACAGGTATTTATGTGATCAGAAGAAGACAGCTGATAGAGCTGATAGAAAAATGCGGACAGGAAGACCGGCATGATTTTGTAAAGGACATCCTTATCCGTTATAAGAACCTGAAACGGATCTATGGATATAAGATCGATACTTACTGGAGCAATATCTCCACAGTGGAGTCTTATTATAAGACAAACATGGACTTCCTGAAACCGGAGATCCGAGATTATTTCTTCCGGCAGTATCCGGGTATCCAGTCCAAGATCGACGACCTGCCTCCGGCAAAATATAATCCGGGTTCAGATGTGAGAAACAGCCTGATCTCCAGCGGCTGTATCATAAACGGACAGGTGGAAAATTCTATTCTGTTCAAGAAGGTTTTTGTAGGCAATAACTGTGTGATCAAAAATTCGATCATCTTAAATGATGTATATTTAGGCGATAATACTCATATTGAGAACTGCATTGTGGAGAGCCGTGATACCATCCGGGCAAACTCTTATTATTGCGGAGAAGACAGCATTAAGGTAGTGATCGAAAAGAACGAAAGGTACGTTCTGTAATTTATCATGAAAGCCGGTCTCAAAAGGGAGACGGACCGGCCGCGGAGATGCCGGGCGGTTCTAGGCTTTTATAAATCTACTAAGGAACAGAGCGGTAAAACCGCTTTGTAGGCGGGAAAACCTGCCGGAATATAAAATTCCAAAAAAGACAGAAAGCACGACTGAACAAGGCGGCGATGAAAGGGGAAGGTTGTATGAACATCACAGATGTAAGAGTAAGAAGAGTGGCGAAAGAAGGCAAAATGAAAGCAGTGGTTTCCATTACCATTGACGAAGAATTTGTAGTGCATGACATTAAGGTCATCGAGGGCGAAAAAGGATTATTTATCGCAATGCCCAGCCGTAAGGCCACGGACGGGGAATACAGAGATATTGCCCATCCCATCAATTCTGCAACCCGTGAGAGGATACAGAATATCATCCTGGAAAAATACGAGCAGGTGCTGGCAGAGGAACCTCTGGAGGAATCTGCCCAGTAGGCGTATGAAAAAGAAAGAAGACTGCCTTATCCGGAAGCTTTTTGAAAGGCTCCGGGTAAGGCAGTCTTTTTTTATAGGAGACTCCTTTGAAGTATCTGGTAGAGGCATTGTCCGTTAACAGCGCCATCCGGCGGGATATTTGTTTTTCAGGAGATTTCCTGATACTTTTCCCCAGCCCAGGGAATAGCCGTCTGCGCAGACCAGATACCATCCGGGGCCTTTGGCTGTCTCAGGAGGCTCCAGGAGAAGCGTTTCTCCTCCCAGATAACGGAGGATCCGCTGGTCTGAAGAAGACAGGTTCAGAACCCGGGGATAATCCCCGGCGGACAGAGCCATGGCCAGAGGCTGACCGGGCTCAAAACGGTTTTTCTTTAATTCTCCCAGATACAGCCCCCAGCGAAGGAACTTCAGGCCTTTGACAGATTCCGGCCCTGCCCCGGGAAGGGCATATACATGTGCGTTCCGTACTTCCAGCCTGGAAGTGTCCAGGGGGAGCGATACTTCACGGAAGAATTCCTCCAGAAGAATCCGGGAAGCCTTATCCAGCCCGGAAGTCTTCTGTGGGGCGCCTTTTTCTTTCCTGCTCCGGGAGGGGGCGGGAGACTGGAAGATATCCCGGGTATTTTCCAAGGTTAGCCCGGGGTTTCCTTCTTCCTTTTTCGTAAGAAGCGCAAGAAAATGACCTTCTCCCTCCATATGATGAGGAAAGATCCGGACACATTTTTCCAGACGGGGATCTCCGTTTCCCCATTGTGGACAGCCTTTGGAAAATCCCCGGTATCCGGGAATGTCCAGAAGCTCCATCTGAGGAAAGTTTTCTAGGATGAAAGAGATCACTCCTTCATTTTCCTGGGGAGAGAAGGTACAGGTAGAGTAGAGCAGCATACCTCCCGGACGGAGCATGGAAATACCTCTGGCAACGATCTCCTTTTGCTGACTGCTGAAATAGGCAGGCCGGGAGGAGTCCCAGGTTTTGGCAACATCCGGGTCCTTGCGGAACATCCCTTCGCCGGAACAGGGAGCATCAATAAGGATCTTGTGGAAATATTCAGGAAAGACCTGAGACAGGCGCTTGGGAGTCTCCGTGGTCACAAGAGAATTTTCAATCCCCCATAGTTCCAGATTCCGCATAAGGGCTTTAGCCCTGGAACTGCTGATATCATTGGCTACCAGCAGTCCCCGGCCTTTCAGACGGCTGCCAAGCTCGGTCGCTTTTCCTCCGGGGGCAGCGCACAGATCCAGAACCCTTTCTCCCGGGACAACCGGGAGACGGCTGGCAGGGGTCATGGCGCTGGGCTCCTGAAGGTAGTAGAGACCTGCCTGATAGTAGGGATGCCGGGAAGGCCTGTCCTCACTTCCGTAGAAAAAGCCGTTCTCTATCCACGGGATCGGCGTAAGATGAAAAGGCGAGATCTCCAGGAACTTTTCAGTGCTTATTTTTTTTGTGTTTATCCGGAGTCCGAACTGACGGGGCGCCTGATAGCTTTCTAGAAAAGCCGGAAACTCCTCTTTCAGCATTTCTTCCATCCTTTCGAGAAATGCCTGGGGAAGCTGTGTGTTCATATATGATTTCCTTTCTGCTGCTCATCCTGTCTGAAGGCGTGCCGGATCAGGATGAAGATTTTCCTTTGCCTTTGTCAGGACCGGGATAGAGAGTGATATTATTTTTCCGTCGGCTTTTTAAGCCGTCTGCAAAGATCTGGCGGAGCAGGAAGGAAACAGTGATATTAGGAGCCTGTTTCCAGAAATCGTCCAGCCAGCGGCCTGTTTCCATGAGCATTTCCGGCAGGTCTTCATTGCCTTCTTTACATTGACTGTATAGACGGTCCATTTCGTCCATAAATTTGTATCCATGCAGATCCCAGATAAACCTGTGGAGATATTCCAGTTCCAGGTAATCGGTCAGCAGGGAAAGCCTGCGGAAATCCTGGAATGTCATGGGCTGCTGATCAAGTATCTTCTGTCTGTCCTGATCGCTGCAGATGCTGTAGAATAAAATCTCGTCCAGCATTAATTGTCTTTCAAAAGTACTTAATTTTTTTTTCATAAATGTTCTCCCGTTAAAATGTTCTGGATTTATTATATAGCCAATATACTCGTAAATCCATATTAAACTGATGATAGAAAATTGTATTACTGATTAATATACGAGGGAAACAGGCCATTTATGACACATAACAGGAAAAAAATTTAAATTTTTTTAGAAAAACGCAGATTCTGTCTGTTAGAAAATAATTTTACTTGGATTTATAGCTTTGGTCAAGACAATAAATCCACATAAAAATATATTAAATAATTGGAAAAGGGTTTCTTTTACCGTATTTCTCTGCTATGATAAAAGATACGAAAAAAATGTAAAAAAAGATCAGGAGAGACATTGTGGAATATACGAGAATTGATTTGTTCTGGATTTTTATTGTTTATTCTTTTGCGGGCTGGTGCGCAGGGGTCGTCGCCAATGCTATGAGGAGAAAAAGATTTATCAACACAGGTTTTCTGAATCTGCCCCTCTGTCCTGTGTACGGGGTGATCGGGGCGGCCTATTGTATCTTTCTTCCGGAATTGAAGCACAGGATCTTCTTCCTGTTCCTGGGAGGAGCAGTGGTGGCCTTTCTGGTGATCGTTATTACCGGCGTGATCCTGGAGAAAGTGTTTAACAGAAAATGGTGGGATTACAGTCAGGCCAGATTCCAGTTCCAGGGGTATCTGAATTTCGTGCATCTGCTGTTTTTCGGCGTGGCGGCGGTTGCCAGCATCTGGTTTATAAATCCGCTGATCCTGAATCTGATACATATGCTGCCGGATAAGGTGGAGACAGTCCTGGAGATCTGTCTGGGGCTGCTGGTCCTGACAGATGTGGTCTTCTGTGTGGCTACGGTTATGCAGATGCACCGTTCGGCAGTCCAGGCGGCTTTTTTTGACTATGTGCAGAATTTTACCGAGGATTTCGGCAACGCCCTTACAAGAAGAGTACAGAGACGTATGACAAAGGCCTATCCCAATATCCAGCTGGGAAAGATCCTGGAGGTACTGAAACCAAAGGAAAAGGCCACGGTCTTTGCCCAGGGCTGCAGTTTTTATAAGCTGGTGTGGATGTTTATCATCGGCGCGGTCGTGGGCGTGGCGGTGGAAACGGTTTTCTGCCGGTTTACCATGGGCGAATGGATGAGCCGCAGCAGTTTTGTCTGGGGGCCTTTCAGTATTGTCTGGGGCTTTGGCTGCAGTTTTCTGACGGCTCTTTTATACCGTTACAGAGATAAGAGCGACCGGTATATTTTCCTTTATGGAACAGTGCTGGGCGGCTTTTATGAATATGCCTGCAGCGTGCTTTCCGAACGGATCTTCGGGACGGTATTCTGGGATTACAGCGAGATCCCCTTTAATCTGGGAGGAAGGATCAATCTTCTTTACTGCTTTTTCTGGGGGATCGCCGCAGTGGTCTGGATCAAGATCCTGTATCCCAGATTTTCCCGCTGGATCGAAAAGATCCCTATGAAACCGGGAAAGATCATTACCTGGTGCGCAGTGGTGTTCCTTACAGTGGACATGATCATGTCGGCCCTTGCCCTTTACCGGTACAACGACAGGCTGACTCATCCGGAACCGGATAACGCCCTGGAAGCCTTTCTGGATCAGCATTTTGACGATCAGAGGATGGAAAAGGTTTATCCCAACGCAAAAGTACAGGCAGCAGATGGAACATGGGAAAAAATGAACGAGCTGAAATAAGGAGAAGAGGAACATGTGCTGAAAAGCTATTGAGAAGGAGAGAGCTGTATGAAGAAATTATTAGTAGTGGTGGATATGCAGAAAGACTTTATTGACGGCGCCCTGGGAACAGAAGAAGCAGTGAAGATCGTAGGGCCGGCGGCTGAGAAAATACGGAAAGCCAAAGAACAGGGAGCAGACGTTGTCTTTACAAAGGATACCCATCACAAAGATTATCTGATGACCCAGGAGGGACGAAAGCTTCCGGTGCCTCACTGTGTAAAGGGAACGGAAGGATGGGAACTTGACGGCAGCTTGAAAGAACTGGCGAAGGGCTGCAGGATTCTGGAAAAGCCCACTTTTGGCAGTATGGAACTGGCCGGGATCGCCAGAGAAAAAGAATATGAGGAGATTGAGCTGATCGGGCTGTGCACGGATATCTGCGTGATCTCCAACGCCATGATCCTGAAAGCTGCCCTGCCTGAGGCGGTGGTACGGGTAGATCCTGCCTGCTGCGCAGGGGTGACTCCCGAGAGCCACAACAATGCTCTGAAAGCCATGAAGGCTTGCCAGATAGAGACCGAAGAAGGAAAATAAAAATATAGAAGCTGCCGCATTACTCATAGTTCAAGAATATTTACAGATTTTATTCGGATTTGTCGAGCATAGCTTTGAGACCATAGGCTCAAAGCTGCGCAGACTGAGCAGTAAAATGTATAAATGTTCTTAACTTTGAATAATGCGGCAGCTTCTTTGTTAATCCGTCTTTTTGGAGGTCTTTAAAAAGGTGATCTCCACTGTGAAAAGATCCGCGTCTGTGAAAACTTCCAGCCTGCCGCCCTGAAGTTCGGTAAAGCTTTTGGCAATAGCCAGGCCCAGACCGCTTCCCTCGGTATTTCTGGAGACGTCTCCTCTTACAAAACGTTCGGTGATCTCGCTGGGGTTAAAAGTCAGCTCTGTAGCTGAGATATTCTTCATAGAGATCTTCACATGATTTTCCGTATCTTCCATGTTGATGTACACCCTTGTATGAGGCATAGCATATTTTGTAATGTTGACCAGCAGATTTTCAAATACCCGGTAAGTGCGCTGGGAATCCAGAGGAAGGATTACTTTTTCTTCCGGAAACTGCCAGCGGAAGGACAGGTCTGTGGCATCGATCTTGTCCTGAAGTTCCAGCTTTACCTGGCGGAGAAGACTGACAATGTCCACATCTACGATATGAAGCTGTACAGTTTTGCTGGTAGCCTTGCTGATCTCGAAGAGGTCTTCGATGAGCAGCTTCAGACGGTTGGCTTTCTGATCCAGGATCCGGATATATTTCTCCTGGGTTTCCCTGGGAAGATCAGGCTCTTTTAACAGATCCACATAAGTAATAATGGCAGTAAGGGGAGTTTTCAGGTCATGAGACACATTGGTGATCAGGTCGGTCTTCATCCTGGTACTTTTTACTTCCTCGTCTACCGCCTTGCGGAAACCGGCGCGGATCTTATCGATCTCTTCCCGGAAAGGTTCAAAGACGCCCAGGTCTTCCGGTATGGTTCCGTTTAGATTTCCCTGGGCCAATTCATTGGTGGCCTGAAGGAGAAGCTGATACTGATCCTGGACCTTCCGCACATATTTTCGCAGAAGGAAGAAGAGGATCACGGAGTAAACGATCAGAGCCGCCAGTCCCCAGAACCATAGAAGGCTGATAAAGCCCAGTATGATAAAGTTGATAAGGACCAGTTTTAACAGTATCCGGGAAGCATTGTCCCGGAGATCTACATGAAGGAGTCCCTGATAGATCCGGCGGCACCATTTGGTGATCCAGGGCCAGAAACGGTAGGTCAGGACTCGCTTATGGAGATATTCTTTCGGCCCCATGGTGAAAATATGCCGGAAACAGGCTGCCGCCCAGTAACATACGGCAAAGATCAGTACCCAGCCTAAAAGTCCCCACAGGTATTGGATCACTGTAGCCGCTTTTTCATAGAGACCTATGCTTATGAGCACACTTCGGATAGACTGATGATCCAGAGTGCCGGGATTGGCTGTTATGCTGGTTGCAACACTGATCACACAAAGAGCGATCAGGCATACCGGCTCAAAGGGGTAGGAAAAAATTTTTTCATTTCCGGTCTCTAAGGCCTTTATAAAAGGAAGGAGAAGAGCGGCGGCACATACAAATCCCACAAATGTCATAAAAAGGACCACCAGATCAGCCCCTGTGCTGTAGCCGTCGGCATACAAAATGGAAGGATCATAATCGGAAGAATAAGATTCCAGAGCCGTCTGGGTCATGGCGAAGCAGTAGATCCTGTCCTGAGGAGGCTGGAAAGCGCCGGAATAATAATAGTAGTCACGGAGATATTCTCCGGGATCTGACCGGGCCAGCTCGTTTAAAGCCTGAGAGGCGTTATCTCTTTCATGGGTAAGAAAAGTCGTGGATTCAATATTTCCCTTTTTTCCATATTTGATCACAGCCACAAAGGCGTATCCGCTGTCTGCGTGCAATACGGAATTGGTCTGGATATTGCTCAGGGAATTATAGAGAGATTCCTGGGAATCTGCCAAAGACTGGTTGGTGTCCAGAGTAGTCCCCTTTCCGTCCAGCACCTCATATTCAATAAAAGAGCGGATATCAGAGAAATCATCTCTCCATTCGCTGTACATATTGTCCTGGAAAGCATAGGCAACGCTGCTTATATCATCTTCATAAGTCTCTTCGGAGGTTTCTTCTAAAGAGGCCGTCTCCTCAGATGGATCACTGGTAGATTCTTCTGAAGATGCAGCATCGGAGGCGTTTTCTCCAGATGCCGGATCCTGGGTCTGGCTGTTTTCCGGGGAAGGGCTGTCGGAAGCAGAGTCGCCGGAGGCTTCTTTATCCGAGGTATCTTCCTCTGGGGTGTTTTCCTCTACGGAGGTATCTCTCTGGAAAAAGATCTCAAAGGGCGTCACGTCGCTTCCATGTTCTCTCTGATATTCCTCCGCGTAGAGGACATAAGTATCTTTTACAAGCTGGTCCATTAAGTCTGTATTTGAGTAGGAAATCTGTCCGTCTTCTTTCTGACGGCTGATATAATGCGGCCTGATAAACATCATGGCCAGAGAAGGCAGGAGGATCACCAGAGCGATGATCAGCACTGCCAGTTTATGATTGTTTTTCGATTTTGTATCCAACTCCCCACACCACCTTTAAATATTTTGGCTCCTTAGGGTTGATCTCGATCTTTTCACGAATGTTACGGACATGGACCATGACGGTTTCCGTGTTTACTGCCCGTTCATTCCATACCCGCTCGTAAATTTCGTCAGCCGAGAAAACCCTGCCAGGATTTTTGATCAGCAACAGGAGGATCTTAAACTCCATGGGAGTCATTTTAACGGGAGCGCCGTCTACCCGGACTTCAAAGGTGCTTTCATTGACTTCCAGACCGCCGATGGTATAAACCGTATCTGAATTCTGGGCTTCCTTTTCCTGGAGTTTTTCCATGAATCTCCGGTAGCGGCGCATCTGGGAATTCACTCTTGCCATCAGTTCCATGGGAGTGAAAGGCTTTGTCACATAGTCGTCTGCACCGATGTTCAGGCCCATGACCTTATCTACTTCCTCGGACTTTGCGGAAAGCATGATCACAGGGAAGTCGTGTTTTTCTCTCAGTTTCATGGTCATGGTGATACCGTCCATACGGGGCATCATAATGTCCACGATAGCCAGATGGATCTCTTCCTGGTCCAGAACTTCCAGACCTTCCACGCCGTCAGCAGCCATGAAAACCTGGTATCCCTGGCTTTTCAGGTAGATCCCCACTCCTTCTCTGATATCTTTGTCATCCTCCACGATTAAAATGTGATTCATTTCCATGATGTTACTCTCCTGTTTTATGATGTAAATATAAATTACAATATTAAAAAGTGACGTGTGTAAAAACGAAAGATTTTCTTAATAATTATGGATAAAAACTTTCAGGGGCTGGTTTCCTTTTATCTGTCCAGGAAAAAACTTTTGATCCGGTCCATTCTTGTAGTCATGGAAGCCAGAAGAGCGTCCAGGATCACAAGGGCGGCCATAGATTCTACCACTACCACAGCCCGGGGAACAATGATGGGGTCGTGGCGGCCTTTTATGCGGACTTCGATAGGTTCTCCCTGGCGGTTTACTGTTTCCTGGACAGAGGCTATAGACGGGGTAGGCTTAAAGGCTGCCCGGAAGATGATGGGAGCTCCGTCGCTGAGTCCTCCGGTGATGCCGCCGGAATGATTGGTTTTCTTAATAAGATTTCCCTGTTCGTCTACTCCGTAGGCGTCGTTGTTTTCCAGGCCGTTTGATCTGGCGGCAGCCATACCGGAGCCGATCTCAAAACCTTTTACTGCGCCGATGGAAAGGATCCCTTTTGCCAGGGCAGCGTCCAGTTTATCAAAGACCGGTTCTCCCAGGCCTGCGGGAACGCCGGTGATGACGCACTCTACCATGCCCCCCAGGGAATTGGTCTCTTTCATGGCCTGCTCCAGACATTCCTGGGCCTTCAGAGCTGCCTGGGCGTCTGGCATATACAGGGGATTGCGGAAGATCTCTTCTTGGTCGAAGCGCGTCCTGTCGATCGTTACAGGGCCTATAGCACAGGTGTAAGCGCACAGGGAGATCCCCAGTTCTTTTAAGATCTTTGAGGCTATGGCTCCTGCGGCAACTCTTCCAATGGTCTCTCTTCCTGAGGAACGCCCGCCTCCCCGATAGTCACGGAACCCGTATTTCCGGTCATAGTTCAGATCTGCGTGTCCGGGACGGTAATAATTGGCGATCTCGCTGTAGTCTCTGGAACGCTGGTCAGTGTTGGGCACCATAAGGGAAATCGGAGTGCCTGTGGTCTTTCCTTCAAATACTCCGGAAAGGATCTGTACCTGATCAGCCTCCTGGCGTTTGGTAGTAAACCGGGACTGGCCGGGTTTCCTCCGGTTAAGAAATTTCTGGATGTCTTCTTCTGTAAGAGGCAGACCTGCCGGGCAGCCGTCTATGACCACGCCGATAGCTTTCCCGTGAGATTCCCCCCAGGTAGTGATTTTAAAAATATTGCCGAATGTAGATCCGTTCATAATATTTCCTCCTTTAGATAAGACTGTATATAAGAATGGCGGCGATACCCTGCAGGATCAGGATCGCCGGAAGGCCCAGGGCAAATTTGGCATGCTGGGTCTTATGGTGAAAGAAACGCATGCCCAGGATGGCCCCTATGGATCCGCCGCAGATAGCGATGGCCATCAGGGTCTTTTCTGAGATTCTCCACTGGTGGGTCTTTGCCTTTTGTTTATCAATACCAAAACAGACAAAAGCCAGGACATTTATAAATGCAAAGTACATAAAAATATTTTTTAAGATCAAAACAGACGCTCCTTTGTATTTTCTGTTACAGCAGGATAGTTTCCGGGATCCGGAGTTCTCCTGCCAGATTTTTATAAAAGTATTTTTCAATTTCTTCCCGTTTCTGGAAATTTCCCAGCAGCCACATGATCTTGGTCACTACTGCCTCCGTACTCATGTCATATGCCTGGAACACTCCTGCTTTCAGGGCGGCATGGCCGGTTTCGTAGACAGAAAGGTCGCTGCCCTCGTAGGGACACTGGCTTTTTACCGCCACTACCATACCTTGACGGATCACCTTTTCCAGGTCCTCCATGACTTCCGAGGAAAGGGAGGGGATACCGCCCAGACCGAAGGCCTCGATGACCAGTCCCCGGTAGCCCTGGGCAAAAAGAAGCTGGAAAATACTGCCGTCAAAGCCGGGAACAAGCTTGATGAGAAATACTTTTTTTCCAGCGCCGCCTTCAGCCTGCAGGGACCTGTAAGCCTTGGTACGAAAGAAGCCTGAAGATCCAGTCCCCGGGAGTTGATCTCTCCGATATAGGGATAATTAATGCTTTCAAAGGCATGAAAACTGGTGGTGCGGACTTTAGAAGCCCGGGTGCCCAGGATCACTTTCCGGTTAAAGGCCAGAAAGATACCGGGAATAGAACTGGCCGCCATATGGATGGCACAGCGGCAGTTTTCCACAGCGTCGGCCAGTGGATTCAGGATGGAGAGCTGGCTTCCGGTAAGTACCACGGGTATGGGAATGTTAGGCAGCATAAAGGACAGCACACAAGAGGTGTAAGCCATAGTATCTGTGCCGTGAAAGATTACAATGCCGTCATAGTCCCGGTGTTTTTCATAGATGGTTTCTGCCAGTTTCTGCCAGTTTTCCGGCTGGATATTGGCGCTGTCCAGTTGGAACAGCTCCAGAAAATCTACTTGGTACAGGTCTGTAATGTCGGATATATAAGCCAGGATATCCTGGCCGGAGAGACCTGGCACAAGTCCTTTTTCATCCTGGATACATGCCAGGGTCCCTCCGGTAGTGATGATCAATAGTTTTTTCTTCATGATATGCCTCTCATTCTGCCTCCCAGCGTCCGGAGGCGCCGCAGGGCAGGACCAGTCCGGTCTGGGTTACCGGAAGGCCGATCTCCTGAGACTCTACCCTGCCGTGGAATTTTTTCAGTTCCACGGAGAGCATGTAGGTGAGCACTGCCGGAGCCAGTCCGGTGGTATAGGAATTCAGCAGGAAGAACAGAGGCTTTTCTGAGAGGATCCGGACACATAGCTGTATCAGATGGTGGATGTTGTCTTCAATTTTCCAGATCTCTCCTTTGGGGCCTCTTCCGTAGGAAGGCGGATCCATGATGATCCCGTCATAAGTATTTCCCCGGCGGATCTCCCGCTCTACAAATTTTACACAGTCGTCTACCAGCCAGCGGATAGGAGCGTCCTTCAGCCCTGAAGAAACCGCGTTTTCCTTTGCCCAGGTGACCATACCTTTGGAAGCGTCTACATGGGTGACGCTGGCCCCTGCGGCAGCGGCCGCCAGGGTGGCTCCTCCGGTATAGGCAAAAAGGTTCAGCACCTTTACCGGCCTTCCTGCGTTTCGGATCTTTTCCGAGAACCAGTCCCAGTTTACCGCCTGTTCCGGGAAGAGCCCGGTATGCTTGAAGCTGAAAGGCTTCAGGTTAAAGGTAAGGTCTTTGTAGCGGATCTTCCACTGCTCGGGAAGATCGAAAAATTCCCACTCGCCGCCGCCTTTTTTGCTCCTGTGGTAATGTCCGTTAGGATGTTTCCATCCGGCATGGTTCCTGGGGGTGTTCCAGATGACCTGGGGGTCCGGACGGACCAGCAGGTATTTTCCCCATCTTTCCAGCTTTTCACCGCCGGAAGTATCAATTACTTCATAGTCTTTCCATTTATCTGCGATCCACATATAGAATCCTTTCTTTTTCTTTGTTTTCTGAGATCGGGGCAAGAAATATTCTGCCCCTGTGCGATTAATTTTCTGACATGGATAGTATAACAGAAGGAAAAAATACAGGCAACCCGGCAGTAGAATTTATATAATGGATTCGGTTCCCCGGCGGTATCGTTATGGATCAGATTTATCAGAGGGGAGAAATAAACGTCTTTTCTTTATTTTCTGCGCATACATTGAGTTAGCAGACAATCTCTGTCCCTGATCTGGGAGGTGTGCCATGTATGAGACTTTAAAAGAGAAAGAAATTTGCCGGATCCTGGATACGGATCCGAAAAAAGGACTGACACAGGAGGAAGCCGGCCGGCGTCTTGAAAGCCAGGGAGAAAACGTTCTGAAAAAAGGAAAAGAGAAAAACTTCTGGGATATGGTACAGGAACAGATCAATGATCCTATGATCTTCATTCTTTTTGTGGCGGCGGCGATTTCCATGCTCCTGCGGGAATTCAGCGATACAGGGATCATCCTGGCGGTGATACTTCTGAATACAGCCGTAGGTGTATTTCAGGAGGGGAAGGCAGTAAAGGCCATGGAGGCTCTGAAGAAGATCACTGCCCCGGAAGCCCTTGTAAAGAGAGGAGAGGAATACCGGAAGATCCCTGCCGCTCATCTGGTAAAGGGGGATCTGGTGAAGGTAGAAGCAGGAGACCAGGTGCCGGCGGATATCCGGCTTTTAAGGGTAAGGGGGCTGTCGGCAGATGAGTCTGCCCTTACAGGAGAATCTCTCCCTGTACAGAAAACCTGCCTGCCTTTAGGTCCGGGCCTGCCTGCCCCGGAAAAGCGAAATATGCTTTTTATGTCTTCCCAGATCATGAAAGGCAGCGGCGAAGGGATCGTTACCGCAACAGGAATGGATACGGAACTGGGGAAGATCGCCCATATGATCAACCAGGTCACCGGGGAGCATACACCTCTTCAGAAGAGGCTTGGGGATCTTGGAAAAATCCTGAGCATTACTGCTGTGGGATTCTGTCTGGCCTTATTTGTGCTGGGGCTTTTCCAGCACAGGGATATGCTCCAGATGCTCCTTCTGGCGATCTCTCTGGCTGTGGCGGCCATACCGGAGGGCCTGCCTGCTGTGGTGACCATAGTGCTGGCCCTGGGAGTAGGGCGTATGGTGAAGGTGAACACCATTATCCGGAAACTGCCTGCTGTGGAAACTCTGGGATCTGTCGGGGTTGTGTGTTCCGATAAAACAGGCACCCTTACGGAAAACCACATGAGGGTAGCTCAGATTTATGCCAACGACATGATCCTTCCGGTTTCCAAAGTGAGAAAAAGGGAATTTCCCAGGCTGACAGAAGGGTTTCTCCTCTGTAATAACAGCATTCTGGGAAAACAGGAGATCGGCGACGCTACAGAACTGGCGCTCCTTCATATGGGCAAAGATATGGGATACGACCGGGAAAGACTGCTGGAACAGTATCCCCGGACTTTTGAGGTACCCTTTGATTCAGAAAAGAAATATATGATCAGTGTACATAGAGACAGCGGCCATGAAACCGTCTATGTAAAAGGGGCCTGCGACTATCTTCTGGAAAAATGCAGTTATGTCCAGATCGGCGACCGGCAGGAGCTTATGACCCAGGCCAGAAAGATGAAGATCCGCCTGGCCATGGAACAGATGGCAAAAGAAGGCCTGAGGATCCTGGCTCTGGCTTACCGGGAAAGGGTAGAGGAAAAGACAGAGTCCGGTCTTATGCGAGGGCTGGTCTTTGCGGGAATGGCAGGAATGATCGATCCGCCCAGAAAGGAAGCCGCCTCCTCTGTCAAGATCCTGAAAAGAGCAGGAGTCAAGGTGGCTATGATCACAGGAGACTATAAGGAGACTGCTTTTGCTATTGCCAGAAAGATCGGTATTGCAGATTCCATAGACCAGTGTATGACAGGCAGTGAAATAGACAGCCTGAGTCCGGAAGCCTTTCGCCGGAAGATCCCTCATATCCGGGTTTTTGCCAGGGTCACACCGGCTCATAAGGTAAAGATTGTCAGAGGTTTCCAGGAGGCAGGACAGATCGTTGCCATGACCGGGGACGGGGTAAACGACGCCCCTTCTCTGCGGGCAGCGGATATTGGCATTGCTATGGGAAAAAATGGTACAGATGTGGCGAAAAATGCAGCGGATATGATCCTTACAGACGATAATTTTTCTACCATAGAAAAAGCCATGGAAGAGGGAAGGAGTATTTATGTAAATATTAAGAAGGCGATCCTTTTCCTCCTTTCTTCCAACTTCGGAGAGATCCTGACAATGTTTGTGGCGGTTCTTCTGGGGCTGCCGGCGCCGTTAAAGGCAAGTCATATCCTGTGGGTGAACCTGATCACAGATTCCCTTCCTGCACTGGCGCTGGGAGTGGATAAAAATGACGCCAAAGCTCTGATGAGCAAGAATCCCAGAGATCCCAAAGAGGGGATCTTCGCCCATGGAGGCTGGCTCTTTACGATCTTCTACGGGATATTAATAGGAGGCATTACTCTTTACGCCTTCTATCTGGGCGGCCAGACCTACGCTTTTACAGTCCTGGGGGTTTCTCAGCTTTTCCATGCCTGGGGGATGCGGGACAGGGAGCGTTCCATATTCCGGATGAACCATCTGGAAAATCCCTTTATGATCCTGGCTTTTTTCCTGGGGATCTTTTTACAGGTGCTGGTCACAGAGGTACCCTGGCTGGTAGATGCTTTCGGCACCAAGCAGTTATCCTTTGGAGAGTGGCAGCTTCTTCTGGGGATTTCTGTCCTGCCGCTGGTATTTCATGAACTGCTCCTTCTTCCGGGAAAGCTGCTGGGAGTTCATAAAAATCAGTGATTTTGCAGGAGAGGTGACGTGAAGTTGCATATAAAAATAAAAAAACCGGTATTTTTCCGGTAAAAAAACACAAAAATGCAAGAAATGCTTGACACCATATCATGCGCCGGATACAATAGGAAGCAGTGAAATCAAAAAAGACCAGGAGGAAAACCATGACACCGTACAGAGAACTTAGCAAAGAACAGTTACAGGCCATGAAAGGCGATTTAGAGAAGCAGTTTGAAGAAGTGAAAGCCAAGGGATTAAACCTTGATATGTCCAGAGGAAAACCATGTAAAGAACAGTTAAACCTGTCTATGGGCATGCTGGAAGAGTTAAAAAGCACCGATAAGCTGAAATGCGAAACCGGCATTGACTGCCGTAACTACGGACTTCTGGAAGGTATTCCCGAGGCCAGGAGACTTCTGGGAGAAATGATGGAGATTTCTCCTGAGCATATCATCATCTTCGGAAATTCCAGTCTGAACGTGATGTTTGATACAGTTTCCCGTTCCATGACCCACGGTGTCTGCGGCAGCACTCCATGGTGCAAGCTGGATAAAGTAAAATTCTTATGCCCTGTTCCCGGATATGACCGTCATTTCCGGATCACAGAGTATTTTGGCATTGAGATGATCAATGTACCTATGACTCCTACAGGGCCGGATATGGATATGGTAGAGGAACTGGTAAGTTCCGACCCTGCCATTAAGGGTATCTGGTGTGTACCGAAATATTCCAATCCTCAGGGTATCACCTATTCCGCCGAGACGGTAAAGAGATTTGCCAGACTGAAACCGGCGGCAGAAGATTTCCGTATTTTCTGGGATAACGCTTACTGTATCCACCATCTCTATGATGAACATCAGGACTTTCTGCTGGAGATCCTGGATGAATGTGAGAAGGCAGGAAATCCGGATATGGTTTATAAATATGTTTCTACTTCAAAAGTTACCTTCCCGGGATCCGGTATTGCGGCTATCGCGGCTTCACCGAGAAACCTGGCGGATATCAAGGAGCATATGACCGTACAGACCATTGGCCATGATAAGATCAATCAGCTTCGTCACGTGCGTTTCTTCGGCGGCATTGTAGGTATGCATAAGCATATGAAGAAACACGCGGAGATCCTCCGTCCGAAATTTGAGGCAGTAGAAAATACACTGGAGCAGGAACTGGGAGGAACTGAGATCGGAACCTGGACCAAACCAATGGGCGGTTATTTCATTTCCTTTGACGCACTGGAAGGCTGTGCGAAGAAGATCGTTGCAAAGGCGGCTGAGGCAGGACTGAAGATGACAGAAGCCGGCGCTACCTATCCATATGGCATCGATCCAAAAGACAGTAATATCCGTATTGCTCCAAGCTTCCCGTCACTGGAAGAACTGCAGCTGGCAACAGAAATCTTTGTTCTCAGCGTAAAGCTGGTAAGTATTGATAAGTTACTGGAAGAAAATTAAGCAACAGACGTTTGGCCCTTAAAAACGCCTGTTGTCAGGAATGTTAAGGCGCTGTGAAGACTCACGGCGCCGCTTTTTATGCGATACGCCCGGAAAGCGCCTGCCGTGCTTGCACGGGCAGGCATTTGCCGGGCAACGGACAGCGAACGGCTGTGCCGTGAGCTGACCGAGTATCCCGGGGATCGGACGGGGCCGATCCCTGGGAAAGAAACATGAGAATTCTCCCGGATACGGGGTTGGTATGGAAGAAAATTTGTGCTATACTGAAACGAAACAGTGAGAGTTGAAAAGGGGTAAGAAATATGGCAAAAAAGAAAACCAAGAAAGGAAAATACAAAAAAGCGAAGAAGATCATGCTGGGCGTTCTCATTGGGTATGTGGCCCTGCTGGTCATTGCCTATGGCATTGGAGTGTTTTACTATTCCAGCCGCTTTTTGTCAGGCACAGAGATCAACGGCATGAACTGTTCAGGAAAAACAGTGGAAGAAGTGGAAAACAATATGGAAAGCCAGATCGCTTCCTATCAGCTGGTCCTGAAAGAACGGGGAGATAAAAGCGAGACCATCAGCGCGTCCCAGATCAGTATGCAATACATAAGCGACGGGAAAATACAGGAGTTAAAAGAGCAGCAGAATCCTTTTACATGGTTTTTGTCCTTTGCCAGACAGCAGGATTACACACTGTCTGCCACTACTTCTTATGACGAAAATGCATTAAACGAGGCAGTGGACGCTCTGGACTGCTTTAAGGAAGAAAATATAGTACAGCCGGTGGACGCTCATCTGGAGGTGCAGAACGGCCAGTATGTGATCGTGGAAGAGACCCAGGGAACCGCCCTTGACAGCGATAAGGTAAAAGAAGCTGTGAAAAACGCCATTGACAGCGGAGAGACTCTTTTAGATCTGGATCAGGCGGGGTGCTACATAGAACCAACAATCCTCAGCACAGATGAGAATCTGGCAAAACAGAGAGACGAGGGAAATAAGTTCCTTACCGTGACAGTTACCATCAGCTTTTCGGACAGGCAGGAAGTGATCAATGGAGATGTGATGAAGGACTGGCTGACCACTGATGAAGCGGGTAATGTGGATCTTGACCGGGACAAGGTGCGGGCGTATGTCCAGCAGCTCCAGTACAAATATGATACCTTTGGCAGTTCCAGGCAGTTTAAAGCCTCTTCCGGGCAGACTATCACTGTAAGCGGAGGAGATTACGGCTGGCTGATCGCGCCCAACGATACTACGACAAAGATCATAGATACTATCAAGAGCGGACAGTCCCAGACTATTGAGCCGGAGTACACTTATACCGGATACTGCCGGGGTACCAACGATATAGGAAATACTTATGTAGAGATCAGCCTGGATCAGCAGCATATGTGGTTTTATAAAGACGGACAGCTGATCGTGGATACAGATGTAGTTACCGGCTGCCACAACAAAGGCTGGGATACCCATACCGGAGTTTACGCGATCATGTATAAGGAGCGTGACGCCACACTGGTAGGGGAAGGATATAATTCTTCAGTGTCCTACTGGATGCCTTTCTATGCCAATGTGGGTATCCATGACGCAAGCTGGAGATCCAGCTTCGGAGGTTCTATCTACCTTAACAACGGTTCTCATGGCTGTGTGAATACGCCTACGGAGAATGCCGCAACCATTTACAATAATATCGAAAAGGGAGTTCCTGTAGTAGTATATTAAAATACCAGGGTCAAAAGGAGTTAAGATATGAATATAGTAGTTTTAGCCGGAGGAAACAGTACAGAGAGAGCAGTTTCCATTGTTTCCGGAAAAGGAGTCTGCACGGCTCTTCGGGAGAGAAACCACAGGGCAGTCCTCTTAGACGCTTATTTCGGACGGGAAAAGCTGGAAGAAGACCTTTTTCCCGCAGAATATGATGTGGAAAAAGAAGCCGCATGGATGGAGGAAAAAAGCCGGGATCTGGAAAAAACCATGAAAGAGCGGAGAGAGTTCTTCGGACCTTATGTGCTGGATATCTGCAGACAGGCAGATATCGTATTCCTGGCTCTCCACGGAGCTAATGGAGAGGACGGAAAGGTCCAGTCTGTACTGGATCTTATGGGAATCCCCTATACCGGTTCAGATCCTTTAAGCAGCGCCATGGCTATGGATAAAGGGATCACAAAAGTGATCTTTGAGGCGGCGGGAGTCCCTACTCCAAAGGGGGTTACTCTGGATAAGAAAACCTGCACTTCCAGACTGGCGGACTACGGCATGGATTTCCCGGTGATCGTAAAGCCCTGCTGCGGAGGTTCCAGCGTGGGAGTTTGTATCGCTAAAGATCAGAAAGAATATGAAATGGCTCTGGCAGAAGCTTTTTCCTATGAAGATGAAGTTGTGGTAGAGCAGTTTATCCAGGGCCGGGAATTTTCCGTGGCAGTAGTAGACGGAAAAGCCTATCCTGTCATTGAGATCGCTCCTCTGGAAGGATTCTATGATTATAAGAATAAATACCAGGAAGGCTCCTGTGTAGAGACCTGTCCTGCAGACATCTCTGTAATGCTCACCAAGGAAATGCAGAACTATGCGGAACTAGGATACAGGGCTCTCCATCTTCAGGCCTATGCCAGACTGGACTTTATCATGGACGAAGAGGGAAATATGTACTGTCTTGAGGCGAATACCCTGCCGGGAATGACGCCTACCAGTCTGATCCCTCAGGAAGCAAAGGTCATCGGGATCAGTTATCCCCGGCTTTGCGAAAAGCTTATAGAGGTTTCATTAAATAAGTATCATTAGGGGGAAACAGGCAATGAAGAATCTGACGTTAGAGCATATTGCCCAGGCATGTAAAGGAATTTATAAAGGCTCTGAAGCAGATAAGACCAGGGAAGTCACAGGAATCTACACAGACAGCAGAAAAGTCCAGGAAGGAAGTCTTTTCGTGCCTATTAAAGGAGCGAGGGCGGACGGCCATGATTTTATAGAAGGAGTTATAGAGAAGGGGGCTCTGGCCACTCTTTCCGAGAAAGATCTGGGAGAAAAGCCTTATCCCTATATCCAGGTGGACTCTTCTCTTCAGGCGGTAAAGGATATTGCGGAATATTATCTGAAGCAGCTGAAAATCCCTGTTGTGGGGATCACAGGCAGCGTGGGAAAGACCAGCACCAAGGAAATGATCGCCTCGGTACTTTCTCAGAAATATAAGGTGCTGAAGACCCAGGGGAATTTCAATAATGAGCTGGGCCTGCCTCTTACGGTGTTCAACCTGCGGGATGAACATGAGATGGCAGTGCTGGAAATGGGAATCAGTGATTTCGGAGAGATGCACAGACTGGCCAAGATCGCACGGCCGGATACCTGTGTGATCACCAACATCGGTCTGTGTCATCTGGAATTTCTCAAATCCAGGGACGGGATCTTAAAGGCCAAGACAGAAATTTTTGACTTCCTCAGAGAGGATGGACACATCGTTTTAAACGGTGATGACGACAAGCTGGTGACAGTAAAAGAAGTAAAAGGGATCCGTCCTGTATTTTTCGGACTGGAGAACCATCAGGGGATCTGGGCAGACCAGGTGCAGCCGGAAGGCCTTCGGGGGATCTCCTGCCGGATACATATGGGAGGAGACTCTTTTAAGGTCCTGATTCCCGTGCCGGGACGGCATATGGTATATAATGCCCTGGCAGCCGCGGCGGTGGGACAGATCTACGGTCTTTCAAAAGAGGAGATCAAAGAAGGGATCCAGAGCCTTCAGCCGGTAAGCGGCAGATTCCATATTATCCATACCGACAGGTATACCATTATCGACGACTGCTACAATGCAAATCCTGTTTCTATGAAAGCTTCTCTGGACGTTCTTTCCGACGCCCTTGGCCGGAAGGTAGCCATCCTGGGAGATATGGGAGAACTGGGAGAGGATCAGGTGGATATGCACCGGGAAGTGGGAGTATACGCCGCTTCCAGAAATATTGACGTGCTCCTTTGTGTGGGAGAGCTGTCCGCCTATATGGCAGAGGCTGCCCATCTTACAGCTCCTGCAAAGGAAATCCGGCATTTTGCTTCCAAGGAGGAGCTGCTGGAAGACCTTCCTCATATCCTGGAACAGGGAGATAATGTTTTAGTGAAGGCTTCCCACTTCATGGAGTTTGGAAAGATCCTGGAAGCTCTTCAATAATAAATCTTCGGAAGTTTTCCACTGCCGGAGGAATATAGATCTGGTCGTTGCTGACCATATAGATATTCCTTTGGGCAGTGGAATTTTTTATCTTTATTTTTTTTATATCCAGGTGATCCAGCAGGTCCATTTCCGGTACAATGGAAATTCCGAAATTTTTCGCGGTCAGGCCGGCGATAACCTGATCTTCTTCGGTTTCGTAGGCGATTAGGGGTCTTTTGCCAATCTTTTCAAAGAGCAGGTCCACATCATAGCGTACGCCGGAACCCGGGGAAAAATAAATGTAGGGATAGGGAAGGGTCTGTTCCAGATCTGCTTCCTCGTACCGGGCCAGAGGATGATCTTTGGAAACAATCAGCACTAACTGCTGGCCTGCCACGGGAACACAGCTAAGATCCTTTTCCTTTGCCGGATAAGAGGAAAAGACCAGATCAAAATGCCGGGCTTTCAGTCCTTCCAGAAGTTCACTGGTGACCCCTGTGTGAAAAGTAAAGCGGACTGGCACATCTGTATGGGCTTTCAGAAATTTTTCTGCCAGAGCCGGAAGCCAGCTGACTCCCAGCACCCGGAGGAAACCCAGCCGTATGGTCCCGGCCCCCTGGGCGCTCTGCCTGAGCATTTCTACTCCGGAATCCAGAGTTTTTAAAGCATTTTCCGCACAATCCAGAAACTGCTCCCCGAAACAGGTAAGGGTGGTATTTCTGCCGGATCTTTCAAATAGAGGAACACCCAGTTCTGCTTCCAGCTGGCTGATAGCATGGCTGAGACTGGGCTGGGCAATGCAGAGATGTTCCGCGGCTTTGGTATAATGTCTGGTATGGGCCAGTTCTACGAAATACCGGAGATGAAAAAGATTCATAAGACAACCTCCTTTTTTTTCTATCCTACTATAAATCATAGATAAAATCTATTATTTAATAAAAATTATTCATTGGATTTTAGGCAAAAAGAAATCTATGATATCTGAAGAAAGAGACAAAAAAGATTTTCAGACAAGAAAGGAGGAGAGCTGCCCTGTGAAACAAAACTATGCAGGGAACAGCTCTATGTTTTATGAAAGAGAAAAAAGTACAGGTCAGAGGGGAACTGGCGCTGATCCCCTTGATCTTTGTAAACAGTTTTGCAGTCGTGCTGATGCTGTATTCCGGGTCGGGGATTTCTGCCATTTCCAGTGTTCCCTATGCCTTTAACCAGGTGCTTCCTCAGGTTTCCCTGGGAACCTGGACTTATATATTCCAGGCCCTCTTGGTGGGAGCCCTGTTTGTTCTCCGGGGAAAGATACATCTGCCCTATCTGCTCAGTTTTGTGGTGGGATTTTTCTTCGGTATAGCGGTGGATCTCCATGAAGCATGGATCGGACTTCTGCCCAAGGGGATCTTCTTTCAGATCCTGTATTTCTGCATCAGTTATCTGCTGATCTGCTTTGGGATCGCTCTGGCTAACCGATGTAAGATGCCTATTGCGCCTACGGATCTTTTTCCCCGGGAATTTTCTCAGATCACGGGATTTGCCTATTCCAGGGTGAAGATCTGTTTTGACGTGTCCTGTCTGGCGTTGACCGTCTTTATGACCTGGACCTTCCTTGGGCATATTAAAGGGCTGGGGATCGGAACGGTCCTGGCTGCCTTTACTATGGGAAAAGTCATAGGGTGGATCGGAGACTGGATGGACCGGCATGTGGAATTTGTCTCCTGCATGGAGAACAGAGATGTAAAGAGAAAGAGACATAAAAAACACAAAAGGCAGGTTTCCTTTGGAAGAATATAAAAGAAAAGGAAGGGAACTGTCCCATTAATCAAAATCAAGAAGATTTATATATTTTGCTGTTCAGTCTGCGCTGCTTTGCGCCTGTGGTCTTAAAGCGATGCCCGGTAAATTGGCATAAAATGTATAAATATTCCTGAAATATGATAAATGGGACAGCTCCCTTCTTTTTTATGCTGCTGCTGTCTGGTGTTTTTCCAGCATTTGCAGGATCACGTTCCGGGTATACTGGCCTAAATGTTTTTTGTCCTCTTTTGAGAGCTGATCGGGATAGATGGGATCTCCGTATTCTACTACCACCTTGCAGGGGCGGATCTTTGGAAAGTGTGCTTCAAAGATCTCCGCAGAATTGTGGATGGCCATAGGGATTACCGGACATCCGGTTTTGGTAGCGATCTTAAAGCTTCCTTCGTGGAAGGGCAGAAGTTCCAGTTCGCTGTCTCCTTTGTTTCTGGTGCCTTCCGGAAAGATGCAGATGGATATGCCGTTTTTCACTTCTTCTATAGCGGTGAGTATGGTCTTCAGACCTTCTTTGATATCTTTCCGGTTCAGAAAGAGACAGTGGAGATACCGCATCCAGTGGGAAAGAAGAGGGATAGGCTCCATTTCTTTTTTGGCAACATAGCCTGTGGTGTCCGGACAGAGGACATAAGTCAGAAGGATATCAAAAAAGCTTCTGTGGTTGCCGATATATAAAACCGCCTGGTCTGTTGGAACTTTTTCATGGCCGATGATGGTGATGTCCGCGCCGGTAACTTTCAGGATCAGCCGGAATACTGCCTGGATGATCCGCAGAGAGCTGATATCCTTTTTTCTCATATCAAATTTCCCCAGGATCCATTCGCCGAAAAGTATGGGGATGGATAAGATCAGATACCCGATCACAATGATACAGATAATGATAAAACGAAACATACTATTCAATCCTTTACAAAATATATTTTCTATACCAAATGGTATAGGACCCTGATATCATTCTATTATAATGAGTCTATGTAAAATCCGCAAGGAAAAACAGGTATATTTTTTGTGAACACCGCATAAATTAGGGATAAGGTTGATAAAGTGAGGGCGGCAGGAAAATTGAAAAGATTCGGAGCAGGAATTCTGCTTTTTTTGGTCCTTTGCTGTCTCCTGGGAGGATGCAGTATTGAGAAGGTCCGGGCAGGGGACGGAGTAAAACCGGAGTATACGGTGATAAAGGAAGAAGACTACCCGGAAAAGGTAAAAGAACTGATCAGTGAAAACAGGGAAGAAGAGTTTCAGATGACTTATCAGGACCAGGGCTATCTTTATCTGCTGAAGGGATACGGGAAACAGGAAACCGGAGGCTATAGTATTCAGATCGAAGATCTGTCTCTTTGGGAAAACGCTATCCATCTTAAGACCGTATTGATGGGACCTGAGAACCGGGAAGAGCTGACAGACGAGCCTTCCTACCCCTGTCTGGTAGTAAAGATGAAATACCGGGAAGAGCCGGTGATTTTTGAATAGAAAAGGGGTAATCGTGTGGAACTGATAACGAAAAAAATGCATATGCTGGAGAGAAAATGTCAGGCAGTGAGCCAGATCACCTTTGACGAAGATATGAATGTACCGGATGTGAAGCCGGATATGGGACGGATGATCCAGAAAAAAGGAAATATCCAGATCGAAGATATCCAGATCACAGAAGGCAAGGCTTATATTACCGGGGCCCTGCAGGTGTTTCTTCTGTATGTAAGCGACAGTGAAGAGCGGAATATAGAAAGCCTTATGGGAAATCTTCCCCTGGGGGAAAATCTCAATCTGGAAGGCCTGGAAAACGGCGATAAAGTTCAGTTGAAATGGGAGATCGAGGATCTTACGGTACACTTTATCAATTCCAGGAAGCTGAATATTAAAGCCCTGGTAACTTTTACTGCTTATGCGGAGGAGGTAGGGGAAACAGAGCTGCCCATCGGGGTGGAGGACCAGGATATTTCACAGAAAAAAGAAGAGCTTTCCATTATGGGAACAGCAGTACATAAAAAAGATACTATGCGGGTGAAGGAGGATATCAGCCTGGCTTCCAATAAGCCGGATATTTACCAGCTTCTCTGGGATACCGTAGAGACCCGGGGACTGGATATCCGGACAGAGCAGGATAAGGTAGCTGTAAAGGGAGAACTCTTTGTTTTTGTCCTGTATAGAGGCAATGATGATAATAATTCCCTTCAGTGGCTGGAACACTCCCTGCCTTTTTATCAGGAACTGGAGTGTCCGGGGTGCAGCAGTGATATGATCCCCAATGTGGAAGTTTCCATGTCTCACAGCGATCTGAAGGTGAAGCAGGATGAAGATGGAGAGGAACGGATGATCGGAGTGGATGTGGTCCTGGAACTGGAAATGAATATTTACGAGGAGGAAGAGCTCTCTCTTCTCCTGGATGTTTACACTCCTGCCAGAGACTGCCAGGCTCTTCGGGAGGAGAAAAGACTGGAAAGCCTTCTGGTGAAGAATTTTTCCAAATGTAAAGTCAGCGACCGGGTAAAAACAGAGAATGGCCAGGGAAAGATCCTTCAGATCTGCCACAGCGACGGCAATGTAAAGATCGATGACACCAGCATTACCGACAGGGGGATACTGGTAGAGGGGATCGTTCAGGTGCGTATCCTGTATATTATCAGTGATGATGATATGCCCTTTTATTCTATGGAAACTATGATCCCCTTTTCCCATCTTATCGAAGCCCCTGGTATCTCCCAGGATTGTACCTATCATCTGCGCACCGATCTGGAACAGCTTTCCACCACTATGATCGACAGTGATGAGATTGAAGTAAAGATTATTATCAATCTCAATGCCCTGGTGCTGAAAGGCATAAAAACCGGGATCATCCGGGGGATCGAAGAGAAAGAACTGGACCGGGAAAAGTTAAGCAGTATGCCGGGGATCGTAGGCTACCAGGTCCAGCCGGGAGATACCCTCTGGGATATTGCAAAGAAATTTTATACTACCATAGAGACTATTGTGCAGCTGAATCATCTGGAAGATCAGAATATCAGGCCCTATGATACTCTGATCCTTATGAAAAAGGTAGAAGGCTGAGAAAAAGCAGCCGTTGCGGCAGATTTTTTGATCTCTGAAATAGACAGTGAGAGTATTCCGTAAGCTTTGGGCTTTTTGCCGGGGCTTTTGGGGATACTCTCCTCTTTTTTTCTGTTGAAAAATACTTTTATTTCAGCTAGAATGGAATGTATTAGAAAGGATACAATATACAGGAGATAAGAGGGAGGAACTATCATGAGATTAAGAGCGCTGGCCAAGATCAATCTGGGACTGGATGTTTTGGGAAAGAGAGAAGATGGATATCATGAGCTGCGGATGATCATGCAGACCATCAATATGTACGATCAGCTGGAGATAGAGATCTGCCAGGAACCGGGAATCCATATTTCCACCAATCTTCCTTTTATTCCCACAAATGAAAATAATCTGGTGCATAAAGCTGCAAAGCTTTTAATGGATGAATTCCAGATCGCCCAGGGGATCCGGGTAGAGCTGCAGAAATTTATTCCTGTTGCCGCAGGCATGGCAGGGGGAAGTTCGGATGCGGCTGCGGCGATGATCGGCGTTAACCGCCTTTTCGGCCTGGGACTTTCCGTAAAAGAACTGATGGAGAGAGGGGTAAAGGTAGGGGCAGACGTCCCTTACTGCCTTCTGCGGGGGACCGCTCTGGCTGAGGGAATCGGTGATAAACTCCGTTCTCTTCCCGCATGTCCCGGCTGTTATGTGCTGATCGGCAAGCCGGGGATCAGTGTTTCCACAAAATTTGTCTATGAAAATCTTCATGCGGATGAACTGAAAGAGCATCCAAATATTGACGGGATGCTGGAGGCTATACAATGGCATAATCTGTATAAGATCGCGGATCTGATGGAAAACGTTCTGGAGACAGTGACCATTCCAAAATATCCGGTGATCCAGGAGATTAAAGATCATATGAAAGACCATGGAGCCCTGAACGCTCTTATGAGCGGCAGCGGCCCTACGGTATTCGGGCTTTTTGACGATAAGCATACTGCCCAGCAGGCCTGTGAAGCCCTTCGCGCCAGCCATCTGGCAAAGACGGTTTTCTTGACTACAGTTTTTAACAACGGAGGAAGGAGGAAATAAACATGGAGCTGGAAATGCATATGGATGAATATCTGCCCTTAAGGGATGTGGTCTTTAACACCCTTCGGGCGGCAATTTTAAAAGGAGAGCTGAAACCGGGAGAGCGGCTGATGGAGATCGCCCTGGCAGACAAGCTGGGGGTCAGCAGGACTCCTATCAGAGAAGCGATCCGGAAGCTGGAACTGGAAGGTCTGGTAGTCATGGCCCCCAGGAAGGGAGCCAAGGTGGCTTCTATTACAGAGCGGGACCTGAATGATGTGCTGGAAGTGCGTAAGGGCATGGAAGTACTGGCGGTTTCTCTGGCCTGCCAGCGGATCACAAAAGAAGAACTGGACAGGCTGGAAGAGATAGAAGGAAAATTTCAGGCTCAGATCGAGGCTGGAAATCTCACCGAACTGGCCGAACTGGATGTAGAATTTCATGATACCATCTATAAAGCTACAAATAACCAGAGACTGGTACAGCTTTTAAATAATCTCCGGGAACAGATGTACCGCTACCGTGTAGAATATCTGAAAGACATCGCGGTCCGCCGGACTCTGGCAGAAGAACACCGTTCCATCTGCGAAGCCCTCCGGGCAGGAGACGAGACAAAGGCGCTGGATTATATACGGGTCCATATCGATAACCAGCAAAAAGCCATCATCCGGGGCCTGAACCAGGACAACGAATAAAAAAACAGAAAAGACACATAATAAAAGAGCGCACCAACACTGGCGGCGCTCTTTTTGTGCGATAAGCCCGGGAAGCGGCTGCCGTGCTTGCACGAGCAGGTCTTCGCTCCGCTACGGTCCGTGCTGAACGCGTGCCACTGGCACGCAGCACCATTTACCGGGCAAGTACAGCGAGCAGCGAAGCAGCGAGCTGTGCGTTATCGCAGCAATCGTGAGGCGAAGCCGAAACGATTGGATAAGCCCGGGAAGGAGATGTGAAATGGATCAGAAAATTTCCTGTAAGATAGAAGAAAATGAAGCTTACGTAAGAAAACGGCTGGAAAACTGTGATGATTTTATTATCCGCCCTATGCTTCTGGGAGAGGAGAAAAAGGTCCGGTGTCTGGTAGTCTATATTGAGGTAGCCGTAAGCAATATGGTGCTGGAGGATTCTGTGATCGGCAAGCTGGTCAACCATATGTGGGAGATGCCTTCGGATAAGATCCTGGAATTTGTAAGAGACAACGGCATGGGGATCTCCGACGTCCAGCCTCTGGACACTATGGAGGCGGTTTTTGCTTCTATGCTGGCGGGCAATGCAGTGTTTTTCCTGGACGGATATAGTAAAGCCATTAAAGTTTCCAGTAAGGGATATCCTAATCTGAGCGTGTCTGAGTCTACCAGAGAAAAGGTCCTTCGCGGTTCAAAAGAAGGATTTACCGATGCAGTAAAGACGAACTCAGCTCTGGTCCGGAAAAGGATCCGGGATACCCGGCTGAAGGTGAAACAGAAGACTCTGGGGGAAAGAAGCCAGACGGTGGTCCAGATCCTGTATATGGAAGATCTGGTCCGCCCGGGGCTGGTGGAAGAGATCGAGAAACGGCTGGATTCTTTTGTTATAGACGGAGTTCTGGATTCCGGGGTCCTGGAGCAGATGACAGAGAGCAGCTGGCTGTCTCCATTTCCCCAGTTTCAGACCACAGAGCGTCCGGATAAATGCGCCGCGGAGATCTTAAACGGCAGGATCCTGGTCCTGACAGACCATTCCCCTGTGGGGCTGCTGCTGCCGGCGGTATTTAATGATTTTCTTCAGGTCAGCGAAGATTATTATAACCGTTTTGCCATCGTATCTCTTCAGCGTTTGATCCGGTACGGAGCAGTTCTTATGACCATGCTGTTTTCCGGCACTTATCTGGCGGTGACGAATTTTCACACCCAGGTGCTTCCTACTAACCTGATCCTTTCCTTTTCAGAGGCCCGTCAGGGAGTTCCCTTTCCGGGGATCCTGGAGGTCCTGTTAATGGAACTGGCGTTTGAAATGATCCGGGAGGCAGGGGTGCGGATGCCCGGACCTTTGGGAGGGACCATCGGGATCGTTGGAGGTCTGATCATCGGCCAGGCGGCAGTGACCGCCAATCTGGTAAGCCCTATTGTGGTGGTGGTAGTGGCTGTGTCGGCCCTCAGTTCGCTGGCTATTCCTACCGATGAGTTTTCCGCCCCTTTCCGCCTTTTGAAATTCGGATTTGTCATACTGGGAGGGACTATGGGGGTCTTTGGCATGGTTCTGGGACTGTATCTGGTGGTGAGCCATCTGGCAGGACTGAAAAGCTTCGGGATTCCTTATCTTTCTCCTTTTGCGGCCCAGAACCGGGAGGGGTATGTGGGAGAAAGAGACAGTTTTATCCGTTTTCCGCTGCCCTTTCTTAACAGGCGGCCTATATATGCCAGAAAAGAGGAACAGATAAAACTTCGGAATAGAAAGATGGAAAAGGAGGAGGGCCATGTATACCGATAATGCCAGGATTTCTCACCGACAGCTTTTCCGGCAGATCCTTACAGGGCTTCTGGGAATCTACTTTCTGGTGGTCCCTGTGCTGCCGGGTATGAGGGGACGCCAGGGGGTCCTCTGCCTTCTTACCGGGGCGGGGGTCTATGGATTTCTAGGTATTTATTTTATCCGGATCCGGTATTTCTTTCAGGATCCTCAGCGCTATATGGGAAAAATATGGGGTAAGGTTTTTATCCTCCTGTATACTTCTTGGTTGTGGCTTATGGGAGTGTATCTTCTGCTCATGACCGCCAGGATCACTGGAAAATACCTTATAGAAGGGAGCCCTTCCTGGGCAGTGATCCTTCTGGCTGCCTTTGCCGCCTACCTGGGCAGTCATCAGGGACTGGAAAGGAGGGGGAGAATGGCGGAGGTTTCTTTTCCCATACTGCTTCTGATCCTGGCCGGGATGCTCTTTCTGGCCGCTATCCAGGTACGGCCGGAGTATCTGGAAGAAATGGGAGAACTGACCTTTTCAGGCTGGGCAAGGGGAAGCTGGCAGGTACTGTGTGTGTTTCTCCCATTCGCTTTTCTGCCCGCTGCTCTGGGAAATGTAAAGAGGCCGGCGGATACGGGAAAAGTTATGCGTTCCGCTCTGGCAGTACTCACCGGACTTCTGATCCTGACCCTGATCCTGCTTCAGGGAAGCTTCGGCCTGGGCGGTTATGAACATGAGGAATATCCTGCTATCCGGCTTATGAGCGGCATACGCCTGCCAGGGGACTTTCTGGAAAGAGTGGATCTTTTCTGGGTGGCCGCTCTGGTCTTCGGGATCCTTTTTAGCCTTGGCAGCGTGTTTTTCTACAGCCATGAACTGCTGGCAAGGATCCGTCTGGAGAAAACGGCTCTTGCGGCAGGCGGGGCTGTGGTGCTGGGAGCTCTGGCCTGTGAGAAGGCCGGGATCGCTCCGGAATTTTTTATCGAGATCACTATGGAGATTTACGGCCCCCTGCTGTTTTTACTTTTGATCCTGGCAGGACTTACAGGGAAAAAGGGAAAGATCATAAAGACGGGTCTCCTGACGATGGCATTGCTGGGGTTGTCCGGCTGTGGAGTTTCTTTAGAGGATCGGGTATTTCCCATGTCCATGGGAGCGGACTATGAAAACGGACATTACCGGATCGTTTACGGGATCCCTCAACTGTCAAAGGTCACAGGACAGGATAAAGAAGAGACCCAGTCCGGGGAGGAACAGGCTCTGGTCTATGAAGGGCTGACGCCTCAGGACGCCCTGGAGCGCTTTAATGAAAATCAGGAAAATTATCTGGACATGGGGCATATGAAAGCGATTATCCTGGGAGAACACATTATGGAAAACAGAGATGCTCTGACGGGATTTTTGGGATTTCTGGAAGATAATCCTGCGGTAGCAGGAAATATCTATGTGTTTGTCACAGAAGATATGGAAGAACTGATGCGCCTGGACGGACAGGGAGTGGATTCTGTGGGGGACTATCTGACCGGGATCCTGGAAAATACTATGGATCAAAAGAAAGAAAAGGCGGTGATCCTCCAGGATCTTTACGGAGCCTGGCACAGAGAGGAGGAGTTCCCCAAGCTTCCTGAGGTAACCATAGTGAATAAGAAGCCCAGTATCTGTCAACACTCCGGATAGAAGGAGCAGGAGGTGCTGGATGGATGAGAAGGATGGATGGAGAAAAAGGAAGGAAAGGAAGGAGGATCCTGACATGGTCTTTGCTTATAGGACTGACAGGAGCCCTTCTGGTCACTTCCTGGCAGAACGCTGTTCTGGGGAAGGAAAAGGGCAAACTTCAGGAACGGCTGGACCGGGAGATCCAGGAGGGGATCGCCGGGGAGATCTTCCGCCTCCATGTTATCGCGAACAGTAACAGCAAAGAGGACCAGGAGCTGAAGATGGCAGTGAAAAAAACAGTTGTAGAATATCTGCAGGAAAATCTGGGGGAGGAGGCAGGTCTTGAAGAAACCAGAAGATGGGTCTTGGAAAATCTTCCGGGTATAGAAGAGGCGGCGGCAAGAACAGTGGAGGACACAGGCGAAACATATCCGGTGTCCGCCAGTGTGGAAAATACTTACTTTCCTGATAAAACCTATGGGGATTGTACTTTTCCCGCAGGTGAATATGAAGCGCTGAATGTGAGGATCGGCCGGGGACAAGGGAAAAACTGGTGGTGTGTCCTTTACCCCAGCCTCTGCTTTATAGACGATACCTGGGGGATCGTTACAGAGGAGAAAAAAGAAGAGCTGAAAGAAGTTCTTACAGAAGAAGAATTTCAGAAGATCCTGGGGGATCCGGAGGAAAAGAAAAAGATAAGGATTGGATTTAAATGGTTTTAGGCTTGAAATCTTTATCTGTTAAGGGTACAATGAGACACAGTGATATTAACAGATAAAGAGGTTATTTTATGAAGCAGTTAAAGGACGCCCCTATCGGAGTGTTTGACTCAGGGGTGGGAGGGCTGACCGTGGCCAGAGAGATCATGAGGAATCTTCCTCAGGAAAAGATCGTATATTTCGGCGATACGGCCAGAGTTCCCTACGGAAGCAAATCCAAAGAAACCATTATCCGTTATTCCAGACAGATCGTCAGATTTCTGAAGACCCAGGATGTAAAGGCTATTGTGGTGGCCTGCAATACGGCCAGCGCCCTGGCTTTGGAGACGATCTCCGCCGAGACGGACCTGCCGATGATCGGCGTGGTAGAACCGGGAGCAAAGGTGGCAGTACAAACCACCAGAAATAAAAAGATCGGTCTGATCGGCACCAGGGCTACGGTTAAGTCCGGTCTGTATCAGAAAGTGATCCAGAAGGCCGACCCGGAAATCCAGGTGATCGGGCAGCCCTGTCCCCTGTTTGTGCCTCTGGTGGAAGAAGGCTGGCTGAAAGATGAGATCACAGTGGCAGTAGCCAGACGGTATCTGGAACCTCTCCTGGAGCAGGAGATCGACACTCTGATCCTGGGCTGCACCCATTATCCCCTTCTCCGTTCTCTGCTGAAAGAACTGGTGGGAGAGCAGGTGACGCTGGTAAACCCGGCCTATGAGACGGCTCTGGCTTTGAAAAGGATGCTGGAGGATAAGGGGCTTCTGAGAGAAGGAAAGGAAGAAGAAGAGTTTCCTTACCGGTTCTTTGTCAGTGATGAGGAAGAATATTTTCAGAAATTTGCCAATTCTATACTGCCCTATGATGTAAAGAGCACCAAACAGATACAGATCGAGGAGTATTAAGAGATGGAAAAGGACGTATTAGTTACGATCAAGGGTCTTCAGACCCTGGAAAACATAGACAATCCTGAAGAAGTAGAGCTGGTGGCAAAGGGAGACTACTATTACAGGAACGGTCATCACTACATCTTTTTTGAAGAAATGACCGAAGGATTTCCCCAGCCTACCAAGAATACTATCAAGATCACAGACAAAAGCGTTGAAGTAAAGAAAAAAGGCGTTACCAACGTTCAGATGATCTTTGAGGAAAACAAGAAAAACCTTACATATTACGCTACGCCTTTTGGGAATCTCCAGATGGGGATCGCCGCTACTAAGATTGCTGTGAAAGAAGAAGAACAGGGATTGGATCTGGCTATTGATTATGCTCTGGAGATCAATGCGGAGCATGCGGCGGACTGCCAGATACAGATCAATGTAAAGCCCAAAGTGCCGGGAAATCTTTCCCTGGATGTGGTGTGATCCTGACATAATGTACACTGAGGGTAGATTTATAATAGAAATATATTAAGAAGGGGGACTTCCGATCAACTGGAAGTCCCCCTTCTTAACGTATTCGTTCTTAAATTATTTTTTCTCTGCCATACTTGTGGCTTTGGCTTTAAGCCGCTGGAAAAATCCAGGCTTTTTCGCCGGCGGTGTAAGGGAGCCTCTCAGTCCTCTCACGCTCATGATGTAGATACCGCTTACTTCAGCCTTAATCTCCTTCTTAACCGGGATCAGGTCATATACAGACTCATCTGCTACCAGGGACATGATCCTGGGTCCGATCTTTGCCTTTACGATCGGCAGTTTAGAGCGGCGCATAAGCTTGGGGGTCTGATCGATGACCATCTGAGGGAGCCCCGACTGCTTGATAGGGAGCCGTTTCTTATCAATTACCAGCATGGTGATGGTCTGTTTGGCCGCCTCCATCTGCTCCTGCTGTTCATCTCTCTTTTTCTGGGCCTTTTTTCCAAAGAAGTAGAGGACAACAAGGCCGATGATCAAAATAGCCATGATTATAAAAAATACTATCCAGCCATTCATTTGTATAAAACCTCCTAGAATCTCTATGTCATACTTAAATCATTCTAGCATTCTTTCCTGGAAAAGGCAACTAAAAATGGAGAGAAAGACTTTCATTTTAGGCTTATCTATGGTATAACACCAGGTATAAGACTAAATTTAGACGAGAGGAATGAAAGTATGAGAAAAAAACTTGCAGTTCTTCTTTTATCCATGAGTATCCTTAGCCTCGGGGCGGGATGCTCTGGTAAAGAAGAAACCGATACGGAAAATACACAGAACACCGCTCAGGAGACCGAGGAGGAATCTGTGGTAAACAGCGAAGGACTGGTGGTTGCCGTAGATGTTGATAATCTGGAGGACTATGTGACACTGGGCCAGTATCAGAACCTTACGGTAGAGGAAGAACCAAAGGAAGAGGTCACCCAGGAAGATGTAGATGATTATGTAGAAAGACAGCTTATCTATAATTACGCTCCAGTAGAAGTCACCCAGGACCGGGCCGTACAGGAAAATGATACAGTGAATATTGATTTTACCGGGTATATGGACGGGGAAACTTTTAACGGTGGAAGTGCTCAGGACCAGGACCTGATCATTGGTTCCGGCAGTTTTATTGATGGATTTGAAGATGGGCTTATCGGACACAAAAAAGGTGAGACTGTGACCCTGGACCTGTCCTTCCCTGAAAATTATCGGAATAATCCTGACTTATCCGGAAAGCCCGTGACTTTTGAAGTGACTATTAATTCTATTTC
>DWUY01000030.1 GCA_019120515.1 Candidatus Blautia avicola | reverse complement strand
TCAGGGATTTTCCCTTCATAATAATCAAACAGGCAGCAGCAGTGAGAAAATTCTGCAAGGAAGCCGCTGTGCCCGATATATGTTACCTTCATGGTAGAGCCCTCCTGTTATTTTTTCTTCTTTTTCCGGGATTTCTTCCGCTTCCTGGAGCGGAGAGCCCGGCGGATCTTGATGATCAGAAGAACGATATAAAAGATAAAAGCTCCTGCCAGAAGACCCAGAGCAGGATATTTCCAGTTGGGAAGCCCCTGGAATACAAAGAGCGCTTCCTGGAAAAATCCATCTAAAGAATTAGGATCCACGGATATGGAAGTATTGCCGGAGTCTTTTTCATCAGTTTCTGCAGAGGCTGGCTGGCTGTCCTGGGCCTGCTGTCCCTGCCTTTGCTGAAGTTCATAAGTCTGGGCGGCCGCCAGGATTTCTTTGGAGGCTTCCTGGCTGGAACTGCTAAGAAGGGTATCTCCATAGTAAAAATCTAGGTTCAGCATGTTATTCTCAATCTCTGCCCGGCAGGTGATGTCCTGAGAAGGATCTACAGGAACATCTGCGGAGGAAGTTTCTACCGCTGCATCCAATAGCCCCTGCTCCTTCAGATAAGAAGCCAGAGAATCGGACTGAGCCAGAACATCAGAAGAGAGGGTCAGCTTCTGGAAATTGTTAAAGCCGTAATCCAGCAGGTTCTTCGTATCTGTATAATATTCGGTAGTCCCTTTTAGGACTACACAGACCAGACGCATGGAATTCCGTTCGGCGTAGGTTACTAGTGTATTGCCTGCTTTTACTGTGTATCCTGTTTTTCCTCCCAGACAACCTTCATAATGGATGCCTCCTTCGGTAAGCATACGGTGATGGTTATTGATCCAGCGTTCTTCCGGGGTAATATTGGTAGGCGGGATGATATAATAAGGGGTTTTGATGATGTTCCGGAAGGTTTCATTCTGAAAAGCCGCTTTGGCAATGAGAGCCATGTCTCTTGCGGTCGTATAATGATTGTCATCATAGAGACCGTTGGCATTGACAAAATGAGTGTTTTCGCAGCCCAGCTCCTTGGCTTTTTCGTTCATCATATCTACGAAACCCTGCACGGTTCCCCCGATGTATTCCGCCACTCCGGAAGAAACTTCGTTAGCAGAGCCAAGAAGGATGGCGTAGAGACTTTCTTCCATAGTCAGCGTTTCTCCCGGCTTGATCCCGATATGGGTACTGTCCGGCTCAATATTATTTACCTCGTCTGTAAAAGTGATCTTTGTGTCCAGAGGTACTTTTTCAATAGCCAGCATAGCAGTCATGATCTTGGTGATACTGGCAGGTGCCCGCTTTTCATCGATCCCCTTGGCGTACAGGATCTCTCCTGTGTCCAGATCCATAACAATGCCGGTTTCACAGATGATCTTAGGTCCCTGAGGCCAGCCGGGAATGCTGTTGGACTGGATTTCCCATTCGTAGCTTTCCGGCATTGCCGGCTCCTGATTTTCAGCAGGGGCTTCGTTGTTCTCCTGCGTAGTCTGGGCTGCCCCCGGGTCGGGAGCGGCTGCCAGAGGGTGTACTGTCTGCAGGTTCATGACCAGAGCTGCGGTCAGTAAAAGAGCCTGACAGGCCTTTTTCTTTTTCGTTTTCATAAGAATCCTCTTTCGGTTGTTTTCCTTTTTTGTGTTCCGGGCCATGAGCAGCCTGGAATATGATAATATCCTTGAATTACTATTATATGCGATTTTAATCTTTATAGCAATGAAATTGTTATCCAAACCCTTGACAATGTGCCGAAAGAGTCAGTATAATATTTCCGTAATTGATAAAAACTAAGATGGAGACAGTATTTGACCAGTCCAAAGTTCCAGAGAGCCGGGGAAGGTGGAAGCCGGTACGAGTAGGGGTCAAAGAAGATCACTCCGGAGTTGCCATCTGAACCAAGTAGGAGAGGCCGGTTTCCCCACGTTACAGGGGACACATATAAAGGCGTGTATGCTTCGTATGATGTAAGAGGTGGTATAACGACAGCGCAATAAGGCTTTCGTCCTGTTACAGGGCGGAAGCTTTTTCTATATATTTCCGATTTGAAAGGAAAGAATAGAAACGCCTTTGTAAAATATTTTTGAATTTTGGAAAGGAGAAAAAGCTATGTACCAGAAAGTTGCTACAGACCTGAATTTTGTAGATCGGGAAAAAGAAGTCGAGAAGTTCTGGGAAGACAATCACATTTTTGAGAAGAGCATGGAAAACCGTAAGGAAGGACCTACTTATACCTTCTATGACGGACCGCCTACTGCAAATGGAAAACCTCATATCGGCCATGTGCTTACCCGTGTAATCAAGGATATGATCCCCAGATACCGTGCCATGAAAGGATATATGGTTCCCAGAAAGGCCGGATGGGATACCCACGGACTTCCGGTAGAACTGGAAGTGGAGAAGAAGCTTGGTCTGGACGGAAAAGACCAGATCGAGGAATACGGACTGGTGCCATTTATCGATCAGTGTAAGGAAAGTGTGTGGAAATACAAAGGAATGTGGGAAGACTTTTCCGCTACTGTTGGTTTCTGGGCAGATATGGAAAATCCTTATGTAACTTATCATGATGATTATATCGAATCTGAATGGTGGGCTCTGAAGGAGATCTGGAATAAAGGACTTTTGTATAAAGGACATAAGATCGTGCCTTACTGTCCGCGGTGCGGTACCCCTCTGTCCGCTCAGGAAGTGGCGCAGGGATATAAAGATGTAAAAGAACGTTCCGCCATTGCCCGTTTTAAGGTAAAAGACGAAGACGCCTACATCCTGGCATGGACCACAACTCCATGGACCCTGCCTTCCAACGTAGCGCTTTGTGTAAACCCTGATGAAGAATACGCAAAGGTAAAAGCAGCAGACGGTTATACTTATTATATGGCTTCTGCTCTTCTGGACACCGTACTGGGTTCTCTGGAGAGAGAAGAGGGAACGCCTGCCTACGAAATTCTGGAGACTTATAAAGGAACTGATCTGGAATATAAAGAATATGAGCCTCTGTATAACTTTAAGAAGTTAAATAAAAAGGCTTATTATGTAGTCTGCGATACTTATGTAACGCTTACAGACGGTACCGGCGTGGTACACATCGCTCCGGCTTTCGGTGAAGACGATAATAAAGTAGGGAAGAAATATGACCTTCCTGTACTCCAGCTGGTAGATGAAAAGGGCCAGATGACAGAGGAAACTCCCTGGGCCGGAACTTTCTGCAAAAAGGCAGACCCGGAAGTACTCAAAGATCTGGATCAGAGAGGACTGCTTTTCTCAGCTCCGAAGTTTGAGCACAGCTATCCTCACTGCTGGAGATGTGATACACCGCTTATCTACTATGCAAGAGAATCCTGGTTCATCAAGATGACTGCTGTAAAGGATGATCTGATCCGGAATAACAATACCATCAACTGGATCCCGGAAAGCATCGGTAAAGGCCGTTTCGGCGACTGGCTGGAAAATGTTCAGGACTGGGGGATCAGCCGTAACCGTTACTGGGGAACACCGCTTAACGTATGGGAATGCGAATGCGGCCATATGGAATCCATCGGCAGCCGCCAGGAACTCTTTGAGAGAAGCGGTGATGAGAAAGCCAAGACTGTGGAACTCCACCGCCCCTACATTGATGAAATTACTATGAAATGTCCTAAGTGCGGCAAGACCATGCACAGGGTACCGGAAGTGATCGACTGCTGGTTTGACTCAGGCGCCATGCCTTTTGCCCAGCACCACTATCCATTTGAAAATAAAGAAGTGTTCGAGCAGCAGTTCCCGGCAGATTTTATCTCCGAGGCTGTAGACCAGACCAGAGGATGGTTCTATTCTCTGCTGGCAGAGTCGACTATCCTGTTTAACAAGGCTCCGTATAAAAACGTAATCGTTCTGGGCCATGTTCAGGATGAGAACGGACAGAAGATGTCCAAATCCAAGGGAAATGCGGTAGATCCTTTTGACGCTCTGGAAAAATACGGGGCAGACGCTATCCGCTGGTATTTCTATGTAAACAGCGCGCCCTGGCTGCCCAACCGTTTCCATGGCAAGGCCGTACAGGAAGGACAGAGAAAGTTCATGGGAACTCTGTGGAATACCTACGCTTTCTTTGTACTTTACGCCAACATTGACGAGTTCGACGCTACAAAGTACACTCTGGACTATGATAAGCTGTCCGTTATGGATAAATGGCTGCTGTCCAAGTTGAATTCTGTAGTAAAAGAAGTAGATCAGGATTTAAATGATTACAAGATCCCGGAAACAGCCAGAGCTCTTCAGGAATTTGTAGACGATATGAGCAACTGGTATGTAAGAAGAAGCCGTGAACGCTTCTGGGCAAAGGGAATGGAGCAGGATAAGATCAACGCTTATATGACTCTGTATACTGCTCTGGTGACCATCTGCAAGGCGGCAGCGCCTATGGTTCCTTTCATTACAGAGGAAATCTACCAGAACCTGGTAAGAAGCATTGACAAAAATGCGCCTGAAAGTATCCATCTGTGCGACTTCCCTAAGGTTCAGGAAGAGTGGATCGACAAAGACCTGGAAGAGAACATGGACAATCTTCTGAAGATCGTAGTAATGGGCCGCGCATGCAGAAACGCAGCCAATATCAAGAACCGTCAGCCTATCGGAAAAATGTTTGTAAAAGCAAACTTTACTCTGGCCGACTTCTACAAAGAGATCATCGAAGATGAGCTGAATGTGAAGGAAATGGAATTTACAGATGATGTAAGAGCCTTTACCTCCTATACTTTCAAACCTCAGTTAAAGACTGTAGGACCGAAATACGGAAAATTCCTGGGCGGCATCAAGAAAGCGCTGTCTGAGCTGGACGGAAACCAGGCTATGGATGAATTAAAGGCAAATGGACAGCTAAAACTTGACATAAACGGACAAGAAATAGTATTATTAGACAGTGACCTGCTCATTGATACCGCACAGACAGAAGGGTATGTATCGGAATCCGATAATGACATCACAGTAGTACTTGATACAAACCTGACTCCTGAGCTGATCGAGGAAGGATTTGTAAGGGAGATCATCAGCAAGATCCAGACCATGAGAAAAGAGGCCGGATTTGAGGTTACTGACAAGATCAGAGTATCGCTTGGAGATAACCAGGTGATCGAAAATATCTTCCGAAACCATGAAGATCAGATTAGATCTGAAGTCCTGGCAGAGGATGTAGTCTACGGAAATGTGAGCGGCTACGAAAAAGACTGGAAAATTAATTCAGAAAACGTGAAGTTAGGCGTTGAGAAACTTTCATAAGAAAAAGGGCTGTCGCGGGGAATTCAATAGCTCTGGTTCTGGTTGCGGCAGCCCTATTCTTGTGAAAAAAGAAGGTGTGCAGTACTTGCCTTCACCACTCTGAAGGAGGAAAGGAAATGTTAGACAATCATTTTAAGAAAGAGGAATTCAAGAAAAGCGTTAAAGAAAACGTGAAGATGCTCTACAGAAAGACCATTGATGAGGCCACTCAGGAGCAGATTTTTCAGGCTGTATCTCTTGCTGTAAAGGACGTAATTATTGATAACTGGCTGCTTACACAGAAACAGTACGAGAAGGACGACCCGAAGATTGTTTACTATTTATCCATGGAATTCCTTATGGGACGTGCGCTGGGAAACAACCTGATCAACCTGTGTGCATATGATGAGGTGAAAGAAGCCTTAGATGAATTAGGATTTGATTTAAACGTTATAGAAGACCAGGAACCGGATCCGGCTCTTGGAAACGGCGGTCTGGGACGTCTGGCTGCCTGTTTCCTGGATTCTCTGGCTACTCTGGGCTACTGTGCTTACGGCTGTGGTATCCGTTACCACTATGGGCTGTTCAAACAGGAGATCAGAGACGGCTATCAGGTAGAGGTTCCCGATAACTGGCTGAAAAACGGCTATCCCTTTGAACTGCGCCGCCCGGAATATGCAAAAGAAGTAAAATTCGGCGGTTATGTAGACGTAGAGTATGACCATGCTACAGGAAGAACGCATTTTGTGCAGAAAGGGTACCAGTCTGTACTGGCAGTACCTTATGATATGCCTATCGTAGGATATAATAATAAGATCGTAAATACCCTTCGTATCTGGGATGCAGAAGCGATCACAGACTTCCGCCTGGACCTTTTTGACAAAGGCGAATACCACAAAGCGGTAGAACAGGAAAATCTGGCAAAGAACATTGTAGAGGTGTTATACCCCAATGACAATCATTATGCCGGAAAGGAACTGCGTCTGAAACAGCAGTATTTCTTTATCTCTGCAAGTATCCAGGCTGCTATCGCTAAATTCAAAAAGAAACACAGCGATCTGCACGATCTGCCGAAGAAAGTGACCTTCCAGCTGAATGATACCCATCCTACCATGACAGTGGCAGAGCTGATGCGTATCCTGGTAGATGAAGAAAATATGTCCTGGGACGAGGCATGGGATATCACTACCCACACCTGCGCTTATACAAATCATACCATCATGGCGGAAGCTCTGGAAAAATGGCCGATCGAGCTGTTCTCCAAGCTGCTTCCGCGTATCTATCAGATTATTGAGGAGATCAACCGGAGATTTATTGAGGAGATCAAGGCAAAATATCCTGGAAATCAGGAGAAGATCCGCAAGATGGCGATCATCTATGACGGACAGGTGAAGATGGCTCATCTGGCTATCGCCGGCGGCTACTCTGTAAACGGCGTGGCAAAACTGCACACAGAAATCTTAGAGAGGCAGGAACTGAAGGATTTCTACGAAATGTATCCGGAGAAATTCAATAATAAGACAAATGGAATCACACAGAGACGTTTCCTTCTCCATGCAAATCCGCTGCTGGCTTCCTGGATCACCGACCATATCGGAGACGGCTGGATCACAAACCTGCCGGAACTGGCAAAACTGAAAGTATATGCAGATGATAAGAGAGCTCAGCAGGAGTTCATGAATATCAAACATCAGAACAAAGTGCGTCTGGCAAAATATATCCTGGAGCATAATGGTATCGAGGTAGATCCTAACTCTATCTTCGACGTCCAGGTAAAGAGACTTCATGAGTATAAACGTCAGCTGATGAATATTCTTCATGTAATGTATCTGTATAACAAGATCAAAGAACATCCGGAGATGGATTTCTATCCAAGAACCTTTATTTTCGGTGCTAAGGCGGCGGCAGGCTATAAGCGTGCGAAGCTGACCATCAAACTGATCAATTCTGTGGCAGAAGTGGTCAACAACGATCTTTCGATTAACGGAAAACTGAAAGTGGTATTTATTGAGAATTACCGTGTTTCCAACGCAGAGATGATCTTTGCCGCAGCAGATGTCTCCGAGCAGATCTCTACCGCAAGTAAAGAAGCTTCCGGAACAGGAAACATGAAGTTCATGTTAAACGGCGCGCCTACACTGGGAACCATGGACGGCGCCAATGTGGAGATCGTAGAAGAGGTTGGAAGGGAAAATGCCTTTATCTTCGGTCTGTCCGCAGATGAAGTTATCAACTATGAGAATAACGGCGGTTATGATCCGATGCAGTACTTCAACAATGATCCGGATATCCGGAACGTGCTGATGCAGCTGATCAACGGAACCTATTCTCACGGAGATTTCAATCTGTTCCGCGACATCTATGATTCTCTGCTGAACACCAACAGCAGTGACAGAGCAGATACCTACTTTATCCTGGCTGATTTTAAGTCTTACGCAAAAGCTCAGGAAGAAGTTGAAAAAGCCTACAGAGATGAGGCAAGATGGGCCAAGATGGCGTTGCTGAACACCGCCTGCTCAGGTAAGTTCTCTTCTGACAGAACCATCCAGCAGTATGTAGATGAGATCTGGCACCTGGATAAGGTTACCATCGGTAAATAAGAGAAAATTTTTCGAATGTTTTCATTAAGAGACTGTATTGTCCGGCAAAATGCCGGGCAGCACAGTCTCTTTTTACATAAATTTCACAAGGCTTTAACCAAAGAGAAAAAATCTCTGTGCTATACTTAAAGAAAAGTACAGGGAGGAAATCTATGAGATCAGAAAAAAGAAAAGGAAAGGCGGTATTTGCTCTGCTTTTGGCGGGGATTCTTCTCTTGTCCGGCTGCAGCAGCCCTGAGGGCGGGCAGTCCGGGAAAGATTCTTCGAAACAGCAGAGCTTTACTGCTTTTGGATCCGGAGAAACCATTCGGATACTTTCCGGTTCAGAAAACCGGGAATTAGAAGATATTTTAAAAGAATGCGCCAAAGAGACCAAGGTAAATATTGAAATCAGCTATCAGGGATCTGTAGACATTATGAGAGATCTGGAGGAGGGGGCCGCAGATTATGACGCCGTATGGCCTGCCAGCAGTCTGTGGATCTCCATGGGGGATCAGCAGCATTTGGTGAAGCATACAGAATCTGTATCCAACACTCCTGTGGTTTTCGGAATCCGAAAAAGTCTGGCCCAGGAATTGGGTTTTGTGGGGAAGGAGGTCTCGGTAAAGGATCTTTTGGCTGCCATACAGGAGGGAAAAATGTCTTTCTGTATGACCAGCGCTACCCAGTCTAATTCCGGCGCCAGCGCCTATATAGGCTTTTTGTATGCGCTGCTGGGCAAACAGGACGCGATTACTTCAGAGGATCTGGACAACCCGCAGCTTCAGCAGGATATGACCAGGCTCCTTTCCGGGATTGAGAGAAGCTCCGGAAGTTCTGAGTGGCTTATGGAGATGTTTCTGGAGGGGGATTATGACGCTATGGTCAATTATGAATGTCTGATTATAAGCGCGAACCAGAGCCTTGAGAAGGAAGGAAAAGAGCCTCTCTATGTAGTATATCCCTACGATGGCCTGAGTATTGCAGATTCCCCTTTGGGATATGTGGATCATGGAAAAGAGAAAAAAGAAAAAGCATTTCTTAAGATTCAGGACTATCTGCTTTCCGAGAGCGTCCAGAATCAGATCCAGCGCACCGGAAGACGGACAGGATACGGGGGAGTAAAGGAAGAAAATAAAGATATATTTAACCCGGACTGGGGGATCGATACAGACAGGACCCTTTCCACCATTACCATGCCTTCCGCCGAGGTCCTCACCCAGGCTTTGAATCTTTATCAGAGTAAACTCAGGAAACCGTCCCTTACGGCTTATTGCCTGGATTTTTCAGGAAGTATGATAGGGGAAGGAAACGAGCAGCTGGTACAGGCTATGGCCCAGGTGCTCCTTCAGGAAAACGCAGAGAAAAATTTCCTTCAGGCAGGAGAACGTGACGTAAATCTTGTGATCACTTTTGACGACGGAATCATTCATACCTATGGAGCAAGAGATGCCTCCTCTGCAAGTCTTGAGGAACTTTATAAGGCGGCGGAGGAGGAAAGACCGGGGGGAGGAACGGATATCTATCTTCCTGCCATGGAGGCTTTAAGAGAGATGAAGGAAAATTATGATCTTACCCAGTATACGCCGGCAGTGATCCTGATGACAGACGGCATGTCCAACGGATCTACGGATATCAGGGATTTCCAGGAATTCTACCGGCGGGAACAGATGGATGTGCCTGTATTTTCCATTATGTTTGGAGATGCCCAGGAAAGCCAGCTGGAGGAGCTGGCAGAGTTTACAAACGCCAGAGTTTTTGACGGACGGGAAGATCTGATCGGAGCCTTCAGAAGTGTAAAGGGGTATAACTGATGAAGAAAAGGGAAATTATGCGGAGTATTTTTTGCGGACTGGCCGCCGGAGCCCTGTTTCTGGCTCTGTTTCTTGGGATCGGCTGGAATTTTATCGTGGCTGTCCTTCTGGCGGGGGGATTGTTCCTGGGGCTTTCTCTCATCACGAAACCGAAAAAGATCCAGGGAAAGATTCCCCTGGATATGAGGCCGGACGCCGCTTATCTGAAGGAAAGGCTGGAAGAAGCAAAGGAGGATTTTGACAGTATCCGCAGATCTATGGAAAAGATCCAGGATCAGGAAATCAGGGAAGAATCCGGGAAACTCTATAAGACTTCTTCCAATATTCTGGCGTATCTGGAAAAAAATCCGGACAGGATCTCCATGGCGGGAAGATTTATCGATTATTATCAGGATACAGCCTCCTCTCTTTTGAAAAAATATGTGGAACTTCAGAATTCCGGTCTTGATACGCCGGACGCCAGAAGTCTGAAAACCAATACGAAAAAGGCGATATCCATGCTCAACAAGGCTTTTGACCAGCAGTTCCAGAGAATGATGAGGAATGAACTGACAGACATGGATGTAGAGATCCAAATGATCGAGAATATGATGAAGATGGAGGGACCTTTATGAAATCAAAGATTGCAGGAGTCCTGGTCCTGATTCTGGTGATCCTTGGGGGAGGAGGTTATTATCTCTATAGCCAGAATAACCGGACAGAGGTGCTCAGAGGATATCTGGGAGGAGAAAAAACAGGGCTTTTTGAAGATGAAGAAGTGCAGGAAATCCTGAAGAAAAAATATCATATAGAATTTGACTATGCGAAGGCCGGTTCTCTGGATATGGTCACTGCAGATCATAAGGATATGGATTATCTTTTCCCGTCCAGCCAGACTGCCCTGGCTTTGTATGAAGATCAGATCGGGGATCCTGTTCAGGACCAGATTATTTTCAATACGCCTATTGTGCTGTATACCCATCAGAACATTAAAGATGCTTTTCAAAAGCAGGGAGCAGTGACAGAGGAAAACGGTGTCTTTTATATGGATATGGAGAAGCTTGTCCAGATGATCATGGCAGATACCCAATGGGCGGATATAGGCCTTAAAGACCTTTACGGAAGGATTTCTGTAGACACAACAGATCCGGTGAAATCCAACTCCGGAAATATGTTCGCCGCCCTTCTGGCCAGTGTTCTTAATGGCGGAGAGGCTGTAGATGAACAGACGGGAGAAGAAGTTCTGCCTGAACTGAAGGAGATTTATTCAAGACTTGGATATATGGAAAGTTCATCTTCGGATATTTTCGATCAGTTCCTGAAGATGGGAATAGGGGCAAAGCCTATGATCGCGGGCTATGAAAGCCAGATCCTGGAATTCGCCGCGGAAAACCCGGAGGATTATGAGCAGTTGAAAGAAGATATTGTGATGATCTATCCTACGCCCACTGTCTGGTCCACCCATGTGTATATCGCCCTGGATGAGCAGGGGAAAAAAGGGACGGAAGCTCTCCTTGATGAAGATGTGCAGAGACTGGCCTGGGAGAAACATGGATTCCGCACCAGCAATTATGAGACACTGGAAAAAGGCGGCGGACAGGCAGTGGAGGAACTGGCAGGGGAGATTACCAGAGTAGTGCCGGTTCCCGATTATCCTGCAATGAAAAGAATTATAGAGGGACTTTAGGATGTTTTGCTCCAGCGCTGAATCACTGATTTTATGAATAAAAAAGAATTTATAGATAGTATTGCAACAAAAGCAAACCCCAAATAGCCGGTGTATTCATCATCAGAGATGGTAAATTATGGGTACAGCTTGCATTTCAATTTTTTCCGTGTTATACTATCTCACGCTGCAAAGCCCACAAAACCAAGGTCTATCGGGTTTGCTGCCGCCGATTTCCGGCGTTAAATGAGTCGAGTGTTCGAGACCTTCCACTCGTAAAACAAAACTAAAGGAGAAAATTAAATATGAGAGACAAGAAAGTGATTTTTTTGACTCAGGCGGCTATGATCGCTGCCATTTATGTGGTGCTGACCTTTGTCTTTGCGCCGATCAGTTTCGGAGAAGTGCAGATCCGTATTTCAGAGATGCTTACTGTGCTGCCGGTTTTTACGCCGGCTGCCATACCGGGGCTGTTCGTAGGCTGCCTGATCGGCAATATTACCGGGGGAGGGCTTTTGCCGGATGTGATCTTTGGAAGTCTGGCTACCCTTATAGGAGCAGTGGGAACTTATAATCTGAGAAATTCCAACAGGTTTTTTGCAGTGCTTCCCCCTATTGTGGCCAACATCTGTATTGTACCCTTTGTCCTCCGCTATGCTTATGGCGTGGCGCTGCCGATCCCCTTTCTGATGCTGACGGTAGGTATCGGAGAAG
>DWUY01000289.1 GCA_019120515.1 Candidatus Blautia avicola | reverse complement strand
CCTCAGGGAGAAGGGGTTGCCCCTTCTCCCTCTTTTATGGTATCCTAGATAGTATATGGAAAGGGGAATCAGCAATGAAAAATTTAAGGGATTTATTAGAAAATCTGGATTACCAATGTATCCAGGGAACTTTAGATAAAGAAATTACTGCCGTGATCTACGATTCCAGAAAGGCCCAAAAGGACGGTCTCTTTGTATGTATCAAAGGAGCTGTTTCAGATGGACACAGCTACGCAGCAGAGGTAGCCCAGAAAGGTGTCTCTGTACTGGTGGTCCAGGATCTGGTCCAGGTGCCGGAAGATGTAACGGTGATCCAGGTAGAGGATACCAGATATGCTCTGGCCTGCATTTCCGCAGCCTGGTTTGGCCATCCTGCTGAAAAACTGAAAACCATCGGTATTACAGGAACCAAGGGAAAAACTACTACCACCTATCTGATCAAGTCGATCCTGGAAAATGCAGGGCATAAGACAGGGCTGATCGGCACTATCGAGACCATTATCGGAGAAGAGAAGATCCCTTCGGCTAATACCACGCCGGAGTCCTATCTGATCCAGGAGTATTTCGCAAAGATGGTGGAGGCAGGATGCGACAGCGTAGTCATGGAAGTTTCTTCCCAGGGACTTATGCTCCACAGGACTTCCGGCTTTACTTTTGACATTGGTATTTTCACCAATATTGAGCCGGATCATATCGGCCCTAATGAGCACAAGGATTTTGATGATTATCTTCACTGTAAGAGCATGCTGTTCAGACAGTGCAAAGTAGGAATTTTTAACGGGGACGATCCCCATCTGGAAAGGATCCTGGAGGGGCATACCTGCCAGGCGGAAACCTTTGGTTTTTCTGAAAAAGCAGATCTCAGAGCGGAAAATACCCGTCTGGTCACCGGAAAAGGAACTCTGGGCATTGCCTATGACGTAAAGGGCCTGATGGATTTCCCTGTGGAGATCGATCTGCCCGGAAAGTTCAGCGTTTATAATTCCCTTACAGCTATTGCCGTATGCCGCCATTTCGGGGTGACTGTGGAAAATATCCAGAAGGCTTTAAAGAACGCTCATGTAAAAGGAAGGATCGAGATGGTGAAAGTTTCGGATGACTTTACTTTGATGATCGATTACGCCCACAACGCCATGAGTCTGGAAAGTCTTCTCACTACTTTGAAAGAATATAAGCCCAACCGGCTGGTATGTCTTTTCGGCTGCGGAGGAAACCGTTCCAAGATCCGCAGATACGAGATGGGAGAAGTTTCCGGAAATCTGGCGGATCTGACTATCATAACCTCCGATAATCCCAGAAACGAGGATCCTCAGGCCATCATTGACGATATTAAAGTAGGGATCGGCAGGACCAAAGGAAAATATGTGGAGATCATCGACCGGAAGGAAGCCATTGCCTATGCGATCCACCATGGACAGCCGGGAGATATTATCGTGCTGGCCGGAAAAGGTCATGAGGATTATCAGGAGATCAAAGGAAAGAAATATCCCATGGATGAAAGAGTGCTGATCCAGGAAATACTGGAAGAAGACAGCAGGAAATAAATGAAGGATTTATACGCAGATATCATAGTAGACATTTCTCAGGAAAAATTAGATAAGACCTTTCAGTACCTGGTTCCAGAAGAGATGGAATCCCAGATAGAAGAAGGAAAGAAAGTCAGGATTCCTTTCGGAAAGGGAGGAAGAGAGATCACCGGCTATGTGGTGGGGCTTTCTTTGGAACCTAAGATAGAAGCAGACCGGATAAAACCTATACTGGCTGTGGAAGAGCAGGGAATGGAGATCGAGTCCAGGCTGATCGCCCTGGCTGCCTGGATTGCCAGAAACTATGGCTCTACCATGAACCAGGCTTTGAAAACGGTCCTTCCGGTGAAGGAAAAAGCGGCTGCCAGAGAACGGAGATATATCTGTCTGAAGGCGGATCCCAGGGCATGCGACAGTCTTCTGAATGAGTATGTTCGGAAACATTACCGGGCAAAGGAACGGCTCATGCGGGCTCTGCTCCAGAAGAAGATCCTGGAGTATTCCTCTGCCATAAAAGAAATGAAGATCAGCCCGGAAGTTGTAAAGGGATTTGAAAAAGAAGGTATCGTCTCTGTTGAAAGAGAAAGGTGTTACAGGACCCCTCTTCCGAAGACCATCCCCGCTGAAAAAAAAGCGGTACTCAACGAAGAACAGCAGCAGGCGGTAAGGGAGATCCTGGAAGAATGGGATTCACAAGTTCCCCGCCCCTGTCTGATCAAAGGTGTTACCGGCAGCGGCAAAACAGAAGTCTATATGGAGCTTATCCGTCATGTGCTGGAGCAGGGAAGACAGGTGATCCTCCTGATCCCGGAGATCGCGCTGACCTATCAGAATGTATCCCGATTTTACGCCAGATTCGGAGAACAGGTGTCCCTGATCCATTCCAGGATGTCCCAGGGAGAGCGGTACGATCAGTTTGAACGGGCAAAAGAGGGGAAAATCTCCGTTATGATCGGCCCCCGTTCAGCCTTGTTTACCCCTTTCCCCAGACTGGGGCTGATCCTTATTGACGAGGAACATGAAGATTCTTATAAAAGTGAAAAGACCCCCTGCTACCATGCCAGGGAGACGGCTATCCAGAGGGGCAAAATGGAAGGGGCCTTTGTTGTGATGGGGTCTGCTTCTCCCAGTGTGGAAAGTTATTATAAGGCCGAGACAGGCGCTTATCGTCTGGTACGTCTGGAACAGAGATACGGAGGAAGTACGCTGCCGGATGTATCTATCGTAGATTTAAGGGAAGAATTAAAAACAGGAAACCGGTCCGTCTTCAGCAGCCTGCTTACCGGAAAGATCCAGGAAAGACTGAAGAAAAAGGAGCAGGTGATCCTGTTTCTGAACCGGAGAGGATACAGCGGTTTTGTAACTTGCCGTTCCTGCGGTCATGTGATGAAATGCCCCCACTGTGATGTGTCTCTTACTTCCCACAGAAACGGCAGGCTGATCTGTCATTACTGCGGTTATGAGACGGCGGACGTACAGAAATGTCCTGTATGCGGGTCCCCCTATATCGGGGGATTCCGGGCCGGCACCCAGCAGATCGAAAGCCTTGTGCTGAAAAGTTTTCCAGGGGCAAAGGTCCTGCGCATGGACGCAGATACTACCAGAAGAAAGGACGATCATGAGAAGATCCTTTCTGCTTTTGGAAGAGGAGAGGCGGACATTCTCATCGGTACCCAGATGATCGTAAAGGGACACGATTTCCCCCGGGTTACCCTTGTAGGAGTGCTGGCTGCAGATCTTTCCCTATGCAGCGGAGATTACCGGGCGGGGGAAAAAACATTCCAGCTGCTACTCCAGGCGGTAGGCAGAGCCGGGAGAGGAGAACGGCCGGGAGAAGCAGTGATCCAGACTTACCACCCGGATCACTATTGTATCCAGGCGGCTGCGGCCCAGGATTACGACTGGTTTTATCAGGAGGAAATGGCCTACAGATCCCTGATGGACTATCCTCCCAGGGCGGCCATGGCCGCTGTGCGGGGAGCGGGAAAAGAGGAAGAAATCCTGACCCAGGCCATGGATTACTGCAGAAAGTATATTGAGAGGATCTATCCGGGAAAGGATCTGACCCTTATCGGACCGGCTCCGGAAAGTGTGGCAAAGGTCCAGGATATGTACCGCCGGGTCCTTTATATGCGTCATCAGGACCGGGAGATCCTGGTAAAGATAAAAAACGCTCTGGAAAAATATATAGAAGTTAACCGGGGATTCCGGAATGTATATATACAATACGATTTTACAGTTTAGAAAAAAGAAAAGGAGGCCAAAAAAATGGCGCTTAGAAACATAAGAATACAGGGAGATCCTATTTTAACAAAGGAATGCAGAAAGATTGAAAAAATGACGCCGAAGATCAAAGAACTGATCCAGGATATGTTTGACACTATGTATGACGCCTATGGCGTAGGACTGGCGGCTCCACAGGTGGGGATCCTGAAACAGGTGGTAGTTATCGATACTACAGGAGAAGATCCCCATGTCCTGATCAATCCGGAGATCATCGAAACTTCCGGTTCTCAGACAGGAGATGAAGGCTGTTTAAGCCTTCCGGGAATGAGCGGCACGGTTACCCGTCCCAACTACGTAAAAGTAAAAGCTTACAATGAAAATATGGAAGAGATCGTTCTGGAAGGGACAGAACTGCTGGCAAGAGCCATCTGCCATGAAACAGATCATCTTCACGGAAAGATGTATACCGAGCTGGTAGAGGGAGAACTGCGCCGGACCAATTATGAGGAGGACGATGAAGAATGAGAGTAGTCTTTATGGGAACCCCGGATTTTGCCGTGGGGACTCTGGAAGCATTGATAGAGGCGGGACATCAGGTTATCGGTGTAGTGACCCAGCCGGATAAGCCAAAGGGAAGGGGAAAAACTCTTATGCCTACTCCGGTAAAAGAGGTGGCCCTAAAGCATCAGATCCCTGTGTACCAGCCGAAAAAAGTCCGGGAAGAGGAGTTTACGGAAACCTTAAGAAAACTGGCTCCTGATGTGATCGTGGTGGCGGCTTTCGGACAGATCATCACCAAAGAGATCCTGGAAATCCCCAGGTTCGGGTGTATTAATGTCCATGCTTCCCTTCTTCCTGCCT
>DWUY01000288.1 GCA_019120515.1 Candidatus Blautia avicola | reverse complement strand
GCCGGACACTGGAATGACCTGGGGGCTTTTTACGGGACAAACCATATTTTAGAGAAAGTTTCTGAATATTTCCCCAATGTACAGCCAAGAGATCTGTCAGAGTTTGAAATCGGGACCATTCATGAGACAAGCCTGTCCGTATCACATTTTGCCATAGATGAAGATGTGCCGGCTTTTTGGGATAAAAATCAGGAAAATATTGAAGACCGTACAGAAAATTACAGAAGTATGAAACTGGATCAGAACTATAACGCCTTGTTCTGTCTGACCAATCATAAAGAAGGTTCAGAAGAACTTCCAAGAGTACTGGTCTTTCAGGGAAGCTATTATAACGAGCGGCTTCAGTATTTCCAGTCTGCTTTTCAGGAATATGACGCGGTACATAACTATGAAAATCTTCTGGATTTTGATTATTATTTTAATATTTTCCAGCCGGACTGTGTAATCCTGGAAACTGCGGAATATGCCACCAATGGCGCCTATTTTTCCTATGAGGGACTGGACAATAAAGAACTGAATCCTGTACTTGACACAGAAAAATACGGAGATCAGCTTATAGAACTTTCCCAGATGGATTACAGCGTAACCCAGGATGGAAATCTGGTGACAATCTCTATGGATATACCCCGGGAAGCCCAGAGAGGATATCTGATCATGGGGGAACGTCAGTTTGATTTTTCTTTAGACCAGGAAAGCAAAACAGCGGAATGTACAACAGATATCCAATATTTTCAGGAAGATTCGGCCAAAGTATTTTTTCAATAGCCTTGCTTTTATAAAGAAAACAGGTATAATGTATTTAAGTATGCAAAAAAATCAGGAGAGAGTTTATGATGAATATACCATTTTCACCTCCGGATATTACGGAAGAAGAAATAAATGAAGTAGTAGATACATTAAGAAGCGGCTGGATCACCACAGGACCGAAGACAAAAAGATTCGAGAAAGAGATTGCCGGATTCTGCCATACCAAAAGGGCGGTGTGTCTCAATTCGGCAACTGCTTCTCTGGAGTTGTGCCTGAGGATCCTAGGCATAGGACCGGGAGACGAGGTGATCACTACAGCCTATACTTATACAGCCAGCTGCAGTGTGATCTGTCATGTGGGAGCTACGCCGGTGCTGGTAGACACTATCCCGGGGTCTTATGATATGGATCCGGAAAAAGTCCGGGAAGCAGTGACGGAGAGAACGAAAGCAGTGATCTGTGTGGATCTGGCCGGGATCATTTATCCTTACTATGATAAAATCTATCAGATCGCAGAAGATACCAAAAGTTTCTTTAAAGCTTCAGGTCCCGTTCAGGAAGCTCTGGGCAGGATCGCAGTGCTGGCAGACGGAGCGCATGCCTTCGGAGCCAGACAGAAAGGAAAGATGTGCGGAGAAATCGCTGATTTCACCAGTTTTTCTTTCCATGCAGTGAAGAATCTTACTACCGCAGAGGGAGGCGCCGCTGTATGGAAAGAGATCCCGGGAATCTCCAGCGATCATCTTTACAAACAGTTTATGGACTATTCCCTTCATGGACAAACGAAAGATGCGCTGGCCAAGACAAAGCCGGGAAGCTGGGAATATGATATCGTGGCCCCCTATTATAAATACAATATGACCGATATCATGGCGTCTCTGGGCCTGGCTCAGTTTAGCAGATATCCGGGGCTTCTGAAAAGACGAAGAGATATCATTGAACGGTACAATAAAGGATTTCAGGATATGGATATCCAGGTGCTGGAACACTATGGGGAGGACCATGCATCCAGCGGCCATCTGTATCTTACCCGGCTGATCGGTAAGGACAGAGAGCAGTGCAATACAGTGATCGAAAAAATGGCAGAGGCAGGGATCGCAACCAATGTCCACTATAAACCCCTGCCCATGATGACGGCCTATAAAAATCTGGGCTTTGACATTAAAAATTATCCTAATGCCTACCATATGTTTGAAAATGAGATCACCCTGCCTCTTCATACCTGTCTGACAGATGAACAGGTGGAATACGTCATAGAAACTTATAGAAAGATTGTCAAGGAGCTGTAGGCCATGCTGAAAGATTGGAACAGCCTTCCTGAATGTATGCAAAAGGAAGAAGTAAAAAAATATTATAGAGAACTTTCCGGGAAACGTTTGGCGCTTGGCGCCAAGCGTTTTCTGGACGTGGTTCTGGCACTGATCTTAACGGTTCTTTTGTCGCCCGTAATGCTTATACTTGCAATATGTATCAAGCTGGACAGCAAAGGGCCGGTTTTTTATCGTCAGGAAAGGATTACTCAGTACGGCAGGTCCTATAAGATCTTTAAATTCCGCACCATGGTAGCGGATGCAGACAAAAAAGGCCCCCTGGTTACCAGAGGAGGGGACTCCCGGATCACCAGGATGGGAAGAAAACTCAGGAGCTGCCGTCTGGACGAGATCCCGCAGCTTTTTAATGTGCTGAAAGGAGATATGAGTTTTGTGGGGACCAGGCCGGAAGTACAGAAATATGTGGACAGCTACACCCCTGAGATGATGGCTACCCTTCTCCTGCCGGCAGGAATTACTTCCAGGACCAGCATTGCCTATAAAGACGAAGAGGCGGAAATCGACCGCTATAAAAAAGAGACGGGCAAAGAAACAGAAGAGATCTATATTCAATATATCCTGCCGGAAAAGATGAAATATAATCTGGAGTACATCCGGTCTTTCAGCGTACTGGGAGATTTAAAAATCATGATAGATACGGCTCTTGCAGTGATCCATTGAAGGATGCAGAATTGCTTCTGAAAAGGGGATAACAGACAGAAGTGAGAGTCAGAGCAACAGGAGAAAGATATGAAGAAAAAAATAGCAGTGATTTCCATGGGCGTAAAGCTTAACGGCGAAAAAGGATACAGCCGTTTCCGCTATATCGGAGACTTCCTTTCAGATGCAGGGTACCAGGTGGATTTGATCACCACTACCTTCCAGCACTGGGAGAAAGCCCAGAGGGACATTGACGCCATAAAAAAAGAAGCGTATAAATTCAAGCTGAAGTTCATTTATGAACCTGGTTATCGGAAAAATATAGACCCCAGAAGGATCTGGAGCCATCATATTGCGGCAAAGAATCTGACAAAACTGCTGGAGGCGGAAGGGGATTATGATCTGATCTACTGCGAGATCCCCCCTAATGACGTGGCTCTTGCGGCAGCGGAATATGCAAAAAAGAAAGGGATCCCCTTTGTCCCAGATGTAAACGACCTGTGGCCGGAAGCTATGCGGATGGTACTGGATATTCCGGTGGTCAGTGATATCCTGTTCTATCCTCTTAAAAGGGATGCAGAAAAAGTCTACTCTCTGGTATCCGGTATCATCGGAACTTCGGATGAATACCGGGACAGACCTCTGAAGAACCAGAAACTGGACGTTCCCAGAAAAACCGTTTATGTGGGAAATGAGATCGCGGAGTTCGATAAGGGAGTAGAAACATACGGTCCCCAGATCCGGAAACCAGAAGGAGAGTTCTGGGTTTCTTATGCGGGGACTATCGGAACCAGCTATGATATCCGGACCATGGTGCTGGCGGGGAAAGAACTCCTGGACCGGGAAATGGATCAGATAAAGATCAAGATCCTGGGAGGAGGCCCTCTGAAAGAGGAACTGGAAAATCTGGCAAAAGAAAAGGGATGTGCCAATGTAGAGTTTGTAGGTTATGCTCCCTACCAAAAGATGGCGGCTTATCTTGCCAAGTCCGACATCCTGGTGAATTCCTTTGTGAAAAAGGCGCCTCAGAGTATTGTGACCAAGATCGGCGACTATCTGGCAGCAGGGAAACCTATGATCAATACCTGTATGAGCCCGGAGTTCCGTCAGAAGGTGGAGACAGACGGATTTGGCATTAACATTCTGCCGGAAGATGTAAAGATCCTGACAGACGCCATTATAGATCTGTATCAGGATAAGGAAGGGTGCAGGACCATGGGGGAAAAGGCCAGGAAGATCGCCAAAGAGCAGTTTGACCGGCCTCAGTCCTATAAAAAGATCATTGAACTGATCGAGGAGCTGACTTGATATGGAAAGACCATTTTTTTCGGTTGTGATGCCGGCTTATGGAGTGGAAAAATATTTAAAGAAAGCAGTGGACAGTATCCGGAACCAGACTTTTGAGGACTGGGAGCTGATCATTGTAGAAGACGGCTCCCCGGACCGGACCGGAGAACTGGCAGACCGTCTGGCCGGAAAAGATCCACGGATCCGGGCAGTCCACCATGAGAAAAATAAAGGGCTCAGCCAGGCCAGAAATACCGGAATCCGTCATGCAAAAGGAAAATATATCTGGTTTATGGATCCGGATGATTCTGTGGAAGAAAGTCTTCTTCAGGATGTGTGGAAGGCCCAGCAGGAAAACCCGGCGAAGCTGACCGTATTCGGACATATGGAAGAGTATTATGAGAAAGACGGCAGCTTCTCTTATGCCCATCCGGTAAAGCCCCATGAACGGTTTTGCCGGACCCGGGAACAGGTCCGGGAGGAGATCCTTCCCCTGGAGCAGGAAACGCTATATGGCTACGCCTGGAACAAGGTCTATGATCTGGATTATATCCGGGAGAAGAAGCTGGAATATGAAACGGTCCGGCTCATTGAGGACATTGTATTTAATATTCAGTACTGTATGGATATTGACACTATGAATCTTCTGGGGAGCACGCCTTACCATTATGCAAAACGTATGGAAGGAAGCCTGACTACAAAGTTTGTGCCGGATTATTATCCCCTTCACAGAAGGCGGATCTCTATGCTTTATGAGCAGCAGAAATACTGGGAAAAGGATACGCCTCAAACGTGTTCCGTGCTGGGAAGCCTTTATGGAAGATATATCCTCTCCGCCCTGGAGAGAAACTGTGACAAGAGATCCAAAATGACACACAAAGACCGGAAAAAGTTCTGCAGGGAGATCTTTGCAGATCCTTTGTTCCAGAAATTGCTGCCGGCAGCAGAAGCCAGAGACAGCAAGGCTTTAAAACTGGCGCTGGCCTGTATGAAGGCAAAGTCCGTGTTTTTGTGCCTGGCCTTCGGAAGGGCGGTCCATCTGGTAAGGGGAAGTCTTCCTATGCTGTACTCAAAGGTAAAATCAGAAAGATGAGAGAAATCTCCTGCCCTCCAAAAACAGACGGCAGGATCCTAGAAAAAGTAAGAAAGCGCAGGTAATAGAGATGAAAAAGTATGATTATGTGTTAGTGGGAAGCGGTCTGTTTTCCGGAGTATTTGCCTATCATGCGGTAAAGGCAGGAAAAAAATGTCTGGTCATTGAAAAGAGAGATACGGTAGGTGGAAATCTGTACTGTGAAGATATGGAAGGGATCCATGTACACAAGTATGGCGCCCACATTTTCCACACCAGTAACCGGAGAGTATGGCAGTTTGTAAATTCTCTGGTGGAATTCAACCGTTATACCAATTCTCCTGTGGCGAATTTCCACGGAGAAATGTACAACATGCCCTTTAATATGAATACTTTCAGCAAAATGTGGAACATCAGCACTCCGGCAGAAGCAAAGGCTATTATTGACAAACAGAAAGCAAGCATCAAAGGAGAACCGAAAAACCTGGAAGAACAGGCCATCAGCCTGGTAGGAGAAGATATTTACAAAAAGCTGGTAAAAGGCTATACGGAAAAACAGTGGGGAAGAGATTGTAAAGATCTGCCGGCATTTATCATCAAGAGACTTCCGGTAAGATTTACCTACGACAACAATTACTTTAACGACCTGTACCAGGGAATCCCTATCGGTGGCTACAATGTGCTGATCCAGAAGCTCTTCGAAGGCTGCGATATAGAGACTGGCGTGGACTACAACGAGAACAGAGAGAAGTATAACGAGCTGGGAGAAAAGATCCTCTATACAGGAACCATTGATTCCTTCTATGATTATTGCTTCGGAAAACTGGAGTACAGAAGCCTGAAATTTGAGACCGAAGTCCTGGATGAAGAAAACCATCAGGGCGTGGCCGTGGTAAACTATACCGACAGAGAAACTCCATATACCAGGATCATCGAACACAAGCATTTCGAGTCCGGAACCCAGCCGAAAACAGTTATCACCAGAGAATATCCTGCAGACTGGCAGGAAGGCATGGAGCCTTATTATCCTATCAATGATGAAAGAAATCAGAATCTGTACCAGCAGTATAAGGAACTGGCAGATAAAGAAGAACATGTACTCTTCGGCGGTAGACTGGCAGAGTATAAATATTATGACATGGATAAGGTGATCGAGTCAGCCTTTAAGCTGGTGGAAAAAGAATTATAAGGAGAGATGAGCCCATGAAAGTAATAAAAAAGGAATATGTGAAGGTCCTGGAGTGGGCGTTTAAAATAGCATATCTGTTTTTGGGGCTTGCCACTTTTAATACTTTCCTCTATGACTCTCAGGTACAGCCCCTGCTGGTGAAAGTATGCCTGGTGTTGGGAATCCTGGCCCTGCTTGGAAGACTTTTCTTTTTCCGGGATTACTGGAAGACGCCTCATTGGATCGTGCTGGCATTCTTCTGTCTCAGTTTCCTGCTTTCAATGGCAGTAAACTACCGGTACGGGGCTTTTACCGCGGACTTTAAATGGCTGATCTGGACCGGATTGCTGTTTTTCCTTTTGTATGTATGCGATACCAGTCGGGATACCGGGGAATATAAAAAGGAATTTATGGTACTGTCCCATATTCTAATCATTTATAGTGTCATTGCGGCGGCAGCGAGTATATATCTTATGTTTCAACTGTACCATGCAATGTGGTATACAGCAGGCGGCGAGTTGATGATCGCGGGCTTCCAGTGGGGGAGGCTCTGGGGAGTCTATACAGATCCCAATTACGGCAGCACTTTTTCTGTGGCAGCAATATTATTGTGTATTTATTTTTTAAAAAAAAGGAAAAAATGGGGAAAGATCCCTTATGGCATGATTATCCTTGTAGATTATCTCTATATAACATTCAGTGATTCCAGAACTGCGGAAGTAGCTATGGTAACAGCTGCGGCTTTCTGGATCATTCTCGGTGTCCTTTGGAAAAAGAAGAGCGGGAAAAGAGCTTTGGCAGGTATCGCGACGGCGGTTATTTTTGCCGGAGTCTTTGTGGGTGCGACTTCTCTGATCAAGTCGGAGTATAATGTGAAGATCCAGGCCCAGATCCAGGCCCAGATCCAGGCTCAGACTGCGGCCCAGCAGACTCAGCAGCAGACACAACAGCAGATAACACCTTCCCAGAAAGTAGGACGACAGGCGGATCTGGAGAAAGATGTGAGCAACGGACGGCTGGCTCTGTGGGAGAGCAGCGTGGAAATCTGGACAGCTTCTCCGATCTGGGGGACGGGATATAATTCTTTCCTTCCCTTTGTGAAAGAACACGTTCCACAATCTTATGTGATCAATAACAGTCAGGGCGAATATGTCAGCTTGCACAATGAATACATAAATATCCTGGTGTATCAGGGAATCCTGGGAAGCGGGCTTTTTGCAGCATTTGGAATCCTGATACTGATCAAATGGTGCAGAAATCTTCATTTGGTCGCTACGGAGGACAGAGATTATATCTGCGCACTTTCCGCCTGTGTACTGGTGGTGCTTGTTACGATGGTCTTTCTCATGGAAGGACTGTATACCAATTCTCCGGGATCCTTTATCTTATGGACTTTCCTGGGATATCTGATGCAATATTTTTCAAGAAAGGAAAAGGCAGAGACAGAAAAATGAAAAAAATACTGGCGGGCTTTATCATGGACGGGCACAGCGGGGGAATTGACAAATATCTTCTGAACTTCTTAGAAAATGTAAACAGTGAAAACCTACAGGTGGACTTTCTCACCAATGAAGTTGACCCGGAACTGGAATCATATCTTAAAAAATATGGTTCCGGTATTTTTCCTATTGCAAATCTCCGTCATCCCCTGGCCCAGTACCGCCAGGTCCGGGGTATCCTGGATAAGGGGAACTATGACATCGTATATCTGAATATTTCCACAGCAATCGATTGTATTGCAGCCTGGGCTGCCAGAAAAGAAAAAATTCCCAGGATCCTTCTTCACAGTCATTCCAGCGGAAATGACTGTGAGAATACAGTAAAAAGAAAGATTTTTAATACCATCCATTATATCTGCCGTCTCTTTTTATACCGGGCGGGGACAGAATACTATGGCTGTTCCGAGAAAGCCGGACTGTGGATGTTTCCGAGAAAGATCGTAAGGTCCGGAAAATTTCATACGGTTTTTAACGCGGTGGATCTGAAGAAATTTGCTTATAACCCTTCCATTCGTGAGAAAGTGCGAAAAGAACTGAAACTGGAAAATAAATTTGTGGTGGGACATGCGGGTAACTTTGTATATCAGAAGAACCACTATTTTTTAATAGATGTATTTGAAGCGTTGAAAAAATCCTGTCCCCGGGCTGTGCTGGTACTTGCGGGAACAGGGGAACGATCTGAAACAGTAAAAAAGATCATTCGGGAAAAGGGCCTGGAAGACAGTGTACGGCTTCTGGGATTTCGTTCAGATATGGAACGGCTGATGCAGGGAATGGATTTCTTTGTGCTGCCTTCTTATTTCGAAGGCCTTCCTACAGTGGCCGTTGAGGCGCAGGCCTCTGGACTGCCATGTCTGATGAGCGATACTATTACAGAGGAGGCCAGGATCACAGAAAACTGCTGGTATCTGTCTTTGAAAGACTCTCCCGGCAAATGGAGCGATTTTATACTGGAACACAGAGAGGCCAACAGAGAAAAGATCCAATGGATAGGCAGCAGGGAACAGTATAGTATGGAAACTTTAAAACAGCAGCAGAAAAAGCTGTTAGAGTAAATTCCGTACATATGATCTCAGAAAAAGTAAGGTTATACAGGAGGCAGGAAATGGAACTGGTCAGTATCGTAGTACCGGTGTATAATATAGAAAAATATATAGGAAACTGTGTGGAAAGTATTCAAAAACAGACCTATGAAAATATAGAGATCCTTTTGGTGGATGACGGGGCCACAGACGAAAGCGGCAACATATGTGACCGATTTGCTAAAAAGGACGAGAGGATCCAGGTACTCCATAAAAAAAACGGGGGTTTAAGTGATGCCAGAAATTACGGCGCCCAGTATGTCAGAGGAAAGTATATGCTGTTCATTGATGGAGACGATACCATATCTCCTGAACTGGTAGAAAAAACTCTGGAGTGTGCAGAAAAGTTCCAGGCAGATCTGGTATTCTTTGACTTTGAATCTGTGGAAGAAGAGACAGGAAGACGAGATTTATATTATTATGGACTTCCTGAGAAGAAAGCCTTTTCTGTTTCAGAGCATCCTGAAGTGCTCTTGAAATCTCCCTCAGCCTGCTGCTGCCTGTATAAAAAGGAATTTTGGGATAACTGTGATATAAGATATCCTCTGGGCCGCCATTATGAAGACCTGGCTACTACGCCAAGATTTATGCTGAAGGCCCGG
>DWUY01000287.1 GCA_019120515.1 Candidatus Blautia avicola | reverse complement strand
GACCTGCGGAATATTTCTTCTGCCCTGAAGATGATCTCTGATATGGAAAGGATCGGAGACCAGGCCCAGGATATCGCGAATATGGCAGAGTTTGTGAAAGTACAGGAGATTGCTCACAAGATCCATATCGGCGAGATGGCAGAAGCTGCTATCAAGATGGTAACCGGAAGTATAGATTCTTTTGTAAAGAGAGATTTAGAGGCTGCCAAAGAAGTAGTGAAATCTGACGATATTGTAGATAATCTGTTCCTTAAAGTAAAAGGAGAACTTCCTGAACTTATGCAGAAGGATGCTAAGAACGCTGAATACTATATTGATCTGATTATGATTGCAAAATATTTAGAGCGTATCGGTGACCATGCAGAGAATATTGCCCAGTGGGTGGAATATTCCATAACAGGGGTACATGAGGCTCTTGGACAGGAGTAGAGGATACATGATTTACTTAGTAGAAGACGATGAGAGCATCCGGGAGCTGGTAGTCTATACCCTGAACAGCCAGGGCATGGAAGCAGAAGGCTTCGGGACGCCCTCTGACTTCTGGAAAGCTTTAGAGAACAAGGTTCCGGACCTGATTCTTCTGGATATTATGCTTCCGGAGGAAGACGGACTGGATATCCTTGCAAAATTAAGAAAAAAAAGCGATACAAAAAATCTTCCCATTGCCATGCTTACAGCAAAGGGCAGCGAGTATGATACGGTAAAAGGACTGGACAGCGGTGCGGATGATTACATCCCAAAGCCGTTCCGGATGATGGAGCTTGTGTCCAGGATCAAAGCCCTTCTTCGCAGAAGCGGAAAAACAGGACAGGCAGACAAAGAATACAGTATTGACGGTCTGTATGTTTCCCAGAAAAAACACCAGGTAAAGGTGGGAGACCGGGAAGTTGTCCTGACTCTGAAGGAGTTTGAGCTTCTGCTTCTTCTGCTTTCCAACCCGGGGATCGTATTTACCAGAGCACAGCTCCTGGACAAGATCTGGGGATATCAGTTTGACGGAGAGAGCAGGACAGTAGATGTTCATATCCGTACACTCCGGCAGAAGCTGGGAGAGGCCGGTCATTATATTGAAACCGTGCGGGGCATGGGATATAAAATAGGAGGACCTTCATGACAAAAAGGATTTTTAAATCAATTATCCTGGCGTCTGTGATCGTGCTCCTGGTCAGCGGCGGTCTGACCATGGGAGTGCTGTATAACCATTTCGGAAATCAGCTGGAGGAGGAACTCCGTACAGAAGCGGAGTTCCTTTCTATTGCTGTAGAGGACGAAGGAATGTCTGCCTTTGATTCTCTTCCGGCGGATTCAGAGAGGATCACTTATATTGACACAGACGGCACAGTGCTTTATGACAATCGTTCCAAGACAGACGATATGGAAAATCATCTGGACAGAGAAGAGATCCAGGAGGCTATGGAAAAGGGCAGCGGTATGGCTGTGCGAGAATCCGACACCCTTTCTCAGCGTACACTGTATTACGCTATCCGGCTCAATGACGGTACGGTACTGCGAGTTTCCAGTACACAGTACAGCCTTACGGGACTTTTAGGTGGTATGATCCAGCCTCTGCTGATCATCCTGATCATTATGCTGATCCTGGCAGGATTCCTTGCCTCAAGACTGGCGAAAAATATAGTGAATCCTCTGAATCATCTGGATCTGGATCATCCGGAGGAGAATCAGACTTATGAGGAGGTGGCTCCTCTTCTTACCAAGATCAACCGGCAGCAGAAGTCTCTCCAGGCAGAGATCACCCAGGCAAAACGGCAGCAGGAAGAATTTTCTATTATCACAGACAATATGGAGGAAGGCTTCCTGGTGATCGATTCTCATACAGAAGTATTGTCTTATAATTCCAGTGCCCTGAAACTTCTGGGGGCAAGGGAACAGGACGCCAGACAGAGCGTGCTGGCCCTGAACAGAAGCGAGAGCTTCCAGAAAACTGTGGAAAGAGTGCTGGGTGGCCAGCATGTGATCTCCAATCAGGAATTCCAGGGGATCACCTGCCAGGTTGCGGCCAATCCTGTTTTCAAGGACGGCAAAGTCACCGGTGCGGTGATCCTGATCCTGGATGTGACAGAAAAGATGAAAGGGGAGCAGATGCGCAGAGAGTTTACTGCTAATGTTTCCCATGAGTTAAAGACGCCTCTTACCTCTATTTCCGGATTTGCAGAGATCATCAGCGATGGTTTTGTAAAACCGGAGGACACCAAGAAATTTGCCGGACGTATCTTTAAAGAGGCCCAGAGGCTGATCACTCTGGTCAATGATGTGATCAAGATCTCCCAGCTGGACGAGGGAAAACTTCCTTATGAGAAAGAGGAAGTGGATCTGTACCAGGCAGTCCGGGAAACCTTTCTGCGGATAGAGGATCATGCGAAGGCCGAAGGCGTCCATCTGTATCTTTATGGACCTCATATTAAGACCAATACGGTAAAGACTATCCTGGATGAGATCATCTATAACCTTTGTGACAATGGAGTGAAATACAACAAGAAAGGCGGCAGCCTTACTGTAACCATATCCCAGGAAGGCGAACAGCCGGTGATCACTGTGGAAGATACAGGAATCGGAATTTCCGAAGAAGATCAGAAACGTATCTTTGAGAGATTCTACCGGGTAGACAAGAGCCACTCCAAAGCCATCGGGGGCACAGGCCTGGGACTTTCTATTGTAAAACACGGTTCCATGTTCCTGGGGGCTGATATGAAAGTGGAAAGTACTCTGGGAGAGGGCAGCAAATTTATCCTGACCCTGCCGGAAGATAAATAAAGAAAAACGATCAAATCACAGCATGACCTGCAAAGTGCTTCAGAACATTTTGTGGGTTATGCTGTTTTTATCTGTAAAAATAATAGTTTCGGATGCAGATATGAACTGGCACTAAGATAATTGCTCTAAATGCAAAAATATTTTCATAAATTTACATAATGAAAATTAAATTGCATTTTACATAAATATGCTATCAGATTTAAACTGACGTTGCTATTATATTCCTGTAAAAAGAAAACAATCATTTTTCAGGAGGAGTAACGAAAATGAAAACACAAAGGATGACGCAGTCTCAGAAATTGATGGTATTTGTACTTACCATGTCTCTTTATGGATTAGCAACTCTGTTTACAGAACTGATTCCATCTTTCCAGGTTGGAATTGTAGAATTTTCTGTAGAATATTTCCTGTTTATCCCTTTAGTGCTGGCAATGCTTTTTGATCCTATGTCAGCGGCTCTGGGAGCAGCTACAGGAGAACTGGTCTTCAGCGAGATCATGCTGGGTCAGTTTGGCGGACTTGGAGAACTGGAAAAATTCATTACAGTTACTATCGGCGTATATATTGCAGGACGTCTGGTGAGAAACCCGAAAAACCGGAAGATGGTAGGGACCGCTGCCATGGGCGGCGTCGCTATCCAGCAGATCCTGGGTATGATCGTGGATATCCTGAAAGTTCAGTTTGCAGTACAGGATTTTGAAGCAGTTCCGGGACTTCCCCAGAGCGTATTTGCCACAGAAGGATTTGCCTGTCTTAATGATATTGTATTTTCCGGAATCCTGTTCTGTATGCTTCCAACGCTTTTCCTGGTACCTAAGCTTTACGGAAAGATCGAGCCTCTTCTGGGCATGGAGCCAAGAACAGAGAAAACAGCCCTGGATCCTATCGGCCTGAAGGTGATCGTCTGTTCACTGGCTGCCTTTGCTGTAGCTATTGTGTCTGAAATGCTGGCGGAAAGCGGTATGTCTCTTATCGACTGGGAAGCAGGATGGGCAGAAAGCGGTACAGCCCTGGCAGTGGGAATGGTAGCGGCAGCGGCTGTCGCCGTTATCGCGATCTTGGTTATCAAGAAAAAAGCAGACAGTGCTGCTGAGCGTGTATAGAGAGTGTGATTATGAACAGTATAGAAATTAAAAATCTTACCTATTCTTATCCGGGGGCTTCGGCCCCCACTTTAAAAGATGTAAATTTAGAAATCGAAAAAGGTGACTTTCTGGCTATCGTGGGAAACAACGGCTGCGGAAAGTCCACACTTTGTAAAGTCATGAACGGACTGATCCCTCATTTTATTACCGGAGATTTTCAGGGGGAAGTAATGGCCGGCGGCATTTCCACCTTGGAGGCCGATATCGGAACTCTGGCCCAGAAAGTAGGTTATGTATATCAGGACTTTGAAAATCAGATCGTCCGTCCCACAGTTCTGGATGACGCTTCCTATGCATGTATGAATTACGGTATGAAGGACTATAAGGAGAGAGGCCTGGAGGCCCTGGATCTCTGCGGCCTTACGGGAAGAGAAGATGACTATGTGTTCCAGCTGTCCGGAGGACAGACTCACCTGCTGGCTCTGGCGGGGGCGGTTTCGCTCCGCCCGGAGGTGTTGATCCTGGACGAACCGATCGCCCAGCTGGATCCCCACCATGCAGACAGGATCTATGAGATCCTGCGGGAATTAAATGAAAAACAGGGAAAGACCATTATCGTCATTGAACACCACACAGAATATATTGCAGACTACTGCAAACATGTGCTGCTCCTGAAAGACGGCCATGTAGAGTGGAAGCTTCCGGCAAAGGAGGCCTTAAGCCGGGTGGAAGAGCTTCAGGCCTGCAATATTTTTCCGCCCCAGGTGACGCTGGCGGCCTATGGACTGGAGAAGATAGGGGTTATACGTCATGAGAAGGAATATCCTTCTACTGTGGAAGATGGGAAAAAAGCTTTTCGGGATCTGAAATTTGATAACCGGTATATGGAATATCGGATCAAACAGAGATGGACGAAAACTTCTGTAGAATACCGGCACGCCTCAGTTTCCTATCGCTCCGTGAAAGGAGAGCCTAAAAAGATATTTGAGGATCTGGACCTGGAGATACACCGGGGAGAGAAGATCGCCCTGATCGGTTCCAACGGAGCCGGAAAGTCCACTTTAATGAAAATGATGACTGGACTTCTGAAACCTTCTTTCGGAGATGTGTTTATCAAGGATATCAATACCAGGAAGGCAAAGCCGGAGACCCTTTCCAAATATGTGTCTCTGGTCTATCAGAACCCGGAGGATATGTTCATTAAAGACTCTATAGAAAATGATATTTCCTTTGCCATGAAAGTTCGGGATGTACAGGACTGGGAAGAGAGGACAGAAAAACTTCTGGAGCGGTTCCGCCTTACTTCTCTGAAAGACCGGGACGGCCGACTCCTTTCCGGAGGGCAGATGCGCAGAGCCAGCCTTGCCATCGGCATTGCCCTGGATCCGGAGATACTTCTCCTGGATGAGCCTACGGCAAATCTGGATATTGCCACCAGGAAGGAGATCATGAGGACCCTGAATGATATGAAGGATATTACCGAAACGGTTATGATCGCCACCCATGACATGCAGCTGGTATGCGAATGGGCTCAGAGGATCATTGTCCTTTCCCAGGGAAGGATCATCGCAGACGGTACCAGAGACGAGATCTTCGGCAATGAGGAAGCAGTCCGAAGAGCAGGTATCCGTCCGCCGGAAATTTTTACTATGGGCCAGGCTCTTGATAAGGCGGCTTATTGTTACACGGTAGATGAGTTTGTAAAGGGATTTGGAGGTTGAGAAAATGGAAAAAGTAATGAAAAAGCTGACAGACAGTGTGGTAGATAAAATTTCCATGGATTTCCTGCGGAACCAGGTGCTGAAAAACGCCTACGGAAATGACGATACGGTGATCGCCATGCTGGATCCCAGGATACTTCTGATATGGTACGTGTTTTTTGCCCTGGCTCCCTGGTTTGTCAATGATCTGACATTCCTGCTGGGCTGCTTTCTCCTGGTAGCAGCGACCACCATCATGGCAAAAGTGGCGGGACTGGTCCTTTTCCTTTTTATCCTAGGGGTGTTTTCTCAGACCGGCTATCTCTTTGTGGTATCTCTCCTTTTCGGGGGAAATGCAGAGACCATCGTTCCCCTTCTGATTCTTACCCTGAAGGTGGCGACGGTGTCATTGGCCTCCATTACCGTGTTTTCCGGTCTGGATCCGGACCGGCTTTCTAACGGCCTGATGTGGTACGGCTGTCCGGAAAAGCTTTCCTTTTCCATTTCTTATGCATATCGTATGCTTCCCATGCTTATGGAGGAGTTCCAGAATGTGCTTCTGTCCTACAGGCTGAGAGGAAATGCGCCAGACACAGATACCCTTATGGGGAAGATCCGGTATCTGATCTACCAGATTAAGATGATCGTCCACTCTTTCTATCCTCTTATGCTGAATACTGCTAAGCGGTCACGGACAACAGTGGAAGCCCTGGAGATCAAGGGATACCGTTACGGAGCTGCCAATAAGGAAGTTAAGAAAATGAAACTTTCCGGACTGAAGGTGACCTACAATGACCTGCTGTTTCTGGCAGTGTCCTTTCTGTGGGTATCCCTGACTGTCATGATAATGACCATACTTTAGGAGGTAAAGAATATGTATATAGATTTTCATACCCATGGGAAGCTGGCAAAGCGGCTTCCTTTCTCTACCGTGTATACAGACTGGCTCTTTGGAGAGGCAAAGGGAGCCGGGCTGGATGCTTTGTGTCTGACTGAACACTTTAATACCCTGGGATTTGACCAGGTCTATGAATACCTTCTGGATAAATATGACAGAGACGGGGATACTCTCCTCACAGACCAGGGACTGCGGATCTTTTCAGGAATGGAGACTGACATTGCAGAAGGAGGCCATATTCTTTGCGTGGGAGTGCCGGAAGAAATCCTGGAGATAAACGAACGGCTGGAGCCCCACAAGGAGAAAGATACCTTCCTTCCATTTGAAAAACTTCGGGACCTGTTTGACGAGTACCATGTGATTGTAGGAGCTGGCCATCCCTTCCGGGAAGGAGGGCATATTCCCCAGCTGCCTCTGGAACAGCTGAGGCGTCTGGACTTCCTGGATCTCAACGGTAAAGATATTGCTGCAGATCGGGCGGCCACAGAAAAGAAAACCGGAGAGCTGGGGAAACTGCTGAACATTCCCGTAGTAGCAGGCAGCGACACCCATCAGGCCGTCCAGTATGGATGTATCCGAACCAATTTCACAAAAGAAACCAGCCATGTGGAAGACATGTACGAAGAAATGAAAGCTGGAAGATACAGTATTAAAATTTCCGACTACGCCAGCTTCCAGGTGAAAACCGCCGGGCTTCTGAAAAAAGCCCTGAAAGAAATCCACGCCATTGGGGGAGATTACGTCTCTGTACTGGTCAGCCAATAAGAGACAGCAGGCCAGTGCAAGGTGAGGATATCATTAATCTGAAAATGATCGTGCCAGTACACTAGTACATCATATCATAATTAACTACACCAAATAACTTGTCTGTTCTCCCGATTACACAGGTTAAAAAGCCTCAGCGTAGCCCACTACGCCTGCGTTTTTTGGCCTGCACACTCAAGAAAACATCCTGCGCTATTGGTGCAGTTAATTAGTGAATGATGTACTAGGGAGAAAATCTGTGGTATCATGTAAGAAAAGAGAAAGAATAAGAACTCTGGAAAATATGAGGCGGATAGCCCCACAGGGCGAAGGCAGAATATCTTCAAGGAATTTATGAGTCCACAGAGCGGAGGGATGAAGATGGATTTATTCAGTGAAGCAATCAAAGTTGTTCTGGAAGCTGGGAGACAGCTGACAGAGCGGAAGGGGATCGATGATATTTCGGAAAAGGGTCCTACAGATTATGTGACGGCAGTGGATATCCGGGTACAGAAAATGATTTTTGAAAAACTGTCTCGGATAGATCCGGATGTCCAGTTTTTAGGCGAAGAAAAAGATAATCGGGAAATTGATCCTCAGGGGAAGATCTGGATCCTGGATCCGGTGGACGGGACCACAAATCTTATCCATGATTTTCAGCATAGTGTGATCTCGCTTGCCTATAAAGAGGCAGGGGAGGTTCAGTTTGGGTTTGTTTACAATCCTTTTGCCCGTGAACTTTTCAGCGGGAATAAGGGCTCCGGGGCATATTTAAATGACAGGAAGATTTCTGTCAGCAGCGTCCGCTCTCTTTCCCAGAGCCTGATCAGTATAGGTACGGCTCCTGGCTGCAGAGAAGACGCAGACCGGGCCTTTGCCCGTATGAGGCGGATCTTCGACCGCTGCCAGGATATCCGGAGAGTAGGCACAGCGGCATTGGAGCTGGCCTATGTAGCCTGCGGCAGATTAGACGGATTTTATGAAGGTCATTTGCATATCTGGGACTATGCAGCAGGAAAGCTTCTTGTGGAAGAGGCAGGAGGGATTGTACTCGCAGATCAGGAAAGAGTCTTTGCATCAGCGCCGGGGATTGCAGAAGAGTTCCGCTGTATTGCGGAAGAGGAGAAAGTTCTATGACCATCACGATACCAGGGAGAGAAGGAAAATATACTAAGTCAGATGAGAAAATCCTGGAATTTATGGAGTCTCATACAGATGAGTTCTTGTTTATGAGTATCGGAGAAGTGGCGAAACGGCTGGAGGTATCTGAAGCTACGATTTCCAGAGCTGTCAGACATCTGGGCTACCGGGACTTTAAGGAAATGAAAAATGAGATCATCGGACAGAAGACCGGAAAAGGGGCCGCAGGGAAAATTGCAGGAACTCTTTTGAAAACCCAGGGATTTGATATAGGTAAGTGGTTTGCCATGCAGCAGGAATGTCTGAGAAATACGCTGGAGAATTTTGACCAGCAGGAATTTTCCAGGGCAGTTTCCCAGATCCAGAGCGCCAGGAATATTTATATCCATGGAAAAAACGCTTCGGCTTCTTCCGCTCAGCTTCTTTTCTTCCGTCTGCGGAGACTGGGGTACAAAGTCTTTATGGTGCCTTCCGGAGGTTCGGAAGTTATCGAAGGGATCGTCCATGCAGGGGAAGGAGACCTGGTGATCATTTTCAGTTATTCAAAGGTTTCAGCAGAAGGAAAAATGATACTGGAGTATGCCAAAACAGCGGGATACATCACCATGGCCTTCACCAGCCGCCTGTACGCACCCCAGGAACAGCGGGCAGATATAAATCTGTATGTATACAGAGGAGAAAAAGAAGAATTTCATTCCATGACTGCTCCGGCAGCCATGATTGATGCCCTGATTCTGGCCCTCTCCGAAAAAGACCAGGGAGATACCGCCCGTAATCTTCTGAAGATACAGAAACTGAAAGAGAAGTTTAAGCAGAAGTAAAGGTATTTCTTTGACAGAAAATTCTTTTGCGTTTCTCTTCATTGACTTGATGGATTATTGTGGTTATACCGAGATTAAAATGAAAAGAATTATGTGGAGGCAAAATGATTTTATATCATGGAAGTAATATGATTGTTAAACAGCCGAAACATATAAAGCAAAATCGTTTTTTAGACTTTGGATTTGGATTTTGTGTCAGCCAACCGTCAGGGAAATTATCAAGGAAAGCATTATGATTTGATTTATGGAGCTGTGGCCAATGATGATGTATACCGTACGATTACCCTATATATGACAGGAATCCTATCAAAAGAGCAGGCGCTAACTGCTTTGAAGATCCGCAAACTGTTTGATCAAATGGTTTTTGCAACGGAAAAATCTTTGAAATATCTGCATTTTGAAGAGAGAGAAATTGTATGACGAAAGATCAGTTTAGCGCATTGCTGGCAATTATTGTTCCGCCTGTTATTGAACAGATTACAAGGAACTGTAACATTGAAGAGAGCGAGGCAATTTCCAGATTTTATCAGTCCAGACTTTATGAAGAACTTTCCAATGAAAAATCTGAATTATGGCATTATGGCCCTATGACATTGTATACTATGTATCAGGATGAACTTATGACAGGGACTTATGACTATCCGGAGGAGACATGAGAGATGAGAAAAGAGGATGATTTTTTAATCTATTGTATGGAACGATATCGCTATTACAAAAATCTTTCGGGAAAAGATGTGGCGAAGCTTTTTGAAAAGCATGGTGTTTATAGCTATATTAAACAATATTTTGAGTCTCTGCATACTATGGGGGACTATTATATCGTTCAGGATATTGATGATTATATCAGAGACACAGACGGGATATACTGCGGGAAAACAGACTCGTGACGAAATGGGAATGGGCCAATGCTTCGTCATAACTTTAAAATTGCAACTATTTCTTCGTCATCCATTTCACCATTTTCTATAAAGCCAAACTTTGAATAAAGTCTTTTCGCAACTACATTTTCAGGCTCATAAGATAAATAACAATATTCTGCTTTACCGCATGGAAATGTTCTGATAAAATCTAAGGCCAAACGAAGTGCTTCTTTTCCATATCCTTTACTCTGATATTTTTCGTCAATCATCAATCGCCAGATACTATAGTTGCTATAAGCAATCTGCGGCGGATTATCAAAGGATTCATCTACGTCATAGCCTATCATTAAGAAGCCAACAGGAATTTCGTCCTCAAAAATACCAAATGGAAAAGCATGTCCATTTCCTGTTATTGCAATATATGCTTCTATGATACTCAGCTCATTCGGTGCAACAAACGATTCCTGTTCCTTACTCACATGCAGTTTTAGTATATCCCATATATTTTTTGCATTGATTTTTTCAATTCTAATCACTATATCATTTCTCCTCAATTTCCAATTATTCCACTTTAGCATATTATAACACCTTAATATCCTCCCTGTCATTTTCTTTCTTACTTCTTTATGGAAAGAAGTATGCGATTGTTTTCTAATATTTGCCAATACAGTAATCGCATAAGGCTGCTATAAACAGACTTTCCCCAATATAGCTATTCTGCCAAAGCGATAGGTACGGTTACAAAGTAAGATTCTACAAATGTAACCGTTCTACCAAGATGAACGGAACGGTTATAAAAGAAGATTTCGTGAATATAACCGTTCTGCTGAGACAAATAGAACGGTTACAGGACAAGATTCCGCAAATATAACCGTCCAGTCAAGGCAAATAGAACGGTTACAAAGGAAGACTCTGCCAAAATAACCGTTCTGCCAAGACGAGCGGAACGGTTACAAAAGAAGATTCCGCAAATATAACCGTTCTGCCAAGACAGATGGAACGGTTACAAAGAAAGATTTCGCCAAAGTAACCGTTCTGCCAGGACAAATGGAACGGTTACAAAAGAAGATTCCATAAAAATAACCGTCCCTCCGGCATATCTACTGCCCGGAAAGGACGGTTATCAGGTCACAAACTATGAAATTTTTCCATTACCCGCTCTGCATCCGCTTGATCACTTTCAGCCGGGTAAATTCTTCTCTTTCTTTCTCCTCCAGAGCATTGGAAATACTCTTGGTAAGCTCCTCAAATTTTGGAATGGTAATATTCTTCAGAGCATTGGCCCGTTTCTGGGTCTTTTTTATGTTCACGGCCAGCCGGTAGGCGGAATTCTCTACCATGGACAGGCGGATAGTCAGCTCTTTTACCTTTTCAAAGGCTGCCTTGGCTTCATCCAGAGAAGCCTTGGTGCCGTAGTAGGCGTAGGTGGGGACCCCGGAATCCGGATCGTACCGGACCAGGGGTATCTCCGTTCCCATAACACTTCTTGTTTTGATCTCAATAGAATTTTCTACAGGGACTGTCCTGGAAATTTCCTGTACATTGCTGATGCCGATCTCCATGTTGGCTTTCTGAAGAGCGGCGTAGGCAGTACGGAAAGTAATGTCGATCTGGGACTGGATGTCCTTGGCCTGATCGATAAGTTCCATCAGTTCCCGGATCAGGATATTCCTCTTTTTATCCATCAGATCAAATCCCTGCCTGGAAAGAGCCAGGGAATTTTTTGCCAATATAAGATTTCCCTTGGTGGGGAAAGTATTGGGATCCATATCATCACCTCTCTTTGGAACCCCATATCAGGAAACAGAACCTGCCGCGGTGAGCGAAAACCTTACTGGTCCTCATCAGCAGGTTTATAGTATTTATCCAGGATCTTGGTATCAATTCGATCCAGTTCCTCTCTGGGGATCATACCCAAAAGCTTCCAGCCCAGATCCAGAGTCTCTGTAATGCTCCGGTTTTCATCAGGACGCTGGCTGACGAACTGGTGCTCAAAGGCTTCTCCGAATTTCAGATAGATCTTGTCAATGGGAGACAATTCATCTTCACCGATTACAGAAGCCAGGGCTCTGGCGTCTCCTACCTTTGCATAGCAGGAGAAAAGCTGATTGGCTACATCCTGGTGATCCTCTCTGGTAAAACCTTCTCCGATACCGTCTTTCATCAGACGGGAAAGAGAGGGCAGTACATTGATAGGCGGATAGATTGCCTGTCCGTGAAGCTGACGCTCCAGAACGATCTGGCCTTCGGTAATGTATCCTGTCAGGTCCGGAATGGGGTGGGTGATATCATCATTAGGCATGGTCAGGATCGGGATCTGAGTAACAGATCCTGTTCCCCCTCTTACAATACCGGCTCTTTCGTACAGGGTGGCAAGCTCGCTGTAAAGATATCCCGGATAGCCCTTCCTGGAAGGGATCTCTCCTTTGGAGGAGGAAACCTCACGCATAGCCTCGCAGAAAGAGGTGATATCTGTAAGGATGACCAGGATATGCATACCTTTTTCAAAGGCCAGATACTCTGCGGCAGTAAGAGCTACCTTAGGAGTGATCAGCCTTTCCACCACCGGGTCGTTGGCAAGGTTCAGATACATCACTACGTGGTCCGATACTCCGCTTTCCTCGAAAGTCCGGCGGAAGAATTCTGCTACGTCATACTTTACACCCATTGCCGCAAAGACAATGGCAAAGTTCTCATCATTGTCACCTCCCAGAGAAGCCTGCTGTACGATCTGGGCGGCAAGCTGGTCATGGGGAAGTCCGTTGCCGGAGAAGATCGGCAGCTTCTGTCCACGGATCAGAGTGGTCAGTCCGTCAATGGCGGAGATACCTGTCTGGATAAAGTTTCTGGGATATTCTCTGGTCACCGGGTTTAGCGGCAGGCCGTTAATGTTCAGCCGCATTTCGGAAGCCACAGGCCCCAGACCGTCGATGGGCCTTCCAATACCGTCAAAGGTTCGGCCCAGTATTTCCGGAGACAGATCGATCTCCATGGGGTGGCCGCTGAGTCTTGTGTGAGTATTCAAAAGGGACATGTTATCGGTTCCTTCAAATACCTGGATCACCGCTTTATCTTCGTAGATCTCAATAATACGTCCCAGCTTTCTGGTACCGTCGTCCACCCGGAATTCCACGATCTCGTCATAAGAGGCGTTTTTTACCCCTTCCAGAACAACAAGAGGGCCGTTGATCTCGCTTAATCCTAAATATTCTATAGCCATTTCCAGTCCCTCCTTATCCGTTCTTTTCCATGACTGTATTATAGAAATCATCAATGGCTTTCATATAGTCGTCCATCATTTCCAGATGATCGTTTGGCACATCATACTTAATGGAAATGATCTTTTCAAAAATATTTTCCCGTTTCAGCACCGATACAGGCATGCCCATACCCACCAGGATCTTGCATTTCTGGTTCAGATAGAGGATCACTTCCATCATTTTAAACTGCTTTTCCAGAGAAACACAGGTATCGTCAGGATGGAAGGCGTTCTGCTGGAGAAAGCCCAGACGGATCACTCTGGCGATTTCCAGGGTCAGCTTCTGGTCATCAGGAAGCACATCGCTTCCGATCAGCTTTACGATCTCCATCAGGTTGCTCTCTGAGTTCAGGATGGCCATAAGCTGATTCCGGTCATCTACGAATTTTGGAGAGACATTTTCACTGTACCAGTGGGCCAGATCCCCCAGATATTCACTGTAGCTGGTAAGCCAGTGGATGGCGGGGAAGTGGCGGGCGTAAGCCAGGGATTTATCCAGTCCCCAGAAGCAGCGGACAAAACGCTTGGTATTCTGGGTAACCGGCTCGGAAAAATCTCCTCCCTGAGGAGATACGGCTCCAATGATGGAAACAGATCCTTCTGTGCCGTTTAAATTCTGCATCATGCCGGCTCTCTCGTAAAATGCGGAAAGTCTGGAAGCCAGATAGGCCGGGAAACCTTCCTCCGCAGGCATTTCCTCCAGACGGCCGGAAAGCTCCCTGAGGGCCTCTGCCCACCGGGAAGTGGAATCTGCCATGACAGCCACGTCATAGCCCATATCCCGGTAGTATTCCGCCAGGGTAATACCTGTATAGATGGAAGCTTCACGGGCGGCCACAGGCATATTAGAAGTATTGGCGATGAGCGTTGTACGGGCCATAAGAGGATTTCCTGTTTTAGGATCATGAAGCTTGGAGAAATCCTCCAGTACCTGGGTCATTTCGTTTCCACGCTCTCCGCAGCCGATATAGACGATAATATCCGCATCAGACCATTTGGCGATCTGGTGCTGGGTCATGGTCTTTCCTGTTCCGAAACCGCCGGGTACGGCGGCTGTGCCTCCTTTGGCAATGGGAAACAGGGTATCCAGGATTCGCTGTCCGGTAACCAGGGGTTTCGAGGCCGGATAACGGCGGCTGGTAGGCCGGGGGATCCGGATCGGCCATTTCTGGGCCAGTTTCAGTTCATATTCTGTTCCGTCAGACAGGGTCAATACCGCCAGTGTCTGAGTAATGTTATATTTTCCGTCAGGAACTACCGATTTTACAGTTCCATGGACATTGGGAGGAACCATGGACTTGTGTACGATAGAGGGAGTCTCAGGAACCTCTGCGATAATGGTGCCTCCATAGACTTCCATGCCGGGAGTGATGGTCATATGCACATCCCAGAGCTTTTTTGTGTCCAGAGAATCTATCTGCATACCCCGGGAGATATATTTTCCTGAATTCTGGGCGATTACAGAAAGAGGTCTCTGGATGCCATCGAAAATATTGTCCAGGATCCCGGGCCCCAGGGTTACGGAAATGGCGTCGCCGGTAGCTGTAACAGTTTCTCCCGGCTTCAGCCCGCTGGTCTCCTCAAAGACCTGTACTGTGGTGGTGTCCTTTTTCAGAGAAATAACTTCCCCTACCAGGTGCTCCTCTCCCACATGGACCATCTCGGACATTTTAAACCCTGTATTTCCCTTCAGATAGATGACAGGGCCGTTAATGCCGTAAATAATACCAGTTCTACTCATGTTTCAGCCCTCCGTCAAAATTAAAGTTTTCCTTCTCTGATTCCAGTAAGGTGAGAAGGGTGTAGTCGATCAATATATTTTTTTCCGGGATCACTGCCCGGATCCCGCCCAGGAAAGAATCCTGGGAGATCTGAGGCCGGATCCCCGTACGTTTTTCCAGTTCTTCTGCCAGAGCCTCATCTCCGGAAGAAAGATAGATTTCTACCTGATCGCCCTGCGCAGCCTTTAAGGCTTTTTTTACCTTGTCTTCCAGCCAGTCCGTATATTCCGGACTGGACAGAAAGGTCTTTAGCATTTCCTCTACCTCCTGAAAGAGCTTTTCTTCAAGCTCCTGATGTTTTTTGGAGAGACGTCTCTTAATGTGGAGATGTTCCGAGGAAAGGGCTTTGTTGATCTCTCTGGCGGCATTTTCAGATTCTATTTTAAACTGATTTTCCGAAGCTGCCTTTTTTTCTTTTTTATGTTTTTCCAATTCCGCTTCCAGAGAATCCCTGTACTGGGAAATGGCTTTGGCCGCCTCTTCTTTGGCGCTTTCTATGGAAACTTCATAGAAGTGCCGGAGTTTTTCTTCCGTTGTCATACCTATCACCTTCCTGTCATAATTTTAGTCCGATAGCTTCATTTACATAGGAAGTAATGAAGTCGGGGGCCCGTCCGGTTCCGTGGCGGTCAGGGATTTCTATGAGAAGAGGCAGGCGGTGGTTCAGACGGACATCATCTATGATATCCGGAAACTCTTTCCCGAATTTCTCCGTAAGAAGGATCACCCCGTTTTCCTTGTTGGCGATGGCTTCCTCCAAGGCTTTCTTCAGCTCCTCTCTTTCATGAACGACCACGCCTTCCACTCCAGCCAGACGCATGCCGGTGTAAGTATCAATATTATCACTGATCAAAAACATTTTCATAGGAAATCTTCCTTCCTTATCTGTCAGCCTAATCTTCCCAGGATCATAAAAGAAATGATCAGACCGTAAAGAGCAATACCTTCTGCCATGGCAACGAAGATCATGGATTTACCAAAGAGGGATCCATCTTCGCTGATAGCCCCGAGAGCTGCGCTTGCAGAGCTGGCAACAGCGATACCGGAGCCGATGCCGGAAAGACCGGTAACCAGCGCGGCGCCCAGATAACCGAGACCTTCAGCCAGACCGGAACCTGCAGCGTCTGTAGCTGCCTGTGCGCTTACTGTGCCGCCGAACATAACGATAGTAGCCACCAGAAGGGTTCCGAAAAAGAAGAAGCAGTTGACCGCCAGGGATTTTTTGTAGCGTTTTTTGTTTTTCTCACCAAGAAGAAATGCTCCGAAAGGAACGATGATGCTTAAGATCAATGCTGCTGCGATAGTGATTTGGATAATTGTTGTCATAGTATAAATCCTCCTAATATTTTCTGTTTTATAATGAGACCTATGCCCGGTCTGACGTACCTTTGCGGTTTACCCGCTTCAGGAAAGGACGGAATTCTTTTCCGCTTCCCTTATAAAAACGGCTGAACATTTCATAATACTCCAGACGGAGTACCTGGATCCCTACGATCAGTCCTTCCATGGCGCATACAAAGAGATTTCCAAGGACAATGATGAGCCAGTTTATGCTGCCGCCGCTTTCCGCTCCGGCCAGCATAAGGACAACTCCCATCATGGCTGCATGGCTTACGGCAAAAGCGCCGATACGCACAAAGGAAAGGGTGTTAGAGAGGAAGCTCAGCATGATTTCGAATAGCTCGAAGAAGCTCTGAACGAAAAACATAGGCTTGCTGCCCTCAATAGCAGGGCTTTTTCTCTCTGCCAGCCGGGTAATGGGTTCCTTGAGCATGATAAGTATCAGGGGAACCACAAACAGGATGATCAGCAGGCCGGCTGCAGGAAGGGGATTTCCTGTAAGCAGCAGTACGGCGGAGACAGTCAGCGTTCCGTAGAATACCAGTCCGCATACAGCATTCTGATCAAACCAGGTGCCTTCGATATCTTTGGTCTTTACAGCATTTATAATATGGAAGACCATAGTCAGCAGGATCAGGAACATACCAAAAACAATGGCAACCACAAAAACAGTGTTCATATTTCCCAGACCAGGCACCAGAGTCATAGCTTCTGCCGGCCGCAGCCATACGGCATCTATGATATCTTCAAAGCCGAAGACACTGCCGAACATAAAGCCGAAGAAAGTAGAAAAGATACCTGCGGTGCCGATAATGGCCGCCAGATCCATATGTTTTTTCTTATAAAGGAGCAGCCCTCCTACAGCCAGGAGAAGTCCCTGTCCCACATCTCCGAACATAACCCCGAAGATAAAGGAATAGGTGATCGCTACAAAGATGGTAGGATCCATTTCGTGATAGTCCGGAAGCCCGTACATCTTTACATACATCTCAAAAGGCTTGAAGATCTTTGGATTCTTCAGCTTTGTGGGAGGTTTGCAGTTGATCTTATTTTTATCATCCTCCACTACACAGAAGAGATTTGCGTCATCTTCAATATCTTTCATAAAAGCGGAAGCGTCTTTTTGGGTCATCCACCCGCAGAGGATATAAAAAGTTTCCTGATGTTCTTTTACACAGGCAGCCACTTTCCGCACATCAAAATTGGTGGACAGAGCATTTAAAGCAGCCTGGGCAGAGAGGATCCTGGACGCATCTTTCTGGAGCAGATCCTGGATTTCCTCCTGACGGCTGTCATATTCTTTCCCCAGGGTATCCAGCTTCTTCTGATACTGCTCACAAAGGGCCTGGGGCGTGCCGTGGTAAATATCTTTCTTCAGATAGATCCGTTCAAAATGCATGGAAGAAAAAACTGCGTCCACCTGTTCCATCTTTGTCCACAGGACAAAATAAAGTCCCCAGACATAGTCGGCGTCTTCACGACAAGGATAGAACATAGTATCCAGGTTATCGTAGACATAGGTCTTGAACTTTTCATAATATTCCCGCTGTATCCGTCCGAACCGGACCTGAACGAACCGATAGTGGACCAGCTTATCTACGTCCTCCGGCAGGGAGAAAAACGGAGACAGCCGGCGGATATCCTCGGCAACAGCGTTACGCTGGGCAGTAAGGTCTTCACATTCCCGGCGCAGTTTGGCGATCCTTTCCCCCAGGGTATCCAGCAGAGGCTGTATTTCCTCCAAGGAGATATCCTGAATGGGAATATTCTGTGTGTCCCCCAGAAGACCTGCAAATTCATTTACTTTTGTCAGCAGATCCCTGTAGGGGTTGATCTGGATGTAGGGAGATAAATGCTGTACCTGGGTAAGCTGTGCCATGGCGTTTTCCAGGTGGATCTCATACTTGGAAAGATAATCATTGACCACCCGGTCAATATCCGCCTTAGGCCCTGTAATACTCAGGAACTTCATTTTCTCAATCATGTAACCACCTCCGAGTGCTTAAGTTTTATGAATATAATCCAGTGTCTCAGCAGGCGAAAGTCCATAGCGGACACATTCTACGGCTGTAGTCAGCCGGTCTACTTCATGTTCTTTGTGATAAAGATAGGAATAGATCACAATTACTGAGTGTGGATAGTTTCTTGCCTCTTTTTCTATAATTGTCTTCAGATTCAGATTATAGAATTCTTCCAGCTTTTCCGGGGCAAGTTCGGGAAAGCGTCTTTTATAATAGGTGGCGTCTAAAGCCTTTCGGAATTCTTCCAGGTCCGGGGACTCCACCAGAGCTGTGATATCGTTTTTAGACAGACGATAATGCACAGGGATCAGCAGCGCGTAAATATCTGCAGAGGACATATGATAATATTTCTTTGAGCGGTAGATCCACTGAAGATTCAGCATATCAAATTTGTTCCCATAGGCAGTGGTGATCTCTTCCAGATCCCTTTTCTTAAACAGTTTCTCCTTTACCGACCAGATATTGGCGAAATAATACTGGTCCAGGGCCATCCCGTAATCAAAAAGAGTGGGCTGATAGTCCCGCCCAAGTTTGCTTAAAGGACCATAGTATTCAGAACCCTGGAGATTGTTTACAAATTCCTCAATGGTGGAAGAGCTTGTAAGCTTCTCGATGTCCAGTTTGGAATGCCGGTCAAAAAAAGTCTGGAAAAGGGAAAGATCTAATTCTGCTTTTCCTTTATCAAAAACTTTTCGCAGGCAGTCCTTCATGACGGATATCTCATACCGCTTAAAATACAGGGACATAAAGGTCCTCTGTTCAGGATTTGCAAAACGGTAGAGCTTGGCAAAATTCTGGTGGATCGTGTGGGTAAGGAGCTTTTCAATATCTCCTCTGTGGAGACTGTTTTCGTCCAGATCTGCCCACAGATCCGCAAACCCAGGCTGCTTTTTCAGATATCCTACAATCTGGGGAACGGAATCCATCTGAGCGATTTCCTGATACTGCTTTTCATTCATCAATTTGCTCTGCATGGCCCGTATTTTGGTAGACAGGCCGCTGTAAGAAAGCAGACTTCCCATAAATCTCACATCCTTAATATTCGGTTATATATTTCTGCCGCCAGGGCTGTATGGCATTCTTCATAATGCTTTTCCATTTCTTTTAGAGTGCGGGCGGTCTCAGATTCCTGTCTGGCCAGTTTTTCCTTCATCTGAGTCTCCAGTCCTTCCCGGATCCCGGCTGTCTTTTTCTGGGTTTCCTCGTCTATGGCCCGGTCAAAATCCTGAACCGCCTGGTCATATTCCAAGGCGAGCTGCTTTTTCTGCTCAGACACATCATCCATGATCCGAGAGGCGGCAGCTTCTATTTCAGCCAGTTTGTTAATAATGTCTTCCATAGAATTTCCTCCTTGAATTTCTACCACTTATCATACACCATTTTTGGGAAAAAGTCACATAAAATCCATGGAAAAAACTGGAAAAATGATGAAATATAACTACGATTTCCAAAAGTCGCGTCTGACTGCTTATATTATATAGAAGGAATTGGAGAAAGATACTTGAAATCCGGATAGTAAATCAGGTATACTCTTATGGAAAATCAGGAAAGGCAGGCATACCATGAGATTAAGAAATATACCGGGCGCAAAGGAAGCTATTGAAAACAGCAGATTTGTAGTTCATCAGGTCCAGGAAAAGAAGGGGAACTGGAACCGGGTCTTTGAAAATAATAATCCCATATATATAGAAGTGGGAATGGGAAAAGGGCGTTTCCTTATGGAAATGGCGGCTCTGAATCCGGAGATCAATTATATCGGGATCGAAATGTACGACAGTGTTCTTCTCAGGGCTGTTCAGAAAATGGAAGAGAAGCAGGCCAAAGGAACGGCGCCGGAAAATCTCCGGTTTATCCGTATGGACGCCAGGGAACTTCCTCTGGTCTTTGGAAAAAACGAAGTGGACAGGATCTATCTGAACTTTTCCGATCCATGGCCCAAGGAGCGCCATGCCAAGCGGCGGCTGACTTCCCGGCAGTTTTTTGAACGGTATGACCAGATCCTGGCGCCTAGAGGTGTGGTGGAGTTTAAGACGGACAACAAGCCGCTTTTCGAATTTTCTCTGGAGGAAACAGAAGAGGCGGGATGGAAGCTTATGGCACATACCTTTGATCTTCATCATGATCCTTCCATGAACGAGGGAAATGTGATGACGGAATATGAAGAAAAATTTTCCTCTATGGGAAATCCTATTTATAAGCTGATCGCCGGACGGTAGGCAAAAGCAGAAACTTCCGGTCTGGCACGAGCAGCCGGGTTTTTCAGAAACAAATATCCGGCCTTTTTGGGGACCCGGGAACTTCTTTTTGCATATGCTGTATTAGAAAGAGACGGGGAGGAAGACGCTGTGGGAAAGAAGAAAAGCGGCCTTGAGAGCTGCCTGTTTCAGTGGGCCTATCAGAACCGGAAAGCCGGGACCCGGGCGGCGGAAATCTTAAAATCCATTGAAGAGACAGAAAAGATTTTAAAGACTGTAAAATTCAAAAAAAAGGGATAAAAACAAAATGTAAAAAAATATAAAAAAAAGCTTGCATTTTGTAAAAGGCTGAGTTATAATATCTCTTGCGTTGAGGGAAACGCAAAAAACATAAGAAACGCGCCTTTAGCTCAGTTGGTAGAGCAGTAGACTCTTAATCTATTTGTCCAGGGTTCGAGTCCCTGAAGGCGCACTTAAAAGCACTGTTTTTGAAGACGTAGAGCTTCGGGGACGGTGTTTTTTTGTGAGTTTACATAGATTTGAAAGTTCCATAATATATTTCAAACATTCCTGTGCTACTATAAATATGCAGCCACAGAATCAATGTTTGCAGGCCATAGGAAATGAAACTTCCGGCAGGCCTGCATACAGAAAAAACGGACGGAAAGAACGGACCGTATTCATAAAACAGCGAGGTGTTTGAAATGAGAAAAGAAAGAAGAACCAGAAAACAGATGAAATATGATCTTATGCGCAGCTATTCAGGCATGGAGGCGAAGGTCAGCCAGAAAGCCAAAGACATCTTCAAAAGAAAACCCTACGCTGTTGCACAGTGAGAAAAGCGAATGACCGTATAATTTACATTATATGATCCTGGTATCATTATATATAAATAGGAAGCGAAATTTTCAGAGCAAAGATTTCTGGAAGTTTGGCTTCTTTTTTCTTGCCAATTTTTCGGCCAGAGGGTATACTAAGGTACTACCTTATGCTGTTTCACATAATGACCTGTCAGGAGCTTTGCCATTATAAAGTGGAAGGCAGACAGGACAGAGGGCCGGCGGCAGAAGAGCCGGAAGCAGGATACTGCGGAAAGGAGGATTTTTATTATGAATGAAACTACAAAATACCAGCTTATGAAAAATCGTGAGCTTTTAAAAGGATACCATGCCGGGGACGCAGGAGCAGAAGAGACAGACCAGCAGCAGAAGCTGCCAGGCCTTTACCCGTTGAAGGAAAAACGAGGCAAAGGAACGATTTCCCTGCCCCGTGATTTTCGGGAACTTTCTGTCCAGGGAAATCTCCTGGAACTGATCGCCGGAAGAAAAAGCCAGAGGCAGTATCAGGAGAAACCTCTGACCCTGCTGGAACTTTCCTATCTTCTCTGGGCCACACAGGGAGTGAGGAACATGGCGGGACACAAAAATCCGGTAACTTTCCGGAATGTGCCTTCTGCAGGTTCCAGGCATCCATTTGAAACGTATCTGTTTATCAGCCGGGTAGAAGGTCTGGAAAAAGGAATCTATCATTATCTTCCGGAAAAACATGAACTGGAGTTATGGGAAGATAAAAAGGATTACGAAACGGAACTGACACAGGCTCTCTGCGGCCAGTATTTTGCGGCTTCTGCGCCGGTGGTCTTTGTGTGGAGCGCCCTGCCCTATCGGACAGAGTGGCGCTACGGACAGAAGGCAGCCAAATATATCCTTCTGGACGCCGGACATGTATGCGAGAATCTGTATCTTGCCTGCCAGTCTATCGGCTGCGGAACCTGTGCCATAGGGGCCTACGACCAGGACTGCCTGGATGAGCTGCTGGGATTTGAGCCCGGCCCTTCAGGAGAAAAGGACTACGAGTGTGCAGTTTATGTGGCGCCGGTTGGGAAAAGAAAGGAAGAGCTATGACATATCTGATAACTTTTTTAGAGGGGCTGATCACATTTATCTCGCCCTGTCTCCTGCCTATGCTTCCCGTATATGCGGCCTATTTTGCCGGAGGGCGAGGGGTGCAGAAACGTTCTCCCTTCTGGAAGGCGCTGGCTTTTGTGCTGGGCTTTACAGTTACCTTTGGAGTGCTTGGCGCTTTTGCCGGAACAGTAGGAGGCCTTCTCAGAAGATATCAGATGGAAGTAAACCTGATCTGCGGATTGCTGGTGATCCTTTTCGGCCTGAATTTTCTGGGCGTGATCAGACTGAATATTTTCAGAGGAACCGGCGGTATGGGACAGAACATGGAAATGGGTATCTTTTCTACTGTGCTTTTTGGTATTGTATTTGGACTGGGCTGGACCCCATGTATCGGAGCTTTTCTGGGTTCTGCCCTTATGCTGGCCTCTTCCCAGGCTTCCTGGACACAGGGGATCCTGCTGCTGTTATGCTATTCCGCAGGTTTGGGAATCCCTTTTCTTATCAGCGCAGTGCTGATACAGAAGCTGAAAACTACTTTTGACTGGATCAAAAGTCATTATGGGATCATAAACAGAATTTCCGGAGGACTTCTGATCCTGGTGGGGATCCTGATGATGACAGGACTGATGGAGCAATATCTGGCTTTGGTAAGCTGAGAAAGGAGAGCCTATGAACGCAAAACAGAAATGGATCCTGGGGGCTGCAGCCTTTGTACTCCTGCTGGTGATCGCCGGATTCGGCTATCAGGAGCTGCAAAAAGAGGCAAAAAGACAGGAGAGAAGCCAGACCGGGAAACAGATACAGACAGAAGAACAGACGCAGACAGAAGAAAAAAGGGGTACAGAGGATCTTTCAGAAGAGACTAAAGAAAAGAAAGCTGCTTCACAGGAGAAAGAAAAAGAGGTTACAGAATATGCCAAGGCGCCGGATTTTATCATGTGGGATCAGCAAGGAGACCAGACCAGCCTGCAAGAGATCCTGGAGGGAAAACCGGCGGTGATCAATTTCTGGACCAGTAAATGCCCGCCCTGCAAAGAAGAAATGCCGGATTTTGAAGAACTGTATCAGGAGATAAAAGACCAGGTACAGTTTATCATGGTAGACGGGGTAGGCTGTATGGGGGAGACAGAGGAATCCGGACGGGCCTATGTGGAAGAACAGGGATTTACCTTCCCGGTGTATTATGATCTGGAAATGGACGGGGTGCTCAACTATGGGGTCCGGGCATTCCCAACCACTTATATCCTGAATGGGGAAGGACGTGTGGTAACCGGAGGCAGCGGCATGATCACAAAGGAGACTTTGCAGGAACTTCTGGAACAGGTTATGGAGCCGTAATGTGATTCTTTGATTGTCCGGAAAACCAAAGGGATATGCAGGAGAATTTTAGGCGATTTTATATAGAAAAAGGGGACTGTAACTCACCGGGATCCGGCGTTTACAGTCCTCTTTTTTGATCTTAGAAATCTGCTGCCGTATGGAAAAACGATACGGCAGCATTTCTTTTGAAATTTTTACTGAAGCATGGAAGCCAGTACCTGATTGACGGTCTTTCCTTCTGCGATGCCTTTTACTTTTGGCATGAGAACCTTCATGATCCGGCCTTTGTCTTTGGCGGTGGGAGCGTCAATGGAAAGTTCTGCCAGAACGCCCTGGATCACTTCTTTGATCTCTTCTTCGCTGAGCATTTTCGGTGCAAATTCTTCGTATACGGCAATACGTTTTGAACACTCCTCGATAATGTCGGTTCTGTCTGCAGGTGTCATTTCCAAAGTTTCTTTTGTCTGTTTGATCTCTTTTAGTACCACTTCGTTTTCTTCTGCCTCGGTGAGATCTTCCCGTTTGTCAATGGCCTTGTTTTTCAGTGCGGCCAGCAGCATGGAAAGGGAATCTTTCCGGTCTTTATCCTTGGCTTTCATGGCCTCTACCATGGCTTTTCTTACATCATCGATCTTACTCATATCTGAACATCTCCTTTTTTCTAACTGCTTATAAGTATACCATTTCTCCGGGGAGAGTCAATGGATGAAAAAAATCTATCGGATCCGGAGAAGGTTCCAGTGAAAATAAGCTGCCAGGGAACGGATCACTACGGTAACGGTGAGTCCAAGGACAGTCGCGGTGGCCTCGCCCATGGAACTGCCGCATACCACACAGGTAATGCCGCCTGCGATGGCGGCGCTGGCATAAATCTCCCGGACCAGGATATAAGGGGTCTCTCCCGCCATAATATCCCTGAGCACGCCTCCTCCCACACCGGTAAGGACGCCTATAAAGACGAAGAAAAAGGGGTTATCCTGAGGCAGGACCCTGGAGGCGGTCTGGATACCGACTACTGTAAAGATCCCAAGCCCCGCGGTATCGCACCAGAGCATGATCTTGTCATAATATTTGTTTTTTATCCTGGAATGAAGGATTTCCGGGTTGGTATATACGATCGCAAAAAGCAGGGTGGAGGTTAAAATTGAAAAGAGGATATATACCGGCTGGGAAAATGCGGCGGGAGGCGTTACGCCAAGGATAATATCCCGCATCATGCCGCCGCCTACGGCTGTGGTGGCTCCCAGGATATTGACTCCGAAAATATCCATTTTTTTCTCAATGGCGGTCATAGCTCCGGAGGAGGCAAAGGCAACCGTGCCGATGATTTCCAGAACAAAAATAAATGTATCCATAATAAACTCCTTATGTTTTCCAAAGCAGTATTTTGCCGTGGCTCATTATATCATATCAGTAGGGTGAAATTCAATTTCCTGCCGGGCTTTTTCTGCTGTTTTACAGGAATTTCTTTGCGAAAGAGAGCGTTTGGTGCTATGATAGTATGCAGAGTCAGAAATATGGGATAAACGAGGTGAAAAGCAATGGGAGAGCGATATGTAAAGGAGTATCCGGTCTGCTGTCCGAGAACCCTGCAGAAGGGAAAACATCAGGTGGAATATGCCAAGGCAACCTGCACCCGGGTGCCGGATACGCTGCTGCATTTCCACTGTACCATCAACGGGAGATGCAAGGACTGCGAGAGAGATTACCAGGAGTAAAAGTAAAACTGCAGTATGAATATGGAAAGATCAAGCCGGCCGGTCATTAATTCCGGAAAGCTTTAAGATTCCCTATTCATAGCGCAGTTTTTTTGGGCCGTTGGGCCGCGGGGCTTTTTGGGAAGCCGTACCCTCAGTGTACAAGGGACTTGAATGAGGAGTACTGGACTTACACCGATTGAAAGTAACGCAGCAGAACTGCAAATTCAGTCATTCTGACCGTTTGGCCTCTTGTGTACTGAGGGTATGGTAATAGAAGATATCCAGGTTACAAAGCGGTAAGGGAGCTTTGCTGCCAGTGCGAAAGTCAGAAGGGTACAGAACCCCAGAAGAAGGCAGGTTTCAAGGGGAGTATCTACCTGTTCCAGGATATGGCCGTCCTTCAGGAGACTGTATACAAGTCCATGGAAAAGATAGATGGACATAGTACGGACTCCAAGGATAGAGTAAAAGTGCTGTCCTCTGGGGATGATGGAACAAACAGCAAAGATAGCCAGGAAAGAGATGCCATAGCACAGCAGCCGGATGAAAAGTCCCTGGCTGTTGCTCAGACCTGTATCTTCATAGGAATATCTTCCATAGAAAATGAGAGGACTCAGTTTCTGGCCGGTAACAAGGACCCAGCTTCCCAGAAGTCCTGCCAGTACCCCAAGCCCGGCAGTGAATCCTTTCCAGTGGGCCCAGACGGATCTGAACCAGTCTTCCTGAAAATAGTAACCCGCCAGAAAAAAAGGATAGAAAAACAAGGTCCTGGGGATGCTGAAAAAATTCCCAAGCTGGGTAAAACCAACAAGAAGTCCCAATAAAATGGCAATGGCCAGATTTCCAGGTATTTTTTTGAAATACGGGGTAATGATCCGCCAGAAGAATAAGGACATCAGGTACCACAGAGAAAATTTAGGGCGGTTAAAATACAGGCCGGTGTCTTTGTGGATCACAAAGACATATAAGAAATAATAAAGCAGTTCAAATACAAAATAAGGAATCACCAGTTTCTGGATCAGTTTTTCCAGTCTCATATCCTTTTTGGAAAAATAACCGGATATAAAAATGAAGGCAGGCATATGGAAAGAGAAAATTACCCATTTTAAAATAGTCAGAAATAAATTATTGGTATAACAGGGTTCTATAAAATGGCCGATGACCACCAGCAGGATCAATAAGGCTTTATAATTGTCCAAAAAGTAATTACGGGATTTTGTTGACATAAGATTCACTTTCATATTATTATATTCAATATTATATTTAACAAATATGAAATCAATTAGTAATTTTTTCTTCTGATATCGGGAGTATCATACACCGTTTTATAAGAGAACGCAAATAGAAAAAAACCTGAAATTTCAGAGGATTTTGGGCAAAATATCATATTGCCGGAAAGGAATGAAATTATGAGTGAGCGCCGTAGGAGCAGTGAAAGAAGAAGGAGGCAGATGGAGGAAGAAAGACTTCGTGAAGAGGAGAGACGAAGGAGGATCGCCAGAGCCAGACGCCGCCGCCAGGTGATCAGGCGGCGAAGAATGATGATGCTGGGAACTCTGGTGATCGTAGTGATCCTTATCGCGGCCGCAGCTATTGCCATATATAGAAAAGGACAGGAGAGGAAACAACAAGAAGCAATCGAAAAACAGCAGCAGGAGGAGGCGGCGGCTCAAAAGGAGGAGGAAGATAATACCCTCCATATTAGGGCGGTAGGAGATAATTTGATCCACGAAGCTTTTATCGATGCGGGCAAAGACAATGACTGGGATTTTGATTTCCTTTATGAGAATATCAAAGATGATATTTCCGATGCAGATCTGGCTTCTGTTAATCAGGAGACACCTTTGACAACGGAACACGAGAATGCGGCAGGATATCCGGATTTTAATACTCCTTCGGAGGTGGGTGATGCCTTAGCCGATGCGGGATTTGATATCGTCACCCAAGCGACAGAACATGCCTTTGATCAGGAGGAAACAGGGATCAGAGACACGATTTCTTTTTGGGAAGATGAGCATGAGAAAGTAACTTTACTGGGAATCCATAATAGTGAAAATGATCCCAGATATCAGATCATCAAAAAGAAAAATTTTAAGATTGCTGTTATGAACTACAGTACCATGCTGAGCGAGAACCATTCGATTCCTGAGGATTCTTCCTATATGGTTAACCTTTATTCAGAAGAAAATGCCCGGGAGGATCTCGAAGAGGCCAAGCAGGAAGCAGATGTAGCTATCGTATATCTTCATGGAGGGCAGGATGAATCTGTGGAACCAGAGAAAAGGCTGAAAGAGAGAGTGCAGTTTTTAGCAGAGCAGGGAGCGGATGTGATCATCTGTTCTCATCCGCATATTTTAAAGGGCTATGAACTGATAGAAAAGCCCGACGGTAAAGAAACACTGGTGTATTATTCTCTGGGAAATTTTGTAAGCGCTCAATCCAGTCTGGAAAATCTTCTGGGAGGAATGGCTGACTTTACACTGAAAAAAGACGGAGATGAAATCACAATAGACAGCTATACCATGGTCCCTCTTGTTATGCACTATAATGAGGATTATACAGAGTGTTCTGTTTATAAACTGGAAGACTATACAGATGAACTGGCCCAGGAACATGGTATCCATGA
>DWUY01000286.1 GCA_019120515.1 Candidatus Blautia avicola | reverse complement strand
AGTAATTATAACTGTCATCCTCGCAGGAGGGAAGAGGTATGGTATCGTCAGGAACATGCGTGGGCGCCAGAGTATCCCAATTACAACAAAGATAACTGTAAGAAATATAGGCGTCATTTTCCACCGGATTTAAATACCCCGGATTTCCCCAGGTCACATCCATGTAGTAATACTGATCTTTGATCTTCACCAGATTCCAGGCATGGCTGGAAGGCTTTTCCCCGGTAACTGTGCCGGTGACCAGGGTACAGAAGATCCCCATTCTGTTCAACAGATACTGGGCGGCCTTGGAATACCCCATACACACCGTCTTTCCTTCCAGAAAAACGCTGCGTATGTTTTGGTTCTGTGGACTGTCCTCCTGATACTCCACCTGATCGATCAGGGTTTCATACACATACTTGATCCGCTCGTAAGTATCTCCCTGGGGAGCCCCCTGGATCCACTGGTCTGCCTTAGCTTCGATCTGGTTTTGCAGATCCCGGGCTTCCTGACCGGCAACCTGATATTCCGGCTGCACTTCCATATTCTGGATACTTCCTCCCGGAAGTTCCTGATACGTATAGCTGCTGGTGCCGTCTGTCCAAAAATACTCCGGATGATCTGCCATCAGGACTCTCATCACTTTCTCCAGCTGCTCCTGGGAGATAGGATCTATCGGGATCTTTTCCTGAAAGCTCTCGATCCCTGCCGCAAGCTGCCGGTATACCTTCCGGGATTCCTCATCTAAGATGCTGTATCCGTAATAATAGGCCGACTGTTCCTGCGTGATCTCTTTTTCCGGAATCTCTTTTGTATCCTCCTCAGCATTTTCTTTCCCGGTATTCAAAGTATCCTGTACGGTTTCCCGGAAAAGATCCGCCGCTTCCTCTATATCCCGGGAACTGCATCCGGCGGTTCCTGCAGACAGGACTATGATAAGCATATATGCCAGTATTTTCTTTTTGATCGCAAACACCTCTTCCGCCTTTAGATTCTTACCTTGGTTCCTTTCGTGTCCCGCTTCGCCAGCTTCAGTTTATTCAATGTGATCTGCTTTTCTCTGTAAGTTATTCCATATTCAATCCTGTTTTCCAGCATGTATCCATGTTCTACCAGATCCTGTTCTCCCAGTCGGATCCCTTTGACACCCAGTGCATTTTTCTTCTGTACCGGGATTTCTTCTTTCAGGAATTTCAGAAAATAACCGTCTCTGGTCTGGAGTACCAGATGTTCCATCCCATCGGAAGGCTGGACCATGACTACCTTGTCCTGATCTCCCAGTTTCGTTGCCGCTATAGTTCTTTTAGACACCTCAAACTCACTGCCTTCCACCTGTTTTACCATTCCCTTACCGGTCACAAAACAGAGATGTTCTTCCTTTATCTGCGCTAAAGGAGCCGCCAGCACGATCTGTTCCGTCTTGCTGTCATAATTGCTTACATTGTCCACCGGAGTGCCTTTATCCCGGAATTTTCCATAAGGAAGATCCAACACCTTCACTGTATGCATTTTCCCCGAATCTGTAAAAATACAGATCTTATCTGTATTCATACAGGTAAATATATATTTATTCTCTGCATCTGCTGTCTCTTTATTCCGCTCATAAACCGATGTGTCAACAGTCCTTGCGTAGCCAAACCGGTCCATAAGGAAAACCACCTGTGTCTCCTCGACCTTTTTCTCCTCAAAGACGATCTCCGCGGCATTTTCTATCGCGGTTTTCCTTGGATGGCAGTATTCCTTTTTGATCTTTTTCAGATCTTCCATGATCACAGCAGCCATAGAATCATAATTATTCAAGATATCCTCATAAGATGCGATCTTTTTCAGGGTCTCCTCGTGTTCTGCCATAAGAGTCTCGATCTCCAGGCCGATCAGCTTATACAGACGCATATCCAGGATGGCCGTGGCCTGACGTTCTGTAAAATGAAGTTTTGAAGCCTGACGCATACTGGTCTTGGTCTTGAACTTGATCCCTTCCGTCTCCCCGTTTACCAGACAGTTTTTCACCTGTTCCCGGCTTTTACTTCCTCTGAGGATCTCAATGATCAGGTCGATCACATCACAGGCCCGGATCAGTCCCTCCTGGATCTCCTGATTTTCCTGTTCTTTTTTCAGGAGACTGGTGTACTTCCTGGTCGCCACTTCAAACTGAAAATCCACATGATGTTCAATGATCTGACGAAGTCCCAGAGTCTCCGGTCTCTGATCCGCCACAGCCAGCATATTCACTCCAAAGGTATCCTCCAGCCGTGTCTTCTTGTACAGCATGTTGGTAAGATTTTCCACATCTGCGCCCTTTTTCAGTTCCAGAACGATACGGATCCCCTCTTTTGAGGACTGATTGGAAATATCCAGAATATCCGTGGTCTTTTTGGTTTCTACCAATGCCGCTACATCATTTAAAAATTTTCCGATATTGGCGCCGATCATAGGATAGGGGATTTCTGAGATCACCAGCAGGGTCTTTCCGTTTTTCCCTTTTTCTGTTTCTACCTTTCCTCTGATCTTGATCTTTCCTGTTCCGGTTTCATAAATAGAAAGCAGGTCATCTTTATTTACAATGATCCCTCCGGTAGGAAAATCCGGTCCTTTTATATATTTCATCAGCTCTTTTGTGGTGATCTGATTGTTTTTCATATAGGCGATGACTCCGTCGATCACCTCCCCCAGATTGTGGGGCGGGATGCTGGTAGCCATCCCTACGGCAATCCCGTCTGCGCCGTTTACCAGGATATTAGGGATCCTAACAGGAAGGACTTCCGGTTCTTTCTCCGTCTCATCAAAGTTGGGCACAAAATCCACCACATTCTTGTCCATATCTTTTAAATAAACTTCCTGGGTGATCTTCTGAAGACGGGCCTCTGTATAACGCATAGCCGCCGCACCGTCTCCTTCAATAGAACCAAAATTTCCATGACCGTCCACTAAAGGAAGACCTTTTTTAAAATCCTGGGCCATGACTACCAAAGCCTCGTAAATGGAGCTGTCCCCATGAGGATGATATTTACCCATAGTGTCTCCCACGATACGGGCGCATTTCCGGTAAGGTCTGTCATACCTTATCCCCAGTTCATACATATCATATAAGGTTCTTCTCTGCACCGGCTTCAGCCCGTCCCGTACATCTGGAAGAGCACGGGCGATAATAACGCTCATAGCATAGTCAATATAAGACTTCTGCATAATCTCCGAATATTCTGTCCGGATAATATTTTCCTGAATACCTGCCGCCATACTCTACCTCCTAAACATCTAATTCCGCATCTCTGGCGTGATCATAAATAAAAGCTTTTCTGGGAGGGACCTCCGTTCCCATAAGCACCTCTGTCACCTCGGAAGCCATACGGGCGTCCTCGATCTCCACCAGACGGAGCCTGCGGGTCACCGGATTCAGGGTTGTCTCCCAGAGCTGCTGGGCATCCATTTCTCCCAGACCTTTATATCTCTGAAGGGTAAAAGGACCTTTATGGGTCTTTCTGTAACGTTCCAGAGCCTTGTCATCATAAAGATATTCTTCTTTTCCCTTAGAAGGCATAGCTTTATATAAAGGCGGCATAGCAATATACACATGCCCTTCATAGATCAGATCCGGCATAAAGCGATAGAAAAGGGTCAGCAGAAGAGTGGAGATATGTGCGCCGTCCACATCTGCATCCGCCATGATGATGATCTTATCATAACGGAGCTTGGTAATATCAAAATCATTTCCATATCCTTCGGAAAAACCACATCCAAAAGCATTGATCATGGTTTTGATCTCCGCATTGGCCAGCACTTTATCAATAGTGGCTTTCTCCACATTCAGGATCTTTCCCCGGATAGGAAGGATTGCCTGGAAGCTTCTGTCTCTGGCCGTCTTAGCGCTGCCTCCTGCAGAATCTCCCTCTACGATAAAGATCTCACAGACCGATGGATCTCTTTTCTCACAGTTTGCCAGTTTTCCGTTAGAATCAAAAGAATATTTCTGCTTCGTAAGGAGATTGGTCTTGGCCTTTTCCTCTGTTTTCCGGATCTTGGCGGATTTTTCCGCACAGGCCAGAATACTTTTAAGCACCTCCAGATTTCGGTCAAAATACAGTACGATCTCTTCTCCTGTAACCTTTCCTGTGGCCTTGGCCGCATCCTGGTTGTCCAGCTTTGTCTTGGTCTGGCCCTCGAATCTTGGCGCCGGATGCTTGATGGAAACCACCGCCGTCATGCCGTTACGGATATCCGCGCCTGTAAAATTAGCATCCTTTTCTTTCAGGATCCCCAGCTCTCTGGCATAATTGTTCATCACTGTGGTAAAGGTGGTCTTAAATCCGGTAAGATGGGTGCCCCCTTCCGCATTATATATATTGTTGCAGAATCCCAGGACATTTTCCCGGAATTCATTGACATACTGAAAAGCAGCTTCCACTGTGATACCATCGCATTCTCCCTTAAAATATACCGGTTCGTGGATAGGCTGGCTTTTCTTGTTCAGATCCCGGATAAATCCTACGATCCCTTCCGGTTCATGGTAGACGATCTCCTCCGGTTCTTCACCTCTTTTATCCTGAAAAACAATCGTAAGTTCCGGATTGAGATAAGCCGTCTCGTGGAGCCGGCTTTTTACCTCCGCGGCCGCAAACCTTGTCTTCTCAAAGATCTCCGGATCCGGCAGAAAATTCACCAGAGTACCGGTAGCTTTTGTCTTTCCCAATTTAGGAAGAAGCCCGTCTTCCAGTTGGATCACCGGGATTCCCCTCTCATAACGGTCATGATGGACATAGCCGTCGCGGCTGATCTTCACATCCAGATAGGTAGACAGCGCATTTACCACAGAAGATCCCACGCCGTGTAAGCCCCCGCTGGTCTTGTATACAGAACTGTCAAACTTTCCCCCTGCATGAAGAGTGGTAAATACCAGTCTCTCCGCGGACATGCCTTTCTCGTGCATGCCCACAGGAATTCCCCTGCCATTGTCCTCCACGGTAGCTGATCCGTCTGCCTCCAGGGTCACCCGGATATTGGTACAGTAACCTGCCAGATGTTCGTCTACCGCATTATCTACGATCTCATATATTAAATGGTTCAGACCCTTGCGGGAAACACTTCCGATATACATTCCGGGACGCTTTCGCACAGCTTCCAGGCCCTCCAGCACTGTAATACTGCTGGCATCATAAGTATTCTTCTTAGCCATTCTATATTTCCTTCCTTCCTATAAATAATCCTTTCCAGTCCGTGCTGCCTGCAGCTTCTTTGCCAGGATCGCTCCCAGACCGCCGCAGGCCAGTCCCAACACTGTTCCTGCCAGTACATCCGTAGGAAAATGCACATAAAAATACAGCCGTGAGATCCCCATCAGCGCAGCCAGTAGAGCTGCCCAGATTCCCATTCTATGTCCCATAAAAAGCAAAGCCCCCGCTGCGGCAAAAGAAGCCATGGTATGTCCCGAAGGGAATGAATAATCCTGCGGGACTCTCACCAGCATTTCTACAGTATCATTGATCCAGCATGGTCTTGGCCTCGCTACAAAAGGCTTAAGGAGCAGATTTGCCATCACAAAATCAAGGAGCAGCGCTCCAAGTACGGCAATCCCTGTAAATCTGTATCTTTTCATACAAAGGAGTATGATTCCCAGCAGGATCCAGAACCAGCCGGCTTCCCCCAGGAATGTAACAAAAGACATCAGTCTCGTCAGAACCGGAGCGTGTATACTCTGTAAGAAATCTAAGATTTCAAATTCCCATTCCATAAAACGCCTTTCCTCCAAAGAAGCATGTCTGCCAAAGCAGACATTTCCAATTTCATTATGTCTTTCCAGACAGGTCTTATGTATCATATCTCATTTTTGTAAGATTTTCAAACGCTTTCTATTTCTTCTTTAATATTATCGAACAAATGTTCGTTTTTGTCAAGAAAATTCCGCCAGAAAATTTTTGGAATTTTTTTAAAAAAGATGTTGACTTTTTATGAGGAATCGTGTATTATAATCAAGCACGGTTCGTTGGTCAAGCGGTTAAGACGCCGCCCTCTCACGGCGGAAACACGGGTTCGATTCCCGTACGAACTGCTTTTATGGGAAATACTTGAGTAAGTATTTCCCTTTTTGTTTTATCCGGAGCTTTTCATCCTCAGAGCAAGTATCTGCAGAGGGTGCTCCCCTTCATGTTCTGATTTCATATTACTTATCCAGGAGGTTATCATGGAAAAATTTATTGATCTTCACGTCCATTCTACTGCTTCAGACGGGACTCTGACTCCTTCTCAGCTTGTGTCTCTTGCAGAAGAAAAAAATCTGAAAGCTTTCGCCCTGACGGATCACGATACCACAGCTGGGCTGCAGGAAGCTCTGCAGGCTGCTGAAAATTCATCTGTGGAGGTGATCCCAGGCATTGAGCTGTCTACTACCTGGCTTGGAAAGGACGTACATATCGTGGGCCTGGATATTGATCCTGAAAACTATTATTTCCAGGAAACCCTTTCCCGTTTTCAGGACTCCAGAGATGTGAGAAACGATAAGATCCTGTCCCTTTTACAAAAAGAAGGGATTTCCATCAGCAGGGAATCCATGAAGGAAGCCTTTCCAGACAGCGTCTGGACCCGGGCGCACTTTGCCAGATATCTTCTGGACCATAAATATGTAGGTTCTATGAATGAAGCTTTTGACCGGTATCTGGGGGATCACGCCAGGTGTTATGTTCCCAGGGAAAAAGTCACTCCTTTCCAGGCAATTTCCCTGATCCATGAAGGAGGCGGCATTGCCGTCTTTGCTCATCCCATCCTCTGCCATCTGGACAAAAACCGGCTGGAAAGTCTCACCGCCCAGCTGAAACAAGCCGGTCTGGACGGGATCGAAGCCTACTATTCCACCTATCGGCCGGCAGAAGAACAGGCGGTGATCCAGATTGCCAAAAGACATGGCCTGGCCCTTTCCGGAGGCAGTGATTTTCACGGAAGCAATAAGCCTAAGATCCAGCTTGGCACGGGAAAAGGAAACCTGAAGATTCCTTATCAGGTGTGGGAAAATCTCAGGCGGCACAGGCCCTGACAATCCATAAGTGACCGTGTAGAGAAAATTCTTTTTTCTATACGGTCTGCGCAATATCACAGGCCGGTCACTGTCTGTCACCCGCAAATTGCTCTGAGTGCCAGTAGCGGCACGAAACCGGCAGAGACCCCGGCGGTATAAAGGCACACTCCGGCAGACATGGCGGCCGCCTGCCGGACAAACGATCCAAAAGAAAAGGACCGTCTTTTTTCCCGTCAGAGCCCGCAGGCTCACACTCCCGAGAAAAAGAAGGTCCTTTTTTCTCATTCTTATACTTCTTCCGGTGCTTCAGCCGGTATAAAGATCCGGTCATGTCCCGGATTTCTTTTTGTTTCTGCCATCCTGTGGGCTTCTTCACAAAAATATTCCTGAGAATTTACCAGCTGTTTTCCTCTCTTGTCGATCTTTTCATAAGTGCCGTCCGGCTGTAAGATATGTGCTTTTACATTATCCGCAAGCTGTATATGGAGGATATGTTTTACTTCTTCTTTCAACCTTGGATCCTCTACCGGGAACACGATCTCCACACGTTTATCCAGATTCCTGGGCATCCAGTCTGCGCTTCCCATAAAAAGCTGTTCTCTTCCGTCACTGTAAAAATAGAAGATCCTGCTGTGCTCCAGGAAATTTCCCACGATAGAACGGACGGTGATATTCTCACTGATTCCCGGTATACCCACCTTCAGACAGCAGATTCCCCGGACGATCAGATCGATCTTCACCCCTGCGGCGCTTGCCGCATACAGGGCAGCGATCACATCTTTATCACAAAGAGAATTCATCTTTGCCACGATCCTGGCTTCTTTTCCTTCCTCTGCCCGCTTCTGTTCCATCTCAATAAGATGAAGGAATCTGTCCCGCATCCAGATAGGCGCCACTACCAGTTTATTCCAACTCTTAGGCTCTGAATATCCGGAAAGCATATTAAATACCGCAGTAGCATCCTCCCCGATCTGTGCGGAACAGGTCAGGATACCGCAGTCCGTATACTGCTTTGCGGTAGAATCATTGTAGTTACCCGTTCCCAGATGAACGTATCTGCGGATACCATCTTCTTCTTTACGTACTACCAATGTGATCTTACTGTGGGTCTTTAATCCCAGAAGTCCATAGATTACATGGCAGCCGGCTTTCTCCAGTTTCTTTGCCCAGACAATATTATTTTCCTCATCAAATCTGGCCTTCAGCTCTACAAGAACCGTAACCTGCTTTCCGTTTTCTGCCGCCTGAGCCAGAGCCGCGATAATGGGAGAATTGCCGCTGACACGGTAAAGAGTCTGTTTAATAGCCAGCACTTCCGGATCTTTGGAAGCCTGCCGTACAAAATCCACCACTGGATCAAAACTCATGTATGGATGGTGGAGAAGAATATCCTGTCTGCGGATCTGGGTAAAAATATCTTCGTCTGTCATCATCTCCTTGACCGGCGCCGGGGTATATGGCGGCACCTTCAGATCATCAAAGCCTTCCAGCTTATACATTTTCATCAGGAATGTCAGATCCAGAGGTCCGTTGATATAATGGATATCTTCCTCTTTCATATCAAATTCCATTTTTAAGATCTTCAGCAGTCTGGGATCCATCTTTTCTTCCACATCCAGACGGATCACTTCCCCCCACTGCCTTTTCTTTAACTGTTTTTCGATCTCAGTGAGCAGATCTGCAGCCTCATCCTCATCAATGGTCAGGTCCGCATTCCGGATGATCCTGTAGGGGCAGGTGCAGACTACCGTATTGCTTAAAAACAGTTTTCCGATATTTCTTTCAATGATCTCCT
>DWUY01000029.1 GCA_019120515.1 Candidatus Blautia avicola | reverse complement strand
ATAATACTTGTTCTTGATCTTTTTCATCCAATGCTTTAAATTGCACTATTTTATTTTCTCTGTATTTGGAGAAAAATATCAGCCAGCGGCCGGCTATTGATTTGCTGCAGTCCATGGGATATACGTACATTTCCCCGGCAGACTGTGAGGCCCAGCGGGGCAGCCGGTATCATATTTTGCTGAAAGATATCCTCCGCGGCCAGCTGCGGCGGCTCAATCGGTATAGCTTTGCCGGGGCGGAAAATGAATTCTCCGCCGCCAATATTGAACGGGCCATAGATGATCTGGACGAGCCTCTCACGGATGGCCTGGTGCGCACCAGTGAAAAGATCTATGATGCGTTGATGCTGGGCAAGAGCTACCCAGAAACAGTAGGGGAGGGGAAAACCCTCAGCTTCAATCTGAAGTATATTGACTGGGATCACCCGGAGAACAACCTGTTTCACGTGACCGATGAATTTGCGGTAGATAGCCGGGACAAGCTCCATAATGCCCGCCCGGATCTTGTGCTGTTCATCAATGGTATCCCTTTTGCGGTTATCGAGTGTAAGGCTCCACAGATCAGTGTTGATCAGGCAGTGGAACAGAACCTCCGCAACCAGCAAAGCGAGTATATTCCGCAGCTCTATAAATTTGCTCAGATTGTCATGGCTACCAACAAGAACGCCGTGAAGTATGCCACCACCGCCACCCCGAAAAAGTTTTGGAGTGTGTGGAAGGAGCAGGACACAGCTTTTCTGGAAGAAGCACTGGCCCGTTATGTCCCGGACCGCGTGCCCACGGAACAGGACCGCAACTTGATTTCTTTGTTCAGCAAAGAGCGGGTTATGGAACTGATCCGGTACTTTGTGCTTTTTGATGCCAACGTGAAAAAAATATGCCGGTATCAGCAGTACTTTGCCATCAAGGAGATCATCAAGACCATCCAGCAGCCCGACGAAAAGGGCAACCGGCAGAGCGGCGTGATCTGGCATACCCAGGGCAGCGGCAAAAGCCTGACTATGGTGATGCTGGCAAAATATATTCTGATGGAGCTGGCTGATTGCAGCCCGCGTGTGGTGGTTGTCACGGATCGAAAAGAGCTGGACCGGCAAATTGCTGCCACCTTCGCCCATACCAGACTGAATCCCGCCCGGGCCACCAGTGGGCAGAACTTGCTGGATCTTCTCAAAAACGGCAAGGCCGATGTGATCACGACCATCATCAACAAATTCAATACAGTTGAGAAAAAGGAACATAAAAATCTGTCCAGGAATGTCTTTCTCCTGGTAGATGAAAGCCATCGTTCCAATTATGGTTTGCTTGCTACCAAGATGCGGACGGTGTTCCCCAATGCCTGCTATATTGGCTTTACTGGTACACCTCTAATGAAAAAAGAGAAGAACACTATGGCCAAGTTCGGCAAGCTCATCCACAAATACACCATCAAGGATGGTGTGGAAGATGGGGCAATTGTGCCATTGATTTATGAAGGCCGCTTTGTAGAACAAAACGTAGACGAAGAAAACATCGACCTCTGGTTTAAGCAGACCACCAAGCGCCTCACTGAGGCACAGCGGGATGATCTTTCCCGAAAATGGAGCAGTATCCGGCGACTGACATCGACTGATGCACGTATCAAGCGAATTGCGCTGGATATCAATGAGCACTTTGTGGAAGGGTATAAAGATACCGGTTTCAAGGCCATGCTGGCAACGAACTACAAGCGGGATGCCATCCGGTATTTGGAATGTTTTGAGCAGTTTGGTGACCTGACTTGCGCGGTGGTGATATCGCCGCCAGACCTCCGCGAGAGCGTAGATGATGTGGATGAAGGCGCCGACGATAAGGTGGTTGCTTACTGGAACAAGATGATGAATCGCTACGGCGATGCGGACACTTACGAAGAGGCAATCAAGAATCAGTTCTGTGCAGGGGATATTGATATTTTGATTGTGTGCAGCAAGCTGCTCACAGGCTTTGACGCACCCATCTGTCAGATTCTCTATATTGATAAAGAGCTGAAGGAGCATGGACTTTTACAGGCAATTGCCAGAACCAATCGACTCTATGAGGGCAAAGACTACGGCTTGATTGTGGATTATCGTGGTCTGATTGAAAAACTGGATACCGCCATGGATATGTACAGTGGTGCCGGTTTGGAAAATTTCGACAGCGAAGATCTGAAAGGCGTTGTAGTTGATGTGATGGCATCGGTGGGAGAACTGAGAGAAACATATACCCACTTGACAGAACTTTTTGCAGATTTAAAAAATCGGCAGGACACAGAGGAAGTTGAGACCTTCCTTGCAGATGATAAGAAGCGAGAGAATTTCTATAATTTTCTGTGTGCATTTGGAAAAGCCTTACACATCGTTCTCAATGCAGAGCAAGCATATTCATCTATACCTAAAGAGGAATTGAGGCGCTACCAGGACGCCTTTGTCTTTTTCTCTAAAGTACGTCGAAGTGTAAAAATCCGGTACTGCGATGCCATTGATAACCAGGAATATGAACCTTTGATGCAGAATCTTCTGGATACCCATTTGTCTGTGGCAGGACTAAAACAGATCACCAGCCCGATTGATATCTTGAATAAAGATGACTTTGAACGGGAGCTGGAGCAGCTGGGATCGTCAAAGGCAAAAGCAGATGCAATTTCCAGTAGGCTAACACGTAGCATCAGCGAAAAATATCAGGAGAATCCAGCCTACTATGACAGCTTCTCTAGGCGGATCAAGAAGGCTTTGGAGCAATACAAAGAGAAAGTAATTTCAGAGGCAGAATACTTAACCAAAATGCGCAGCATTATGGAAGACTACCATAATGGAAAGAGTACAGTAACGTATCCAGAATCCATCAAAAATAATGTGCATGCACAGGCGTTTTATGGCGTGCTATCGGCAGTCTTCGACTCAGAGCAAGAGGTAAAGATCTCTGCAGACTTTGTAGCCGAGATCGCAGAAGAAATTACAAAGATTGTAGCGAGCCATAGCCAAGTGGATTGGACTAACAACAAAACAATCCATGATCGAATTTCGCAGGATATCGATGACTTGTTCTACCACTATGAAAAGGAACGGGGATTGAAACTATCCTTTGAAACCATTGACAAAATCATTGAAAATGTCAAGACAGTAGCACTTCGGAGGTTTTGAGTAATATGCCACAGCAGAGAACGGTATTTTATGAGGGGAACGAGATCAGTTACCAGCTTGAACAAAAGCCGGTAAAGAATCTGAATCTCCGAATTCATAAAGATTGCAAGGTGTATGTATCGGCCAACCCGGAAGTTCCTGTAAATAAAGTGGATGAGTTCGTGGTAAGTAAAGGGCAATATATTTGCTCCGCACAGAAAAAATTCGGCGAAATGGCGCTGTACTCTCCCAAACCAAAACAATATGTGAGTGGAGAAACTTTCTATATACTAGGCAAAGGCGTCCGCCTGAAGGTCGAGCAGGCCTCTCATAATACGATTTCTTCGGATGGAGTATATCTGAATCTCTGCATAAAAGATCCGCAAGACTTTGAGAAAAAGAAAAGGATGGTATCGCATTTCTTGGATTACCAATGCGATACCACCTTTGGAGAGATTATGTCGGAAATATACCCGGTATTTCAGAAGTATGGGGTCGCTGTGCCAGTACTACGCCTCCGAAACATGGAAACACGATGGGGATCTTGCTTGCCTCGGAAGGGGATTATCACCTTAAACAAACGGCTGCTGGAAGCTCCACGCTACTGTATCGAATACGTGGTCATGCATGAGTTTTGCCACTTTATCCACCCGGACCATTCTAAACACTTTTACGCTTTTTTAACGATGCTGATGCCGGACTGGAAAGAGCGGAAAAGAATTCTGGATCAAAGCGCAACATTTTGGCTGTGATTTTTTAGAGATCTAAATCCAATCACTCGAAGGCTATTGACTAAGAACACCTAACAAAACCGAAAAGCGATTAAAGCGGCAGCAAGGGCGAAAAAAGCCAAATGGATATCAGCTCTGCGTTCATATCGGACGAGCAGGCGCCTGTATCGATGGAACCAGGCAAAGGTTCGC
>DWUY01000285.1 GCA_019120515.1 Candidatus Blautia avicola | reverse complement strand
TGAGACAAAAGTAAAGATCAATAAAAAAGAATTTTTAGACTGTATTGACAGAGCAACCCTTCTTGTAAAAGAGGGCGACAAAAAACCTATCATCATCAATATTGAAGACGGTCAGATGGAACTGAGCATAGATTCTCAGATCGGTTCCATGAAGGAAGACATTGATATTGAAAAAGAGGGCAAAGATATCATGATCGGGTTTAATCCCAAATTCCTTATTGATGCCCTGAAAGTTATTGATGATGAGGAGATCAGCATTTATCTGATGAATCCAAAAGCTCCATGTTTTATCCGGGATGAAGAGCAGCAGTATATTTATCTGATCCTGCCTGTAAATTTTAACGCTGCGGGAAGATAACGCGGGTTTCAAAGTCTTTCGGAAAAAATGAAAACCAGTTCCTCAGGAACAGATTAAGAAGGGAAAAAAATGGAAATTATCAAATTAAGAGAAGAATATATTAAGCTTGGCCAGGCATTGAAAGCCGCGAATCTGGTAGAAGACGGGGTAGAAGCCAAGTATGCGATCCAGGATGGAGAAGTAAAGGTCAATCAGGAAACAGAAACCAGGAGAGGCCGGAAGCTCTATGACGGAGATGTGATTTCCTATAATGGAGAGGAGATCCGGATCGAAAAATGATCCCGGAAAAAGTTAGGTGAGCTATGTATATTGAATCCATAGAGCTGAAGGACTATAGAAATTACGAAACCCTGTCCCTGAATTTTGATAAGGGGACGAATATTTTCTACGGAGATAACGCCCAGGGAAAGACCAATATCCTGGAGGCGGTTTATCTGTGCGGAACGACAAAATCCCACAGAGGAAGCAAGGATAGAGAAATGATCCGGTTTCATGCGGACGAGTCTCATATCCGTATGTTTGTAAAAAAAGAGGGGATTTCCCGGAAAATCGACATGCATCTGAAGAAAAATAAAGCAAAGGGTATTGCTATTGACGGGATTCCCATACGTAAAGCCGGGGAACTCTTCGGAATTTTGAATCTTGTATTTTTTTCCCCGGAGGATCTGAATATCATAAAAAACGGACCGGGAGAGCGGAGGAGATTCCTGGATCTTGAATTATGTCAACTTAATAAACTGTATCTTTCGGATCTTTCCAATTATAATCACATTTTGAACCAGAGAAATAAACTGCTGAAGGATCTGGCTTTCCAGCCTTCTCTCATGAATACCCTGGAGGTCTGGGATGAACAACTGGTCCACTATGGCTGCTCCGTGATCCGGAGCAGACGGGATTTCATAGAAGAGATGAACGGGATCATCCGGGAGATACACAGTAATATCACCGGGGGAAAAGAAGAGATCCAGTTGATCTATGAGCCCAGTACCTTAGAAGAGGATTTTCTTTCTGCTCTTTCCCAGAATCAGGAAAGAGACTGCCGTTTTAAGATGACTTCCATAGGTCCTCACAGAGATGATATGGGAGTGAAGATCAACGGCATGGATATCAGAAAATACGGTTCCCAGGGACAGCAGCGGACTGCCGCCCTGTCTTTGAAGCTTTCAGAAATATATATAGTGAAAAAAAGGATAAAAGATATGCCGGTGCTGCTTTTAGATGACGTCTTATCCGAACTGGATTCCAACCGGCAGAATTATCTCTTAAACAGTATCCGCCAGGTGCAGACCATGATCACCTGCACGGGACTGGATGATTTTATTGACAAAAGATTTCATATAAATAAAATATTCAAGGTAGTTGACGGGAAAGTGTACTGTCCTTCTTAAAAGTTTACATAATTTCTATTGACAGACGCCTATTATTCCCGGCACGGTCCGGTTCACAGGAGGAATTACATGAGTACAGAAAATAACACAGAGTATGGTGCTGACCAGATCCAGATTCTGGAAGGTCTGGAAGCGGTAAGAAAAAGGCCCGGTATGTATATCGGCAGTACCTCATCCAGGGGCCTTCATCATCTGGTTTACGAGATCGTAGACAATTCGGTAGATGAGGCTCTGGCCGGTGCCTGTGATACTATAGAAGTATCAATAAACGAAGATAATTCAGTTACAGTTACAGATAATGGAAGAGGAATCCCTGTAGGGATCAACCATAAAGCCGGGATCCCGGCAGTGGAGGTGGTGTTTACTGTTCTTCACGCAGGGGGAAAATTCGGCGGCGGAGGATACAAGGTATCCGGAGGACTTCACGGAGTGGGAGCTTCTGTAGTAAACGCTCTGTCCACCTGGCTGGAAGTGAGGATCTGCCATGAAGGAAAGATCTACCAGCAGCGGTATGAACGAGGAAAGGCTATGTACAGCCTGAAAGTAGTGGGAGACTGCGATCCTGACAAGACCGGAACTATGGTTACCTTCCACCCGGATCCGGAAATCTTCGAGGAGACGGTTTTTGATTTCAATACTTTAAAACATCGTTTCAGAGAGATCGCTTTTCTTACTAAAGGACTGAAGATCATTGCCAGAGATCTGAGAGAAGAGGAGCCAAAAGAGGTTGTCTTCCATTACGAAGGCGGAATCCGGGAATTTGTCCAGTATCTGAATAAGAGTACCACGCCTCTTTACGAGGATATCCTGTACTTTGAAGGAACAAAAGACGGTGTCATGGTAGAAGTGGCCATGCAGCATAATGACGCCTATACAGAAAATACTTATGGATTTGTAAATAATATCACCACTCCTGAAGGCGGAACCCATATCATGGGATTCCGAAATGCCCTTACAAAAACTTTTAATGATTATGCCAGAAAAAATAAGCTGTTAAAGGATAACGAGCAGAATCTGTCAGGGGAGGATATCAGAGAAGGACTTACAGCTATTATCAGTGTGAAGATCGAAGATCCTCAGTTTGAAGGCCAGACCAAGCAGAAACTGGGAAACAGCGAGGCAAGAGGCGCGGTTGACAGTGTGGTCAGCAGTCAGTTGGAAATCTATCTGGAACAGAATCCGGCAGTGGCCAAGATCATCGTGGAGAAATCTATCCTGTCTCAGAGAGCCAGAGATGCAGCCAGAAAGGCGAGAGAACTGACCCGGAGGAAATCTGCTCTGGACGGAATGTCTCTGCCAGGCAAGCTGGCGGACTGTGTAGACAAGGACCCCAGCAAATGTGAGATCTATATCGTAGAGGGAGATTCTGCAGGCGGTTCTGCAAAGACTGCCAGAAGCAGGGCAACCCAGGCAATCCTTCCTCTGAGAGGAAAGATCCTGAATGTGGAGAAAGCAAGGCTGGATAAGATCTATGCCAATGCAGAGATCAAAGCCATGATCACGGCTTTCGGTACGGGTATCCATGAGGATTTTGATATCACTAAGCTGAGATACCATAAGATCATTATTATGACAGATGCAGATGTGGACGGCGCCCACATCGCAACCCTTCTCCTTACATTTTTGTACCGGTTTATGCCGGAGCTGATCAAACAGGGATATGTATATCTGGCAAAACCGCCTTTATTCAAGCTGGAGAAGAACCGGAAGATCTATTATGCTTATACAGAGCAGGAACAGGCAGATATCTTACAGGAGATCGGCTTGGAGGGATGTTCTATCCAGCGTTA
>DWUY01000284.1 GCA_019120515.1 Candidatus Blautia avicola | reverse complement strand
GTCATGTCTGCGGCAAAAGGTTCAAAGATGCCTCGTGGTGACAAGAAGCATATCATGGAGATGCCATTGCTATTGCCGAATAAAGATGAGCAGCGCAAGATTGATGATTGTCTCTCGTCCCTTAATGATGTCATCATCAAGGCAAAGAACGAGCTTGCGAAGTGGCAGGAGCTGAAGAAGGGCCTGCTCCAGCAGATGTTCGTATAGTCACAACAGCCCGTCGTCCTCTCGGGCGGCGGGCTTTATAATTAAATGCGTATTTGCGCAATTAACCAACCAAAGGAGGAAGCGGCAGAGTGGATCTTAAAAGATATTGAAACAGAAAAACCCAAACGTGTGAAAGAGCGGCTAAAAGAAAAATATCAGGGTATGTCCAGGCGTGAACTGAGGAAAGAGCTGCGCAGGGAGTTAAAAGAATACAGAGAATATCAGAAAAAGCAGATTAAGATCCGTAAGCAGAAATTATCCTAGCCGGAAGAGATTTCATTGCTATTACAGGTAAAGCAGGTTATAATGAGCAAAAACAGAATACTTTAAGGAGGATAAAATTATGCTGGAAATCGGAACGAAAGCGCCGGCTTTTGAACTGCCGGATCAAAATGGCCATATTCATACATTGGAGGAATACAAGGGAAAGAAGGTAATTCTTTATTTCTATCCTAAAGACAATACTGCCGGCTGCACAAAGCAGGCCTGCGGCTTCGGGGAACTGTATCCCCAGTTTCAGGAAAAAGGCGCGGTGGTCATCGGGGTCAGCAAGGACAGCGTAGCTTCCCATAAGAAATTTGAAGAAAAATATCATCTGCCCTTTACTTTGCTTTCTGATACAGAACTTACCTGTATCCAGGCCTATGATGTATGGAAAGAGAAAAATATGTATGGAAAGAAGACCATGGGAGTAGTCCGCACCACCTATCTGATCGATGAAGAAGGGGTGATCCGGAAAGCTTTCGGAAAGGTAAAGGCGGCAGACAATCCGGCGCAGATGCTGGGTGAGCTGTAAGTATGATCCTGATCATCACAGCGCCATGGAAAAAGTATGGTATCACAGATTATTGAAATAAAAGATTTCACCGCGCCTGAACTGGATGTTTATGCCAGGATGACGGAGAACCAGCTTTTGAACCGTCATGAACCGGAAAAGGGGATTTTTATTGCGGAAAGTCCTAAGGTGATCGAGAGGGCCTTGGACGGGGGCTGTGTTCCTCTTTCTTTTCTTGTAGAACACAGACACCTGGAGACCCAGGCCAGAGAATTGTTGGAGAGATGTCCGGAAGTTCCGGTTTATACGGCAGAATTTGATGTGCTGACACAGCTTACAGGCTTTAAGCTTACAAGAGGCATGCTCTGCGCCATGAGACGGCCCAGGCTCCCTCTGCCTGAGAAAATCTGCAGGAGCGCAAAGCGGCTGGTCATATTGGAAAATGTTGTAAATCCTACTAATGTAGGAGCTATTTTCCGTTCTGCAGCGGCCCTGTATATGGATGGGATCCTTCTGACGCCGGGCTGCAGCAATCCATTATACCGCAGGGCTGCCAGGGTCAGTATGGGGACGGTATTCCAGGTTCCCTGGACCTTCCTGGATGAGAATTTTGCCTGGCCGGAACCGGGGATCCAGAAACTCCACTCCATGGGATTTAAAACAGCGGCTATGGCTCTGAGTGAGGATTCGGTATCTATTGACGATCCGGCTCTTATGAAGGAAGAAAAACTGGCGGTGATACTGGGGACAGAGGGGGACGGCCTGGCTTCCTCCACTATTGCAGACTGTGATTATACAGTTCAGATCCCCATGTCTCACAATGTAGATTCTCTGAATGTGGCGGCTGCCAGCGCTGTAGCTTTCTGGCAGCTGGGTAGAAGACCTATTTAGAGGAAGTTTTATATGCAAATAAATGCCGCTGTTTTCAGGCAGAAGAAAATCTGCCTGAAAACAGCGGTGTTTTATGTTATTTGTCTCCGTTAAATTCTTTCACAGCCTCTACCATTGCAACAATATTTTCAACAGGAACATTTGCCTGGATATTGTGGATGGTGTTAAAGATATAACCTCCATCTTTAGAAAAGATGTCCAGACGTTCTAATACCTGTTCCCGGACTTCTTCCGGTTTTCCAAAGGGCAGGACATTCTGGGTGTCTACGCCGCCGCCCCAGAAGAGGATATCTTTTCCGTAAGTTTCCTTAAGTTTTTTAGGATCCATACCTTCTGCGGAACACTGGACCGGATTAATAGCGTCAAATCCCCCTTCGATCAGATAAGGCAAGATGGGGAAGATGCCTCCACAGCAGTGTTTTAAGGTTTTCCATGTTGTATTTTCATGGATCCAGTCATTCATTTTTTTATAATAAGGCATATAGATTTCCTTAAAAGTCTCCGGATTGATCATCGGTCCTCTCTGAGTACCGAAATCCGTGCCGCAGATGAACATTATATCAATATCGCTTCCAAAGGCATCCCAATATTTTTTCAGATTTTGAATGACAATATCTGTCCCCCGTTCAAAAACTTCTTCTACATATTCCGGATAAAGGAGGGGAGCCGTATACCATTCCTCGATGCTCCGTATCCCTTTTGGATTTTTCAGATTGGGACCTGGAATATTATTCGCATCCCCCAGGCCAAAATATCCGGGAGCTACCTGGATAGCCCGCATTCCATTTTTGACATTTTCCAGTACTCTTTTGTGATAGGCGATCTGCTCATCTGTGACAAGCATATAATCTTCCACATTATCCGCCGGATCTGCATGGTCCTCATCAAATTCCGAGGAACGGGTCAGATTGTCAAAGTAGTATCCATTAGCCGGCATATGTCCGGAGGGCGCGCAGGAAGTATCCCCTTCCGGATATACATAGTAACCGCCCTGGCCGTCGCTGGTCACAGAGGCATTTTCAGGGATCAGGACTGTGATGCCATGATATGTCCATTCTTTCCAGTCTGTATTGATATGACCATAGGTATCCCCGTAATTATATAGCTGCTGTACATCACAGCCCAGACATTCTTCCAGATCCGGTTCTACATAAGCCGTCATAGTAGACATATCATTGATCTTGGGAGGACGGTATTCCAGTCCGTAATAATTTCTCAGTTCATTCAGTACAGCGGCATTGATCATGGAACAGCTCATTCCCCCGAAATCTACGGGAACTTTATCCGGCTGTTTGTGAGCAAAAGCTGCCTGCACCCGTTCTTTTGATGTCATAAACATTCTCCTCTCTTACATTATAATAATTTTGTGCTGCAATTTTGTGTTTTAAATCCCTCTTGTTATCATGTATAATATAATAAATAATTGATTTTTACACGGAAGATATATGCTGAATAATATACATTTTGTGCGGTGTTTATCTGTTCTAGGAGGATTTTATGAAAATAGAAGAGATACAGGAAAAAGTAATGATACCAAATGAACAGGGAATTGTGAAAAAAAGAGGAATTTATTTTTACTCCCCATCAGATTTTGCAAAGGATCATCTGTTTTGCGTATTGTGGGGCGGCGAATATACCTGTGTTCCTCCTTACCAGATCAGGAGAAAAGGGCTGGAGCTTTTTTTGGCCTTCCGTATTTTGTCCGGAGAATTGTATTTTGAGTATGAGGGAAAAGATTTTGCAGCCGGAGAAGGGGATATTATTCTCCTGGACTGCAGGAAAGTTCATTACTATTATGTAAAAACCCGCGTATCTTTTCAATTTTTCCATTTTACAGGAAACTGTTCCCAGGAATACCTGGAACTGCTTTATGAAAAGTCAGGAGCCCGCTTCCATTATAAGTCCGGTACAGGAGCGGTATTTGCGGAAATTTTAGAAGAACTGTCCCGGCCCCAGCCTGAGGAACACAGACTTTCCTATCTTCTCCATGATCTTTTGGGAATCCTTGCGGCAAAAGAACCGGTTTCCATGGACCCTTGTGTGGCAGAAGCGATTAACTATATACAAGAGCGTTATATGGAAGAGATATCGGTTGAAGATATTGCAGAGAAAGCTTCTTTAAGCAAATATCATTTTTCAAGGATCTTCAGGGATCAGACCGGCTGCTCCCCTCATCAATACCTGATCTCTTTCCGGATCCGAAAAGCCAGAGAATTGATCATGGAAACGAAATTATCCATAGAGAACATCGGACTCCAATGCGGGTTTTCCAGCTCTTCACATTTTATCCGGGCTTTTAAAAAAGAAATGGATTTTACACCTGCCTCCTACAGGAAGTATTTTGATCCCGATGGATTTCAGAAAATATAAAGATCTATATAAATTTCCGCGTTCTGTCAGGCCCGGTGATCCCGGAAATAAAAAAATCTTATTAATAATAAATAAAGTCTCTTACATTTCCTCCGATAATCTGTTACACTAATAGACTGTGAATAATATATGCGACAAAAGATATAGGAAGTGTTAGGAATGATTCCAGAAAAAGCAATAGTACAGCAGGAGCTTCTTGTCGGTATTGATGTAGGCTCTACTACTACGAAGCTTGTTGCTGCAGATAAAGGAAGTAAAGAAATACTGTATTCCAGCTACAGAAGGCATAATTCTAATCAGGTGCAGAGCGTTCAGGAGGCCCTGGGGCGGCTGAGGGAACAGTTTCCGGAGGGAAGGATCCGTGTGGCGATGACCGGTTCAGGGGCAAAGCCTGTGGCAGAGGCTCTGAAGATCCCTTTTATTCAGGAAGTAGTGGCCAATTCCGTGGTGCTGTGTGAGAAATATCCCAATGTCAGGACTGCTATCGAATTAGGAGGCCAGGATGCCAAGATCATCTTTTTCCGGAAGAATAAAGAAGACGGAAATTTAACAGTTTCAGACATGCGGATGAACGGAAGCTGTGCGGGAGGCACCGGTGCATTTATCGACGAGGTAGCTTCCATTGTAAAGGTGCCGGTAGAACAGTTTAACGCTCTGGCACAGAGAGGCTCCTGTGTCTATGATATTTCAGGAAGATGCGGCGTTTATGCCAAAACAGATATCCAGCCCCTGCTCAATCAGGGGATTGCCAAGTCTGACCTGGCGCTGTCTGCTTTCCATGCTATCGCAAAGCAGACCATAGGCGGCCTGGCACAGGGACTGGACATTGAAAAACCGGTGGCCTTTGAAGGCGGTCCTATGACTTTTAACCCTGTTTTGATCCAGGTTTTTGCTCAGAGACTGGGACTGTCAAAAGATGAGATCATCCGTCCGGAAAGGCCGGAGATCATCATTGCCTACGGAGCGGCTCTTTCTTTGAATACCATGTTTCATGATCAAAAACAGATCTATAAGATCCAGGAACTGGAAGACCGGCTGGGAGAGATCAAACATAAGAAAGAACTTTCTGTAGGAAAGAAAGGGACTCCTTTTTTTGCTTCCCCAAAGGAGCGCAGAGAATTTGAACAAAGACATCAGCTTCCTCAGATAAAAACGCCCAAGCTCCGGGAAGGAGAGACCCTTCACGCCTATCTTGGCATTGATTCGGGAAGCACTACCACAAAGTTTGTTCTCATGGACGAGGAGGAAAATATCCTGGATTCTTTCTATGCGCCAAATGAAGGGGATCCTCTTCTGGTGGCGAAGAAAGCCCTTATCGCCATGAGAAAAAAATATGAGAAAAAAGGGGTAAAGCTGGATATCATCGCCGCCGGGACTACCGGCTACGGGGAACTGCTTTTTTCCAAGGCTTTCGAGACAGAATGCCATGTAGTAGAGACCGTAGCTCACGCGCGGGCCGCGAGAAAATATGTAGAGGACGCTACTTTTATCCTGGACATTGGCGGGCAGGATATGAAAGCTATCTGGCTGGATAACGGGATCATCACAAATATTGTGCTGAATGAGGCCTGCTCCTCCGGATGCGGTTCTTTCCTGGAAAATTTTGCATCTTCTCTTCATATCCCGGTAGAAAAGATCGCTCAGACGGCTTTTGACTCAGAAAATCCTGCGGAATTGGGAAGCCGGTGTACGGTTTTTATGAACAGCAGTATTATTACAGAGCAGCGAAACGGTAAACTGCCGGGGGATATTATGGCAGGACTTTGCCGGTCCATTATTGAAAATGTGTTTACCAAAGTTATCCGTGTTTCTAATCTGGACAGTCTGGGAGATAAGATCGTAGTCCAGGGAGGAACTTTCCAAAATAATGCAGTGCTTAGAGCCATGGAGCAGTATCTGGGGAAAAATGTGGTACGGGCCCCTTATCCGGGGATCATGGGAGCTATTGGAGCTGCCCTGATCACGAAAGAAAGATTTCGCCAGACGGAACAGAAGACTTTCATCGGTCTTGAGGCTATGGATAACTTTTCCTATACACAGGAATCCAATGCCCCCTGTCCTTTCTGCGCCAACCATTGCAAAAGGACTATCATACGTTTCTCTAATGGTAATTCCTGGATCACCAATAACCGCTGTGAGCGGGGAGAGGTGCTGGGAGATCCAAAGGATAAAGAGGTACAGGCCAAGATCCGAGAGAAAAGACAGGCTTTGAAGGAAGTGCCTAATCTTTATATCCTCCGTGAAGAACTTCTGATGAAAAAATACCCTTATCCGGAACCGGAAGTTCAGAGAGATATTACTATTGGCATCCCGAGAGTCCTCGCTTTCTGGGAAACCATGCCTTTCTGGAGAACTTTCTGGAAGGCATTGGGATTTAAGGTCAAGGTTTCCCCGGCAAGCACAAGAAAAATGTACGAGGAAGGCCTGTCTGCGGTTACTTCCGATACAGTATGCTTCCCCGCAAAACTTGTCCACGGACATATCCGCAGCCTGGCAAAAAGCGGTGTGGACCGGATCTTTATGCCTTCGATCACAACGGTAGAGTCGGAAAATACAGAGGATACCAGCCAGTCTATGTGCGCGGTGGTGAAGGGTTATCCTATCGTTATAAGGAATTCAGATAATCCTCAGAAGCGCTGGAATATTCCTTTTGACGCGCCTCTTTTCCACTGGTATACCAATGGAGACAGGGACAGGCAGCTGACCAGATATATGGAAGATACTTTCCAGATCTCCCCGGAGCTGACAAGAAAGGCTATTGCAGCCGGAGACGAAGCCCAGAATTCTTTCCATCAGGAACTTCTGAAAGCGGGAGAAGAAGTATGCAGACAAGTGCAGGAAAAGGGCACTTATGCAGTGGTCCTGGCTTCCAGGCCTTATCAGAATGACTCCCTGGTAAATCATGATTTGCCGGATATGTTTACAAAAATGAGAATACCGGTGCTTACTGCAGACTCTCTTCCTGGAGTAGAGCATGGAGAACTGAAAAAAAGCCGGTTGGATGTTGTTAATAATTATCATGCAAGGATGCTTTCTTCTGCTATCCTTGCAGCGGAGAAAGATTATCTGGAATATGTGCAGATCGTAAGTTTCGGCTGCGGACATGACGCCTATCTTTCCGATGAGATCATTCGTCTGATGAAGGATATTTCAGGGAAAACACCATTGATCCTGAAACTGGATGAAAGCGATATCCAGGGACCTCTGCGGATCCGTATCCGTTCTTTTACAGAGACAGTGGCAATGCAGAGAAACAGCGGACAGAAACTGGCCGTCCATGAACTGCCGGATCCCTATCCGGTAAAATATACAAAAGCTTCCAGAAAGGAAAAAGTGGCGCTGGTACCTAATACCTCTCATGCGTTCAGCCGGGTCATGGCAGCAGCCTTTGCCGGACAGGGGATCCGTACAGTGCCTATGGAACTGGGAAGAGAAGAAGCCATCCGTCTTGGAAAGCAATATGTACATAATGACATCTGCTTCCCGGCCCAGATCGTGATTGGAGAGGCTCTGGCCGCCTTAAAAAGCGGAAAATATGACGATAAGGAAGTAGCTATCGCCATGGCAAAATATGTGGGAGACTGCCGTCTTACCCATTACAGCGCACTGCTGCGGAAGGCCCTGGACGATGCGGGATATTCCCATGTACCAATCCTGACAAATGATGATAAAGATTCCCATGATCTTCATCCCGGATTTAAGATGAATCTGCTGACCTCTGTGAGGATCGCTTTCGCTATGCCTATGATCGACGTGCTGGAAGAGCTTCTCAGAAAGACCAGACCATATGAAAAAGTTCCGGGAAGCGCGGATGCAGCTTTTGAAAAAGCTCTGGACCAGGTAGTAGACGGCCTGGAAAAACACGGAGTAATGGGAGCCAGAAAAGGCTTTGAAAAAGCCATAGATATTATGAACCAGGTGGAATATGACCGCTCCAATCCCAGGCCAACGGTACTGATCGTTGGAGAATATCTGCTGAATTTCCATCCCGGCGCCAATCACGATATTGAAGCCTATCTGGAGAAAAACGGATTCGAGATCATTGAGGCAAGGATGACAGACGTGATCCGAAAGACTTATTTTTATCAGGACGCCCAGATACGGGAGTACCATCTGGATAAACCGGTTTCACAGAAAGTATGGTTGCGGACGGCCAATGCGGCTTTTAATGCGGCTCACGATCTGACTGATAAGATCGCCAGGAAGAGTCCTCTTTACACACCAGCCTGCCGTATGCAGGATCTTGTAAAAGACAGCGACCCTATTATCCACCATACCTTTGACGCGGGAGAAGGGGTTCTGATCCCCGGGGAGATCATCCACCATGCAAAACATGGCTGCCGGGCTTTTGTGATCCTTCAGCCCTTCGGCTGTCTGCCAAACCATGTGGTGGGAAGAGGGATCATCAAGAAATTGAAAGAAATGTATCCTGACGCCAGCATACTGCCTCTGGACTATGATCCGGATGTGAGCTTTGCAAATATTGAAAACCGTCTGCAGATGCTGATCATGAGTTTTAAAAATAAACAGGAGGACAGTTGAAATGAAGATACTGACTTTTGGCGAGATCATGCTGCGGCTGAAGACCCCAGAGAATCTGAGGATCCTTCAGGCCCAGGATTTTGAGGCAAGCTACGGCGGGGCCGAGGCTAATGTAGCTGTGTCACTGGCCATGCTGGAAGATCCGGTGGCTTTTGTGACAAAGCTGCCGGATAATCCGGTGGGACTGGCCGCCCATAATGAGATCCGCCGTTTCGGTGTGGACACTTCTGGCATACTGAAGGGGGGAGAAAGGCTTGGGATCTATTATTTTGAAAAAGGGACCAATATCCGGCCTACAAATGTAGTGTACGACCGGGCTTACAGTTCTTTTGCCCAGGCATCCCCGGAGGAATTTCACTGGGAGGAACTTTTAAAAGACGTAGATATCTTTTATTTTTCCGGCGTCACCCCGGCAGTAAGCGAAGGTATTGAAAAAGCGGTTCTGGAAGCTTTAAAATACTGCAAAGCTCACTCCATTGAGGTAGTCTGCGATCTGAATTACCGTGGGAAAATGTGGAGCACTCAGAAAGCTCAGAAAGTCATGAGGGAACTGATGGACTATGTGACCTTGTGTATTGCCAACGACGAGGATTTTGAATCTTCTCTGGGGATCCATGCCTTTGACGGAGATATGTCCCGCGGGATCGAGCAGATCGGCACCTACAAAAAAGGAATGGAAGAGATCCTTAGGCAGTATCCGAACTGCAGGGCAGTGGCCAGCGTCCTTCGGAATATACGGACGGTGGAGGACGGAGACTGGATGGGAATTTATCTGAAAGACGGAAAGTTTTATGAAAGTCCGGTCCATACAGTCCACAGTCTGGAAGCGGTAGGAGCGGGAGACGCCTTTGCAGGCGGACTTCTTCACAGCCTGGCCAGGGGATTCGATCCTCAGAAAACCATAGATTTTTCTATTACGGCCAGTGTGCTGAAGCTGATGATCCAGCACGATTTTAATGTGGCAAATGAAGGGGATATCCTGAAGGTGATGAAGACCCACAACACCAATCTCCAGCGGTAGATTTTTATTTCTTCAAAGGTCTGATACCTTGATGTCGGCATCGTTGCTAGTTTGATGCATTTATTATAAAATATTGAAAAACAGAAAAGATGGGAGAGAGTAAAATGGTACATCATATTGTTATGTGGAAATTTAAACCGGAAGTTGAAGAAAGCAGAAAACCGGAACTAAAAAGAGCTATGGAAGAGAATCTGAAAAGTCTGGTAGGAAAAGTTCCCGGACTTTTAACAGTAGATTTTGTTACAGATCCTATTCCCTCTTCTACTCATGATATAGCGCTGGTAACCACTCTGGAAAAGGCGGAGGATATTGCGGTATATGGTTCTCATCCGGAACATGTAAAAGTGGCTGATACTTATGTGCGGCCTTATACTGCCGAGAGAGTATGTCTGGATTATGAAGATTAAATGCCGGGGAGGAAGACATCATGGAGAAAGTCATTTTAGGAAAAACAGGCATTGAAGTAAGCAAGAACGGATTCGGCGCTCTGCCTATCCAGAGGATCTCTAAGGCAGATGCCGTCTATCTTCTTCAGAAAGCCTTTTATAGCGGGATCAATTATTTTGATACGGCCAGGGCTTATTCAGACAGCGAAGAGAAGCTGGGCGCCGCTTTTTCCTATATCCGGGAAAAGCTGATCATCAGCACCAAGACTGCTGCCCAGAATTCACAGGATTTTTGGAAAGATTTGGAGGAAAGTCTGAAAATGCTCCAGACCGATTATATTGATATCTATCAGTTTCATAATCCGGCTTTCTGTCCTAAGCCGGGAGATGGTACAGGTCTTTACGAAGCAGCGCTGGAAGCGAAAAAGCAGGGAAAGATCCGTCATATCGGTATCACGAACCATAGGATCGCTATAGCCAAAGAAGCCATAGGATCCGGGCTTTATGAGACTCTTCAGTTTCCGTTTTCTTATCTGGCAGCACCGGCGGATCTGGAAATCGTAGAAATGTGCAGAAAGGCAGATATGGGATTTATTGCCATGAAGGCTCTTTCAGGAGGATTGATCCATAATTCTGCCTGTGCTTATGCCTATATGGATCAGCCGCAGTTTGCCCACGTAGCCCCTATTTGGGGGATCCAGAGAGAGTCGGAACTGGATGAATTCCTTTCTTATCAGGTCTGTCCTCCGGAACTGTCAGAGGAACTTCAGGTTGTGATCGACAAAGACCGGGAAGAACTGTCCGGAGACTTCTGCAGAGGCTGCGGATACTGTATGCCTTGTCCCGCAGGGATCGAGATCAATAACTGTGCCAGAATGAGCCTTATGCTTCGCCGGTCTCCTCAGCAGGAATGGCTTTCCCCCCAGTGGCAGGAAAAGATGAAAAAGATCGAAGAGTGCAAGCACTGCGGACAGTGTATGAAAAAATGTCCTTACGGGCTGAATACGCCGGATCTGCTGGCTAAGAACTATGAGGATTATAAGAGTTTTTTTAAATGATCATATAGCCGAAAGAAGAGCTGTCCTGTGAACAGGCAGCTCTTTTTTTGCGGCAGCCTGGCAATGGACATCCATGCCCACACGGCCAGGTCTTCTTTTCACAGCAGTCCGTGCCGCAATTTTAGGAAAACATACGGTTGGAAAACGCAGAAAAATAGGATATAATAAACAGATACGCGGAGCCGGATACTGCGATCATATCCGGATCTCTGGGTATAGTTTTAATTTGTAACAGATGGAACGGCAACAGAAGGTGGATACATGAGTGAAGGAAAAAGATATTTAGATAAAGTAACCGGGCAGTTGAAGGAGCGGATCACCGAAGTAAGAGAATCTATTCTCCAGGGGCAGAAAGACATCGAAGGAATGCACGAGTATTACTGGGAAAATTATACAGAAATGGACCAGTACGGCTACGAGGATTTCGATAACCAGCAGGCGCTTCTCCATCAGGTCAACGCAAATCAGGAGCAGCAGGCTTATCTTCACAGGCTGGAGAAAATGCTGGATTCTCCTTTTTTCGGTAGAGTAGATTTTCGTTATGAAGGAGAAGAGGAGGCAGAAAAGTTTTATATAGGGATCGGGAACTTTTCTCTAAAAGCAGGACATATGCCTCTGATCTATGACTGGAGAGCTCCGGTAAGCGGCCTGTTTTATGATTTTGATAAGGGCCCGGCTTCTTATGAGGCGCCTCTTGGTCTTATGGAAGGGGAGATCACAGCCAAATGGCAGTATAAGATCCGGGGCGGCCGGATGATCTACGAATTTCAGAGCGATATGAAGATCGATGATGAGATCCTGAAAGCGGAATTGGGCGGGAACGGAGATGTACAGCTGAAAAATATTGTACGGACCATCCAGAAGGAGCAGAATGCTATTATCCGCAATACGAAAGACCGGATCATGGTGATACAGGGATCAGCAGGAAGCGGAAAGACTTCTATTGCCCTTCACCGGATCGCATATCTGCTGTATCACGACCGGAAAAATCTGAAATCTTCAGATGTTCTGATCCTGTCTCCAAACAGTGTATTTTCAGATTATATCTCTCATATCCTCCCGGAACTGGGAGAAGAAAATATCCAGGAAATGAGCTTTGATCTTTTTGCTTATCGGGAACTGCGGGATACGATCAGAGACTGTCATGACCGGTATGATGAGATCGAGCTGGAATTACAGGGGATCACCCAGGAACAGAAAAAAAGGCTGGAAGAAAAACAGTCCGAGACTTTCGTGTCTCAGACGGAAGGATTTCTTGCATTACTGGAAGATGAGCTGATGTCTTTTCATGATGTGGAATTCCGTGGTCTGACGCTGACAGAAAACGAACTGATCCATCTGTTTTACTTTAAGTTTCAGGAGATCCCGCTTTTATCCAGAATGGATGCGGTGATGGAATATTTTATAGATGAGTACGAAACCCTTCATGACTGCACCCTTTCAGAGGAGGATCTGGATATTATCGCAAGAAAGTTTGAAAAACTTTATGTGACCAGAGACTTATATAAGATTTACAATAAATTGCTGGAAGAAAACGGATACCCCGCACTTCCTGATGTGCCTCAGGAAAAGCGGGTGCTGGCCTATGAGGATGTGTATCCTCTCCTGTATCTGAAGTACAGGCTGTGCCGGGTCCGGGATCATAAAAATATCAAGCATCTGGTCATAGATGAGATGCAGGATTATTCTTACCTCCAGTATCTGATCCTCCGGCAGATGTTTAACTGCAAAATGACCATACTGGGAGACCGGGCCCAGACCATGGAAGAGCAGACTCATGACGTCCTGGAATTTTTGCCGGGGATTTTCGGAAAGGATATACGGAAGATTATCCTGAATAAAAGTTACCGAAATACGGTGGAGATTGCGGAATATGCCAACCGGACTGCAGGTATCCGGGATATGGAGATCTTCCAGCGTCACGGAAAAGAAGTGGAAGAGAAGGTGCTGGATGGGAAAGAAGCGGCGGCAGAGGAAATCTGCAGGGATCTGAACCTGGGTCCCCAGGGTTATGAGACAGCCGCTCTGCTGACTATGAGCGAGGAAGAAGCGCGGAAGGTTTATGAGTATCTGAAGGAAAAGGGGATGCAGGCATCTTATGTGGACAGGAACAGTTCCTCTTTTAAAAAAGGGCTGACAGTCACTACCTTTTATCTGGCAAAGGGACTGGAGTTCGATCAGGTATTTGTCCTGGCCCGCAGGAAAAAAACGCCTTTGCTTATCCAGGCAGAGTATATCTGTGCTACCAGGGCTCTCCATGAATTGTACGTCTACCAATGTTTTTGAAGATAGGGTTTAAAATTTGTTTTTTCCGGCAATCCTACCCTTAGCGTACCAGGGGCAGAACTATCTTTCCAGGCAGGCAACCGGATGTGGAAGGACTTGATTACTGTTGACTAACCTGAACCTGACATTTTAGAATATAGGAAAGATAACAGCCTTGACAACGGAGGGAGGTATTCTTATGCAGGCATTGTCCCAGACAAAGCGTGGTGAAAGTTACACCATTAAATGGATGTTCGGAATACCTGAGGTGCTGGAAGTTATGAAGCGTTACCAGATCCAGGAAGGCAGCCAGGTTCAGGTGATCCAGAATCACAAGGATTGCGTGATCATTGGCGCCAGGGATAAGAGACTGGTGATCGGAAAGGAAATCGCAGACCGGATAAAGGTATGAGGATTCATTTCCGCGGGCAACGAGCCAAGCGGACATGCTGGCATGTCCATTTGGCGACTGACGCGGGGGTCTTTGACTCCATTATGAATGCAGCGTTCAAAGAAGAACCAAAAGACTTCTCTGGACGCTGCATTTTTGCTAGGAATTTTGCCGGGGGTGTTATATAATGATACCAGGGTTAAAAGGTCTGCACACACATGAGCTTGCTCGTAAGTGTGTGTATGACTTTGGAAGCCGCCCTGATATGAGCATGAAAGTGGGAAACACACATTTTATGCGGACAGGAAACCATGTCCGCTTAACAGGAAGGGAGCAGAAGATATGAATACGATTGAATTATTAGATAAACTGCAAAGACAGGCTATGAGCGATGAAAAACTCAGAAAGGAACTTCTGGAAACCAGAAAAGCCAAGAATCCTCTGGGAGCTTTCTGTAAAAAATGCAGGGAACTGGGCTATGAGATCTACGAGATGGAATTGGTCACTGCGGGGGAAGAGTTTTACGCGGAAATGAAGAGAAGCACCAATGGCGGAGGAGAAAATTCTCCTAAGCTGGAAGGCGAAGACGATTTTTATGAGATGTTCTTAGCAAGCATGGAGGAGGAAGAGGAACATGAGCAGAGTAAAGAGAAGTGAGAGACTGAGTTCTCTCTTTTCTCAGGATTATCGGGTGATCGATTTTCTTCCATCCCATGTGGCAGAACACGGCAACAGTATTTTTGAAGAAGTGGAAAGCTATTTTCTTCAGGACAAACAGCTTCAGGAATTCTGTGATAAGGCCATTGCCATTATCCTGAAAGTGATCTGTTATTATCCCTTTGAAGTATATGTGGAAGAATATCTGCCCCTGAAGCCGAAACGAAGCGGCTGGCTGAAAGAAAAACGCTGTGATCTCCTGGTGAAGATCTTAAAGAGAGTGATCATGAAGAAAAAAGGTCAGGTAGATATCCTTCTTGGAAAGGAAAACTCTATCATCAGCATTACGGGAGGCGTCCTCAGTATTGCAGTATACAATGAAAGCGAATCTCTGAGGGATCTGCTGGATAAAGTGGTAGGGACAGAAGGACTGTATTATTGGAAATACAGAGTATGAATTTACTCTATCGGGCAGGAGAAATGAAATATGTTTTTTAAGAAAAAAGAAAAGCATCTGTCCTTTGACAGGAGCAGACAGATCCCGGTCATACGTTCCAGTATCTGTACGGGAGAAAAGACTGCCGGATTCAAGGA
>DWUY01000283.1 GCA_019120515.1 Candidatus Blautia avicola | reverse complement strand
CGGAAAAAACGGAAGAAACAGGAGGTGAGAAGCGATGCTGTTATATCTAACTTTAGCAGTTCTATTAATTGTTATTGCCAAAGAAAGAGGGCTGGAGAACGTTGGTGAAGCGGTAGCATTTGCGGTAATACTATTCATTTTATTAATGGAAGTATTTCAATACCTGTAATTTCCCCAAATAGGTGAGATAACCAAAATAAAAAGATAATTGCAGATAGAAGAATGATCAGGGCAAGGATACTTTGACCAATCATATAAAGAATAATAACAAGTTTATTCTTATATTGATTCCGAACAATCTTATACCAAATATTACGCTTTCCGAGACCTAGCCGTCGGCAACAACGGTCATACTCTTTGCTGACAGAGGAGCATAGAGCGTCATAGTTATCTTGTGAAGGATTCATTTTACAGAAATAAAAAGAATGGAGGAGTTTTCTTCCTGCAAATGTCTTATTTGTTTCAATTAAGCTAAGTGCTTTTGAAAGGATTTCATCATTAACCGTTTTAAATAAATAAGGTTCCATAAGTTCAAATAAAGGGAAAATCAAGGTGACATAACGATTATAGATCAAATCATATTTAGGAGTTGATCTAAAAATATATATAGAAGCAGAGATAGAAATAATAGCAGCAATTACAGCAGCAAAATCAAAAGACATTAGGGTGTCCTTTAGTATTATAAAAAAATTATCCGTGGTATGCATAAAAATACCTTCCTTTCGTACTCGGCCCTGGCGGGGCCTGTAAGTACAGTATAGGAGAATAACCAGCAAAACACAAGAAGGGAGTAACCAGATAGCCGTAACAAGGACAACTTACAATACATACCTTAAAACAGAGGTGATTCAATGCAAATAATCAGCGAAATAAAAGTAAATGGGAAATGGGTGAATCAGGATCAGCTTCCGGAAGAAGTAGTGGCAAAAATTGTAGCAGAAACAATCTGCCGGGCTGGAAGAAGCGTTGGATTTGAAACTGCTATAAAGAAAAAGACCGCCTAGGGCGGGAAAGGAGGGACAAGCATTGCACCGGACAAGCATAACCGAAGCTCTGTTGGGAACGGTGGTACTGTTCAATACAGTATTTGAAATGCCAGAAGAACCCATGATCTGGCAGATATTTTCCTGGCTGGTGGTTTTCGTGATCCTGATCTGGTTCATAGAGACAGCCAGGGACTGGGAAAATCGGATAAAGAAAAAAGTCCGCAGGGCTGGCACCCAAACGGACAGTAACAGTTTATCACGCCTTTAGTATAAGGCGGGAACAGGAGGAAGTCAAGATGTTTGAGAAAATGACAGACGGAGATGTGATGATCTATCTGCAGAACACTATGCTGGCATTATCACAGCTGGCTCAGGAACGGCAGATCAAGATCTCTACAAGCATAGAAAAAGAAGGATACTGCATTATTCATGCTGGAGACTATAACGTATGCCGTATAGAAAAAAATGGCGATGCAAAGTATTCATATGAACCGATAGGGGAAACAGCAAGATCAAAAATCAGTGAGTGGAGATTTGACATTAAGCCACAGAGCATATGTTTTGGTCAGGCACCAAAGGAGAAAAGTCATGGAAAATAATACAGTTACAATCTCGGAAAGGGAATATGAGACCCTGATCAGGGACTCTGAGAAGGTCAGGATCCTCACCCAGGCAGTACTGGACGGTGTGGACCCGGGATACTGGCTGAGTGTGATCCTGGGCGTGCAGCAGTCGGAGCCAGAGACTGTGAGTCTGGAAGAAGAGAAGCAGTCAGAAGCCCCCCCCCCTCAGGGGAAAGCCAGGAGAGGCTCTAAGAAAAAATTAGACCGTGGCAAGATCCTGGCCCTGCATGAAGCCGGATGGACGCAAAAAGCGATTGCAGAAGAACTCAGGTGCAGTGAAGGATCAGTGTCCATGATTTTAAAAGAGGAAAAGGAGAAATATCATGAATGAAATACAGGTAGTTGTAGACCAGCAGCCGGGACGGATCCGGTTCAATTATGACGATATTGAGGCCATGCTCCGGGAGAAGCTGGCATTTTATGAGGGAGCAGTAGTCACAGAAGAAGGAAAGACTGCAGCGAAGAAAGAGGTCGCTTATCTCCGGAAACTTAAAAAAGAGATTGATGACAGGAGAAAGGCAGTTAAGAGGGAATGGAACCAGCCGTTTGATGAGTTCAACGCAAAGGTCATGGCACTTATGTCTATGATTGACGAGCCGATCCTACTGATCGACAAGCAGGTGAAGGCATTTGATGAGAAACAGCGCCAGGAGAAAAAGGAGAAGATTCGGGAGCTTTATGAAGAACTGGTAGGAGAAGCCAGGGAATACCTGAGTTTTGAACGGGCCTATGTTCCTTCCTGGGAGAATATCAGTACCAGTATGAAAAAGGTTCGAGAGGAACTCCAGGCAAAGATTGACACAGTAAATAAAGATATCCTGACGATCAGTTCTATGCAGTCAGAAGCGGTCCCGAAAGCTCTGGAGATCTACAAGCACTCTTTGGATGCCATGGAGGCAGTACGGCATATCAACCAGTACGAACAACAGAAACAGGAGATTTTAAGACGGGAGCAGCAAAGAAAGGCAGAAGAAGAGGAGCGCCGGAGACAAGCGGAAATCGAAAGAATCCGGGCAGAAGAAAGAAAAAGGATCGCCGAAGAAGAACGGATCCGCAGGGAAGCGGAAGAAAAGGCGGCTGCAGAAGCAAGGGCCCAGATGGAGCAAGAACAGCCAGAGACAATCCAGGAAGAAGGATTCCAGATCCCGGAAGCCGATGATGAAGAAGAGCTGCCTTTTGAGCAGCCTTCCACAAAAACTGTCTTCTATAAAGTTGTGGCAACATTGGAAGAACTGGAGAAAGTGGAAATGGCTTTTAACAGCCTGGGAATCTATTTCTCAAGGAGGGACGCAGAATGAAAGATGGAATGATACATATCCCGGCAAGAAAAAAACAGCCCATAGACCAAGGGTCCACTGTGAGGCTGTCAAAAGAGGCATACAATGCCCTGGTGGAGATCTTTAATGAGTCTACCATGTCCATGAGCCAGATTGCATCCACGATCATCCTGCAGTCTATGGACAGGATCGTATACGACAAGGAGGAAGACTGATGGAAAAACTGGGGATTTATAAGGCCATATCCGGGGTAATTGCAGACATTGGCGCTGTAGGGAAAGATAAGGTAAATAAACAGCAGGGATTCAAATACCGGAGTATAGATGATGTTTACAGTGTACTAAACCCTGCTTTGGCCAAAAATAAAGTGTTTATTATCCCGGAATTGTATGAGTTAAATAGAGAGATAAGGGCCAGTAGGAACGGCGCTAACATGAGCTGGATAACCCTCAGGATGAAATACACATTATACGCCGAGGATGGTTCATTCATAGAAACAATTCTTCCCGGGGAGGCCATGGATTCAGGAGACAAGGGAATTAATAAGGCCATGGCCATTGCCTATAAATACCTGTGCTTCCAGGTATTCTGTATCCCGGTAGAAGACATGGATGATCCGGATGCAGAAAGGCCGGAACTGCAGGGAGAAAGCCATAAGGAAAATAAATCCGGGACACAGAAATCCAGCACTAAAAAGCAGGAAGCACCAAAGGAAGAACCGGTACAGAACAGTGATACTTCTGCCAGCGATAGTGCTCCTATGACTGATCAGATGTATCAAACGCTGTTGAAAGAAATGGAGCGCACCGGGGTGTCTGAAAAGATAATACTCGGCAGGAAACAGCTGAAGGATAAAAAACGGAAGTCTATCAAGGAGTTTGACATCAGTGATTTCAAATATGTCATGAACATATTTGAAAGGACTCCGGACAAGCCAAAGGAGGGAACGGATCATGAATAGTGTGAATCTGACAGGAAGGCTGACCAGGGATCCGGACATCCGATATACGGACAGCGGAAGCAGTATTGCCCGCTTTACCCTGGCAGTTGACCGGAGATATAAGACAGAGAACGGGCCGACAGCGGATTTCGTCAGCTGCGTTGCTTTCGGAAAATCCGCAGAGTTTGTGGAAAAATACTTTCAGAAAGGTATGAAGATGGAGCTGTCCGGCCGGATCCAGACCGGGAGCTATACAAACCAGGACGGAAACAAGGTATATACCACGGATGTTGTGGCGGAGCAGCTGGGCTTTGGGGAAAGTAAGAGTGCTTCCCAGAGCCATGCCGGCGGACAGAAATCCCAGGGATATGGCCCGGCAGATGCGGACGGATTTATGAACGTACCGGACGGTATAGACGAGGAACTGCCGTTCTAAAGGATGTGATGATATGACAATACAGATAGACAGCAGGGAAAAGGCCAGAGCAATCCAAAAGATCGTAGAAGAGTTTGACCGCTGTGGTATTAAGCACCCGGTGAGCAAGCTCATGGTAGGAGATTACATGAATTATGATAATCCACGGCTGATCATTGACCGAAAGCAAAATCTTACGGAATTGTGCAGCAATGTCTGCCAGGATCATGCCAGGTTCCGCCGGGAGCTCCTTCTGGCTAAAGAAAACGACATACAGCTCATAATCCTGGTGGAACACGGGAAAGGAATCCGCCAGCTCTCAGATGTAATCTGGTGGGAGAATCCCAGACGGTGGAAGCGGAGACGGAATCCTGAAACCGGTCGATGGGAAGAGATAGAGACAAAGGCCATGCAGGGAGAGACTCTGTATAAGATCCTGCGTACCCAGGAAAGAAAATACGGGGTGAGATTCCTGTTCTGCGAAAAGGAAGAGACCGGAAGGGAGATCATCCGGATCCTGGGAGGCGGGGCAGTTGACTAAGGAAGAAATCAAAGGACGTATCAGTATGAGGGATGTTTTGGCACGGTACGGGTATCAGCCCAACCGTGCCGGATTTATAAACTGCCCTTTTCACAAGGGAGACAGAAGCGCTTCCCTGAAGGTCTATGATAAAGATTTTCATTGTTTTGGATGCGGGGCCCACGGAGATATCTTCACTTTTGTGATGGACATGGAAAACTGCAATTTTAAAGAAGCCTTTGAGATCCTGGGAGGGACCTATGAAAGACAGGGCTTTGCTTCCGATCTGATCAGGTACCGGTCAGAAAAAAGAAAACTCATGAGAGAAAAAGAGGCCGGCAGACGGGAATTGGAGCTGCAGCTTAATCTGAAGAAGATCGCTGTTTATAAAGACTGGATCGAAAAGACGGAACCGCTTTCAGATGTTTGGTGTGACTGCCAAAACGCCCTGCAGCTGGAGCTGTACCATAATGAAATCTTACGGGAAAGAGGGTGATAAGATTGGTGCCTTTGGGACAACTGACAAAGGAGAGCATACTGGATGAGAAGATCTTTACAGAAATTTTTGAGCAGGAAGACGAGATTTACAAAGCACGGCTGATCTTATCCCTGGAGGATCGTGCTGCAGAACTGGGAGTGAAGACAAAGTTTGCCAGCCTTCTGAAAGCTTATAAGAAGGTATATCAGGAGACCAGGAAGAAACAAGAGCAGACAGTCAGCCTGGTGGAGAACTGGACAAATTTCACAGACTGCCCTTACGGCCGGATGCAATGCCGCTCCTGGATCGCCTCTGATGATGGAGTATGCCTTTATAATCCTAATACCGGCGTTACGGATATCTTGGCCTGTTACCACCCGATCCTGCCGGTAGAGCGCCTAAAGAACCTGGAGACAGGAGAAGAGCAGCTAAAGCTGGCATATAAAAGAGGCGGCGCCTGGGAGGAGCTGATCGTTCCAAAGACTATGGTGACCTCTGCCTCAAAGATCGTGGCTCTTTCCGGACGTGGAGTGGCAGTGACCAGCGAAAATGCCAAGTTCCTGGTTCGGTATCTGGCCGATGTGGAAAATTCCAATGGGGAATATATTAAAGTCCAGTATTCCAGTTCAAAGCTGGGATGGATCCGGAACAGTTTCATGCCCTATGATACAGACATTGTGTTTGATGGGGACGCCAGGTTCCGACAGATTAAAGAGAGCATAGAGGCAGCGGGGAGCCGTGAAAAATGGTACAGCCATATAAAGAAACTGCGGGCCTTAGGAAGGATGGAAGTAAAATTCCTTCTGGCAGCGTCTTTTGCCAGCGTCCTGGTGTATCTGGTAGGCGGTCTGCCCTTTATCGTGGACCTGTGGGGAGAGACGGAGGGCGGAAAGACAGTTACTCTGATGGTGGCCGCCTCCGTGTGGGCGGATCCGGATGAGAATGCATACATAAAGGATTATAAGGGAACAGAAGTGGGACTGGAAACCACCTGTGACTTTCTGAACCATCTGCCACTGATCCTGGATGATTCCAGCAAGAAAAACAGAAGGATCGAGGATAACTTCGAGGGCCTGGTCTATGACCTTTGCTCGGGAAAAGGAAAGACCCGTTCCAATAAGGAGCTGGGCCTGAACCGAGAATGCCATTGGAAGAACTGTATCCTGACAAATGGAGAGCGCCCACTAAACTCCTATGTTACCCAGGGAGGAGCGATCAACCGTATTCTGGAACTGGAATGCGGGGAGAAGGTCTATGAAGATCCTCAGGAGACTGCAGAGCTGGTCAAACGGAACTATGGATATGCCGGATATGATTTTGTCCGGGTATTAAAAATTATAGGGCCGGAAGAGGTCCGGAGGATCCAGAGAGACTTCCAGGAACGGCTTTATGATACGGAAAAGATGGAAAAGCAGAGCCTGTCATTATCGATCATTCTGGCCGCAGATAAGATCGCCACAGACTACCTGTTCAAAGACGGGAAATACATCAGCATAGACGAGGCAAAAGAGGTCCTGGTGGACAGGGAAGAGCTCTCAGACAATGAGCGCTGCTACCAGTACATTTTGTCAGAGGTGGAGATCAATGCCGCAAAATTCGACCCTTTGAGCCAAACAGCGGAAAAATGGGGCTGCATGGAAGGTGGATACGTGATCATATACAACAATATTTTTGACAGTATCTGCAAGAAAGGCGGCTTTTCCAGAGCATCTTTTTTGTCCTGGGCAGAGCGCAAAGGACTGATCCAGACTTCTGCCGGGAAAAGGACCCGTACAAAACGGATTGACGGTCATGTAGACAGATGTGTCTTCCTGAAACTTGATGGTGCCCCGGAAGAAGACAAAGACGGGTTCATGGATGTAGAGGAATATATAGAAGCTAATCAGGAAGAGCTGCCTTTTAAGTAGGTGTAACACCGTAACACCCGAAACACCGGGAATTTGCATGTATATATAGGGAGAAAATAGATGAATATTTATCATTTTTATTTTCCCTATAAGAGGAAAAAGTAGGTGTTACAAGTGTTACAGGTGTTTCAAAACACGGATAATGCCAGAGTTTAAGCGGGTTTCAAGGATTTCCTAAAAAGTGTTACAAAATCCTATGCAGGTGTTTCGGTGTTATGAGATGGAGGAAAAATATGTATAATAGAAAGATTCGTCAGATAATTCATGATATATGTGATCATTTTTATACACAGATAAAAGATGAGACAGAATGGGAGAACGTAAATAAGCTCTCTCAGGAATATTATGAGAAGTACAAATACATGCCACTTGCAGTAGATCTGATCCGTGCGCTGGTGGCGGAATGGTGCAGAGAAAACCTGGAAGGAGAAGTGCCGAATGAAGAACAGCAATAAAAAGCCCACCCCTCACAGGATCTGCTATATCTGCGGAAAAGAAATAGAGGGTGAGGAGCTGGAATACATAAAAACCAGAAGAGGGACGAACATCTACATGCACAAAAGATGTGTCCCGGGAAGGAGGCAATATGCTGCATATCAAAGATGATTATTATGCTCAGGCAAACAATTTTGGCTATACAGTTCTTCGGAAAAACGGAAGGAAGGGAAAAGATGAACAGGAGCTTCACACCACGCTGGGGTATGTCGGGTGCCTTCAAGAGGTATTGGATCTGGTTCTGAAGGATTCTGTTCAGAGAAAGATAACAGGATCAGATATGGAACTGAGCGAGGTTCTGCAGTATATCAAGGAGCAAACAGACCGGATCTTAAAAGCAATGGAGGGAATCGAGGTATGAAGAAAAATATTCCACAGCACCGGAAAGGAATCAACCCGGCCATGATCTATATGAGCGAGGAAGCCAAAGCAAAGACGGCGATCCGGGCAGCCAGTGAAGCAGTAAGATTGATCACGCTGAAGATCCTGCATGACACTTTTGATTTTGGCGAGAAAAGGCAACAGAGGTTTATGGATGAATTTAACCGGCAGATAGAGATGTACGAAGAAGGATATTTTAATTACCGGGATCTGAAAGACCTGGTTGAGAACGGACTGAAAGATAAATCAAGGAGGAAGGAAGATGGAAAATGAACTTGTGAGTTATGACAGCGCCAAAAGCATTATCCGCCGGGATCTGGAGAGCATGTCCAGGAAGTTTAT
>DWUY01000282.1 GCA_019120515.1 Candidatus Blautia avicola | reverse complement strand
TGCTCTTTATTGTATTAAAGAAAGAACAGACATACAAGCGTAAATATGAAAATTATCACAGAGGTCTCTATTTAAATAAAAGGATCTGGCTATGTATTGAGGAGAGTTAATGCAGAATGATCGCTATTATCACATAAATATGCAAAAATACTGGGGATTTTGCACTTACACTATACTTTGATAAAACATTGAATGGTGATATTACCATGTGGACACGAATCCACAATTTTCAAAATTGAAAAAAAAGACAATATCATGTATTGTTAAATCATTGATTGAACATAGTTGCCCAATATTAAGGTGCAATTGCAAATACAGACAGGAAGATTGATAGCATGACAACAAGGAAAGATATTGCACAAAAGGCAGGCGTATCAGTTTCTGTAGTATCCCGTGCATTAAATAACAGTGGTTATGTAGAAGCATCAAAGAAAGAAAGGATCCTGCGTATAGCTGAAGAATTGGGGTATCATCCTAATCCGGTGGCAGTTTCCTTAATGACACAGAGGACGAAACAAATACTGTTTTATTGCCGAGAGATCAGAAATGCCTTTAATTTAGAGCTTTATGAAGGAATGGTGAAGGCGGCAAAGGAACAAGATTATTTAGTGATGTTCCATGGAAGTCTTGATTTTAAAAGTATCCGGTCAACAATGGTAGATGGTATTATTTTCCCCAGTGAAGCGGCGGCAGAGATATACCAGAATATGGTAGGAAAAATTTATCGGCTGCCAGCAGTTTCAGCAGCCTTTGGAAATACATTTTATTATCCGAAAGGTATGCCGATGATCGAATGCGACTGTTGGAAGGGAATGGAACTTATTTTTCAGTATCTCAGAGAAAGAGGTCATCATAGGATTGCACTGGTCATGCCTTATGATATCAGCCATGAAGAAATCCGTATATTTGCCTGGAAAGATCAGATCCAGTACGAACTGAAAAAAGATGAAATTGATACTTACTATTTAGGAATTTCCAAAAAATCTCTGCCTGGAGACAAAAGAGTTCTTGAATTTGGTGAAGAACGGGAAGAGGGAGATCCCTATATTGCAGAAAATTTTTGGGGGAAAGGGAGACTGGCCGCACATATTTTCCAGGAACGCAGATTAGATGCAACGGCGGTTATTTGTTTCAATGATGAAATGGCTATGGGATTTTTACAGGAGATACAAAAATTAGGGTATCGGGTTCCGGAGAATCTTAGCATTGTATCTTTCGATGGTACATTTGTACGGAGATATGGAAATCCAATCCTGACTTCCTTAAGTCTTCAGCCTGAAAAGATAGGGGAAAAATGTGTTGAAATCTTATTGAAAGAAATCAATAAAGAGCCTTTTAAATATAAATATAAACTGACTCCCCGTCTGCTGGAAGGTGAAAGTGTTCAGAAAATAAAGAGATAGTTATCATTTGCGCAGATGATGCTGATAAAATGCACAGACAGATCCGGAAGTCGTGTGTGAAAATTCATAACAAAGGAGGACAACAATGAAAAAGCAATTCGTAAAGAGATTTTTAGCTGCAACCCTGGTCACTGTAATGACAGTGCCTGTCTTCACAGCCTGCAGTGGTGATGATGGAGGCCTTGGCGGAGGTACTGTGGAGAACACTACGGAAGAACAAGGCAAAGAGATTGCAGAAGCGGTAGACAGTGATCCTGCATCCATCTCCGGACATATTGAGGTAGGAGGATGGCCATCAGGAGATGATGGATTTGAAGCTGCTTTAGCCGGTTTTAATGAACAGTATCCTAATATTGAAGTAGAACTGGTATTTACAGATACAACAGCTCATCATCAGGCCCTGCAGACTGCCCTGGCAGCTGGCAGCGGCGCTCCGGATGTGGCTATGGTTGAAGGCGCATATATTGCCCAGTATAAAGATAGTATGGCATTATGTGATCTGAATACCCTGGGAGCTGATCAACTGAAAGATGATTTTGTTGAATTTAAGTGGGACCAGGCAACATCCTCAGATGGGACCCGGCTGATCGGAATCCCCTGGGACCTTGGTCCAACACTGTACTATTACCGGACAGATGTGTTTGAAGAATGCGGCCTTCCTACAGATCCCGATGAAGTGGCGGATCTGATGAGTACCTGGGATGGAGTTTTGCTGGTGGCGGAAGCGGTATCGATCCCCGGACAGCGTTGGTTCCTTCCTTCTGCAGCATATCCTTACCAGTGGCTGTTTATTAACCGTGATTATTATGACGAAGATCTTAATCTGAAGTTGGAAAGAGATGGAGATCTGGAATGTCTGCAGGCATGCCTGGATATCCGCAATAACGGATGGGATATGAATGTAGATATGTGGAGTGCAGAAGCATACGCCGCTTATGCGGCAGGTACCTGCGTATCCGTTGCTTCCGGTTCCTGGTTTTCCGGTTTCCTGAAAACCGATATTGATCCGGATGGAGCAGGGCACTGGGGAGCTACAAGACTGCCGGCGGGCATGCCCGATACCAACTGGGGCGGTTCTTTCCTTGTGATCCCGGAGCAATCTCAGAATAAAGAAGCAGCCTGGGCTTTTGTAAAATATATGATGGCAACCACAGAGGCGCAGAATACAATGTTTGAAACCATTGACTATTTCCCGGCATATAAACCGGCATGGGATGAGGCACCGGAACTTTATACAGATCCGGATCCATATTTTGGAAATCAGGAACCTTCTCCTAATTCCATCGCAACAGAAATTGCAGGAAATGTGCCAGTAGTATTTAACACTATGATGGATGTAACTGCAGAAGGATGCATTTACAGTGCCTTTAATGCAGGAGCAGATGCGGGAGAAACACCGGAACAGATCCGGGAGCGTCTTGGAAACGAAATAGAAACTGCCTGCGCTGAACTGAAAGAACAGCAGATTCAGATTCTGAAGGATGCAGGAGTCTGGGAGGAGTAACAGTAAAAGGGGCTGTTTAGACAGCCCCTTTTTCAGAAAGGAGAATAGCTTGAAGACACAGAAAAAAGGAATTCTGAAAACCTTAAAGCAGTACAGAGTAGCTTATGTATACATTGCTCCGTTTTATATCCTCTTTGCCATTTTCGGACTGTTTCCCATGGTGGCAGGTTTTGCGCTCAGCTTTTTCCGCTGGGACGGTCTGGGAGCCATGCATTTTCTGGGACTTGGGAATTATGTTAGTCTTTTCCAGGATCCCTTGTTCTGGAAGGCACTGGGAAACACATTATTTATAGGGATCATAGCCCATATTCCCATTCTTCTGGGCGGCCTTGTACTGGCCTATATCCTGAACTCGAAACTGGTAAAAGGACAGAACATTTTTAAAACCATTTATTTTATGCCTATGGTTACCAGTGCGGTTGCCATATCGATTATTTTTCAGAATCTGTTTGGATATAATTACGGAATGATCAACTATGTGCTTTCTATTTTCGGAGAAGATCCGGTCAACTGGCTGGGGGGAGACGGAAGTCTGATCCGTGTTGCGGTAATCGTCATGTTTGCCTGGAAATGGATCGGCTGGAATATGGTGATCTATCTGGCTGGCATGCAGGGAATCAGCAACGATATTTATGAGGCGGCAAGGATTGACGGGGCGTCCCATTCCCATATTGTATTTAAGATCGTCATTCCTCTTCTGAAACCCATTATCCTGTTTACGCTGATCCAGTCAAGTATTGGTATGTTTAATCTGTTTACAGAGCCGTATATCCTGACAAACAGCAGCTGGACAGGCGGAACAAATAATGGAGGCCTGACTCTGATGATGTATCTTTTGAATAAGGCGCCTCAGGGAGGAAATTTATATGGATATGCTTCTGCTGTAGCGTATGTGATCACAATTATGATCGTGGTTATTTCATTGATCCTGAATCGGATTACGGCAGAGAAAGAGCCAAAGCCCCAGAGGAAAGGAGGAAAGGTAAGATGACAACATTGTTATTGATTATCGGGATTGCCGCCCTGGTGCTTATCGGGCTAGCGTTATCCGGCAGAATAGGGAAGAAGATCTCTCTCTATTTTATTCTGATCGTAATAGCGATCATCATGCTTATGCCCTTCTATATGATGTTCGTTATGTCTACGTTGTCCACCAATGAGATTTATTCGTTTCCTCCCGTCATGTGGTTTGGAGACAACCTGCTGACGAATCTTAAGAATATGATGGATCAGGTAAATCTGCCGAGAGCCTTTTTAAACAGTTGTATCGTTACATTTTCTTATACTTTTCTGGTACTTTTATTTTGCTCTATCGGCGGTTATGCATTTTCTGTATATGATTTTCCGGGAAGAAAGCAGCTGTTTGCCATACTCTTGGGAACAATGATGGTTCCCGCCACGGCAGGGATCATTCCCTGGTTCATTATGATGAGCAAGTTCCATTGGATCAACAGTTTTCAGGCCCTGGTGATCCCAAGCTGCGCCAATGCTTTCGGCATTTTCTGGATGCGGCAGTACTGCCAAAATAATGTGCCAAAGGCGTTGATCGATGCGGCAAGGATTGACGGGTGCAGTGAATGGACAATCTTTTTCAGAGTAATTGCTCCGATCTTAAAACCGGCCTATGCATCCCTGGGAATTATGCAGTTCGTAAATATGTGGAATGAATTTATGCAGGCATTGATCATTTTGAGAAAGGAAGATATGTATACTTTGCCGCTGCTGCTTCGTTCTATGGTTTCAGACAGAGGAACAGATTACGGCGCCATGATGCTGGCAAGTACCTGTGCGGTTCTTCCGCTGTTGATCTGCTTCCTGTGTGCATCTAAATATTTTATGGATGGTCTTACTGCAGGGGCAGTAAAGGAATAAATTAATTTTGGAGGTATAATATGATTTTAAGAGGTGACAGACTGATACTGGGGACCTGTTATTATCCGGAGCATTGGACCGAAACGATGTGGCGGGATGATCTGAAAAGGATGAAAGATACCGGCATTGAGGTGGTCCGTATTGCGGAATTTGCGTGGAATAAAATAGAACCCCGGGAAGGAAATTTTAACTATGATTTTTTTGACCGGTTTCTTGATATAGCAGAAGAGGAAAACATGAAGGTGATCATGGGAACGCCTACTGCCACCCCTCCTGCTTGGCTGACAGAAAAATATCCGGAGGCACTGAATGCAGATAAGGATGGAAATCTGTTTTACCATGGCGCAAGAAGGCATTATAATTATAACTCGCCGGTCTATCAGGAACTGTCGGCAAGGATCGTAGAGAAAATGGCAGAACATTACGGAAAGCGTCCCTGTATTATCGGATGGCAGATCGATAATGAGGTTAACTGTGAAAATGATGAATTTTATTCAGAAAGCGATCACCAGGCATTCCGAAAATTTGTACAGGACAAATATGGAAGTCTGGAGGCGCTGAACGAAGCATGGGGCACAGTTTTCTGGAATCAGACTTATACAGACTGGAAAGAGATCCATGCCCCGAGAAAGACTTGTTCGGACTCTACCAATCCCCATGAGGTTCTGGACTATTTCCGTTTTGTCTCATATAGTGCAAGGAGTTTTGTGAAGAGACAGAGCGATATAATAAAGAAGTATAAAAAACAGGGGGATTTTATCACTACCAATGGACTGTTTGGAAATCTGGACAGCCATCGGATGAACCGAGAGAGTCTGGATTTTATCACTTATGATTCCTACCCGAATTTTGCGTATTGTCTGGATGCTTATTCTGATAAACCCGGCAATATGAAAGACAGAAAATGGAGCCGCAATCTTTCCATGACAAGATCCATTTCTCCGGTATTCGGCATTATGGAGCAACAATCAGGCGCTAACGGATGGAATACCAGAATGGAAGCACCAACTCCCCGTCCTGGTCAGATCACCTTGTGGACCATGCAGTCAGTGGCTCATGGAGCAGATTATATCAGCTATTTCCGATGGAGGACATGTACGGTGGGAACAGAGATCTACTGGCATGGCATTCTGGATTATTCCGGAAGGGATAACAGAAGGATCCGTGAGATAAGGGAAATCCACAAAAAATTTGAGAAGATGAAAAAGATCGCCGGATCCCATTATGAAGCTAAGGTCGGAATGATAAAAGATTATGATAATACCTGGGACTCTCAGCTGGATGTCTGGCATGGACGTTTGGAAAAACAGAGTCAGAAAGCCTTTTTTGAAACAGCGCAGCTGACCCATACGCCTTTTGATTATGTAAATCTTGACGAGACTGTAACCGAAGATGACCTGAAAGGATATAAAGTGCTGTTTTATCCTCATGCAGCCATTATGACACAGGAACAGACAGAACTACTGAAAAAATATGTGGAGAATGGCGGCGTACTGGTTCTGGGATGTAGAAATGCATATAAAAATATCAATGGAAAATGTGTGATGGAAAATCTTCCAGGCGTTCTGGCGGATTTTGCAGGCGTTGATATCCCGGAATATACGGCAATCGCTCCGGATACCGAAAAAGTCATTGTCAACTGGGAAGGCACAGAAATGGAAGCTGCAGTCTTTGCAGAACAGCTGGATACTCTGGATGATACGTCTCAGATCGTAGGGACTTATGGATCAGATTATTATAAAGGTACAGGCGCATTAACTCGAAAGGCAGTAGGAAAAGGCGAGGTTTATTATTATGGCTCGGCATATACTGCTGACAGTGTCAGAGTATTTCTGGAAAAGCTGGATGTGATAGAACCATTCGGAAACCTGGCAGAGGTTCCGGAAACCTGTGAGATCGCTATGCGTACAAAAAATGAGGAGAAGTACCTTTTCATATTAAACTATGAAAAGACCCCCGCTTCTGTAAAATTCCTTAAACCCATGAAAGATCTGTGGACGGATAACACGCTTATAGGAGAAGTAGAACTGGAACCATACGGAGTGCTGGTAGCAGAAGTATTATAAATTATAAAAAAGAAGCCATTGAACTTTGGTAATAGTATTGCCACAGTTCAATGGCTTTTTGTTTTGCCTGTATTCAATACCGATCATATAGCCCCGGCCTCTGACATTTTTGAGGACCTGGGGATATTTGTCATTTTTCAGTTTAAACATGAGAATCCTTTTCCAGCCTATGGAGCTTCCGCAGGCCTTCAGGATTCTGCTTTTCCAGCCGCCTTTCCAGGATCTCCTGCTTCTGTTCCAGGTGTTCCCGTACATGGGGATGCTCTTTTAAAAGTCTGGCCCGGAGGAGCCGCCGCCTTCTTTCGATGAGGCTCAGCACAAGAGGGCTTTTTTCCCTTACCTGAGGGGGAAGATCGTCAATATGCAGTTCCAGTCTCCGGAGAAGTTCGTCCTCATCCAGAGGCCCCAGAGAGTGCCAGAAATCCAGCTTTTCTTCCAGACCTGCCTCCGAAAGCTTTTCAAGGTCGGAAATGCCGTGGATCTGTTCTACAATATATTTTACCTGCTTCTCTATTTCTTTTACCGCATCCGGGCCGAATACCCAGGCAAATTCTTCCAGGGAATTTTCTTCTTCCGGAGTAAGGGAGTAAAAGTGCTTTTTGTGAAGCATTTCCATATCTCTTTCCGGGATATCCAGAGGGAAGGGTTCCTTCAGCCCCAGATCATGAAGAGCAGATACGATGGTCCTTCGTACCATTCCCTCTTTGATCAGGCCTCCGATACCAAGACTGCGCATCTGTTCATTGATATTTTCTCCATGTTCCGTGATATAAAAGCGGATCCCTTTCTTTTTCAGACTTTCTGCCAGTCTTTCCAATCCGTCCGCCGCAGTGATATCCAGACTGTTGACGGCTCCTGCGTTAAGGATCACGGCTTTCGTGTCTTTCTGAAGACTGCTTTCAATATCCTCCTGAAGGATCTTGATATTGGCAAAGAAAAGATTCTCACTGAACCGGTAGATCAGTACATTCTTTACCGGATAGGCAAAGCGGTTTTTTCCCAGATCATAAAAATCTTCTTTTCCCGGAACCATTCCCTGGAAATACCGGGGCGGATTTGTAGCTTTGAGGATCACCGCCGCAAAGGAAAGGAGGATCCCTACCACTACGCCGTAGATAGTCCCCAGAAACAGAACAGCGGCGCCGGCAGCCATGAAAATAAAGAACTCCTGTCTGCTGACTTTGAACAGCCGCACAGCAAGATGCCCTTCCACAACGCTCATCAGAGCGGAGATCACAATAGAGGTCAGCACCGGCACGGGAAGATATCCGATAAAGCCGGTAGCCCCCAGAAGGATGGCGCCCATGACAATGCCTGCTGTGAGAGATACGGCCTGGGTCTTTCCTCCGTACTGGTCATTCATGGAGGTTCTGGAAATACTGCCGTTTACCGGGCAGCAGCCTACAACTCCTGAAGCCAGATTGGCCGCCGCATAGGCCAGGATCTCCTGCCGGTCATTCAGGGGATAATCATTTTTGGCGGCGAAATTATTGGCCCCGAGAAGGGACTCGGACATAATGACAACGGCTACCATTAAGCCCCGGCCGGCGGCCTGGGTAAGATCTACCTGAGAAAAATCCGGCAGGAAAAACCCTGGAAGACCAGGATCAACCTGATCCAGAAGAGCTACTCCGCAATCCTGCACATGGAAAATACCAGTGAGGACCACTCCGGCGGCCATAACCGCTATGGCCATAGGAAACCTGGGAATGAATCTTTTTCCCAGGAGCAGCACCGTCAGAGACAAAAGGCCCAGGAGCAGAGATGGCCAGCTGATATGTACAAAAGCCTCTGCCAGATGGCGGAGAAGTTCTACTAGTTCTCCGGTCCCAGCAGGACTTCCCAGAAGCTTTGGAATCTGCATAAGGATAATGGTCACGGCAATGCCGCTGATAAATCCTCCCATGACCGGGGTAGAGATAAAATCAACGATCCGGTCTGCGTGGAGAAAATAAAACAGCAGGAGCCAGAACCCTGCAAAGAGAGCAATGGCCGGCACATATTCCATAGCGGCGCTGCTTTCAAAGGAAATGCCCAGAGTGGAAAGGGCGGCTCCTACGATTGCGGCAGGAGCCGCGTCCACCCCGAAGATAAACTGCTTTGAGGTGGAAAACAGGGCAAAAAACAGGATCGGCAGCAGGGAGCCATACAGGCCGTAAACTGCCGGGAGTCCTGCGATCTGAGCGTATCCCATGGAAATAGGGATAGACACTGCCGCGATAATGATCCCGGAAAACAGGTCCCGGGGGAGGTATTCTTTTTTATAGTTTTTTAAGGTTGGAAATAGAGAGAGTTTCATAGGCGTAATCAATTCCATTCCTCCTGTATCAAAAGAATCAATCTCCCTTCTGGAGTTGATTTATGATATCACAGATGTGTTTGGATTACAAGAAAGTAAGAATTTCAACATGGCATCTGTTACAAGATCTATATGTTTCTCAAAAACATGGTTATCGCCATGGATAACCTCCAGTGAAGCATTTTTGTACATTGCCGCCAATTTTTCCGCATAGCTGAGGGGTACCAATTCATCGGTATCTGACTGCACGATCAGCACAGGACGGTCGTATCTCATTACAGCCTCTTCCAAAGGAAGCAATTGATTTACCCGGAAATAATTTCCTGAAATCGGATGTTCTCCAAATATTGTCAGAGTATCCGGAATATGCTGAGGATCAAATGAGGCATCCAGCAACTTTCCTTTTATGGAATAATCTTTTATTGTCATTCCAGGAGCCAGAAGTATGACGGCAGTCAGATCATCCGACTTCATCCCGGCAGTAAGCACAGTGGCGGCACCTCCTTGAGAGTGCCCCGCCAGATAAATAGCAGAAACAAAATCCATCTTTTTCACATGATCAATGACTGTCAGAAGATCTAGTTCCCAATCAAGCATTGTATGATCTCTGAATTCCCCGTCACTTTTGCCATGTCCGTAGAGATCTATCCGGAGGGCCGCATACCCGTTTTCAGCCATTGCGTCAGCTATCTTACGAATGTGGGGCTCTTCCATATGGCCTGTCAGCCCATGCGCTATAATAATCAGCGGACAGCGTCTTAGATGATCTGACGGCATCTGCAGCTTCAGATGGATCTTCATTTTATTCCGTTCAATATAGTATTCTTTCGTATCCATAATATGTCACCTGTCCTTTCCGGCAGCAGTATTACTGCCCGTTCAAGATTTGTTAATACTTTTCATACTCTTTATTTTCCCCCGGCGCTTTCACAGGAAATCTTTCGTTCATCCCCGACAGCTTTAAAAAAATCATATCCGGAGTTAGAGTCCTCTGTAATGATTTTTTCCGGTACAACAGGAAGTGTTTGATGATCCGAATAGATATGATACAGCTGATTATACATTCTCCGTGTGTCATGGTATTTACCGGAACAGTGGATCCTATAAATTTCTTCCACACTATATGGAAGAGTGTATAAATTTTCTCTAGTGATCAGAACATAGTAATTATCAGAGCTTTTGACTGCTGCTGCAAATTCCTCCGTATGGATAAAGGTATTTTCTTCATCGGTAAAAAAGATAGTTTTGGAGGAATTTTCCAGGATCAGTTTCCAGTTTGCTCCTTCCAGCACCCGGCACGGAGCGTTACACACCACATCTATACCACTGGACGGCCCCAGATTTTCTGCCTGACGTAGCATATTGATCAATGTTGTTTTTCCCGTAGCACTGTCTCCCCGGATAACGGTGAGGTTTCTTTTAATTTCAAATTCATAGTGAAGACGGTTGTTCTTTACAACAATCTTATATTTTCCTTTCATATTGTTTTACCTATACATATTTTCCCGCAATTCTTACAAATTGTTCCATGTTATGGACCATATCCCCGGTATTAAGAATTTTGATCTCAAAATCATCATTACCAAAATCCATAAGATGCCGGAGATTTATGGTCAGGTCTCTTTCTTTTCCTATTTTCAAGATCCATTTCGCACAGTTGTCACCACAGGCGGAAGCGTTAAAAATCCTGCCCGATCGATCAAAGGCCAGAAGCATCAGCGTTTTTACTCCGCCGGATATTTCTTTTACAGAGATAGGACCCAGTACAGGACTTTCTATCAAATGAGGAACGATGACTTGGGATTTGTCTACATCTTTTATCATTTCTATAGATAACTTATCTGTGATCCACTCATCTTCGTACTGATTGTCAAAGTATGCGGGGGGATAGTAAATTGCCTGGTCCATTTCTCCCAGATATACGTTCAGCATAATAAACCTCCGAAATAACAGATGACTTATATATGTCCTGAACCTCCTAAAGGTCCGATAATTCGACAAAAAGCGGGAATTGCTTCCATATCCTACTGCAATTCCCGCTTCTGATAGCGTCCCGTGCGGGAATCGAACCCACAGCTAGCGCTTAGGAGAAGCCCCCGAGGGGCATTTTTGACTCCCTACAAATCCCCGAAAATCCTTGATTTTACTGGCTTTTCTGGGATTTCACTGTTAGTAAATTCTCGTCCAAAACCTGCTAATTTTTCGTGGTTTTTTGCCTTCCTTTTAGCAGGGTATTAGCAAATGCAAAGAAATATGGGAAACATCATTGAGTTAATCTGTAGCCCATAAATCACAGGAAACGCATTTGAAGTTTACGCATTCTCTTATGCAAATCAATAATCTGTGTTCAAATATTATAATGGTTTTTCTTCTTGATTTCAAGATTTTTCAGGAATTACAAAAGGCAACCCTGACGGATTGCCTTTTTTGTATGACTAAATTGTTTTCGCTAAAGCCTTTAATAATGCTGCTGTTTCCGGATTTGATAACAGTTTTGTGAGCAAGGCGGCGTTTTCATCTGTACTGTTCTCAGCAGGCTTTTCTTTTTCAACTTCGCTCTCTTTTTGAACCTCTGCCATTGGGTCAAGGAGTTCAACCGAAGTTTCAAACTTGGGCATTGGAGCAGTTTTACCTTCTTCCGCATTTTTGAGACCTTTAGCGTTGTAGAACTGTTCCTCAAACTTCTGTGCGTTATATCGCCTGTCCTCGTCGATTATATGGCTGTAAACATCGGCAACCATATCCATTCGGGCGTGTCCTGAGTCGCCTTGAACCGATTTCATATCGCCGCCGTTCCATTTCAGCTTGTAGGTTATACTTGCGTGACGGAAGCTGTGAAATACCACATCGGGTAAGTCGTTGTCCTGTATCAGCTTTTTCAAAGCACGGTTGATTACCTGACCTTCCATCGGTCTGCCTGACGAATGGCAGAATACCAAGTCATAATCCAAATACTCATCACCGAAAAGCTCTTTCATTTCGTCAATCTGCTTTTTTCTCTCTAACAGCATTTGAGCTACGGTTGACGGCAAGAAGATTTTTCTCACACTTGTTTTAGTTTTTGGCGTTTTCAAAACAAGGGAGGTATTTGTATTTGACAGAGTTCTCGGAAAGACACGGATAATGTCCTTATTATCAAGCACCTCCA
>DWUY01000281.1 GCA_019120515.1 Candidatus Blautia avicola | reverse complement strand
TGGTAATGTCAAATGATGCGGAACCGGGATTATCAGGTACATCTACTGATTATGAAGGGGCACAAAGCCAAACATTCGAAGTAAGATGGGTTTATCCAGGCGGAATTATAAACGTGGACTGGAATGCACTTGATGATAATGGTCAAATTACGAGTATTGCAGAAGATAATTCTCTCTCAAGAGAAATTAAAATTAATAATATAAATGGTATAGTTTATAGCCACGTTAGAAATTTGTTAACCATTGAAGGCTGGGATGACTTTTATGACATTTATGGCGGATGTGTAACAATTCGAATGTAAATTATGATATATCAATTGATTTCTACGTTTGAGATAAGAGAGACGAGTTATTTATGGAAAGAATGGGAGCCTTTTTTGTGTAAGCAAATAAAAACAGCTAATCTTGGTATATCTATATCAGAGCAAATAAATATGGTATATGGTCTTGATATTATAGAAAACCAACCAGGTAAACCGGTATTGAAAGCAAATAACAGTCTTTTATGTGTGAATCCTCACTGGACAGAGGCAAAAATAACATCGTTTGATGGTAATAAAGGAGACATTTATAAACTTCTTAATGCGCTTATAATGACCCATTTGTCAGCTTATCAAACAATTGAAGCACATGCTTCTTTAATTGATGTTGGCGGAAAAGGCCTTATGTATCTTGGACCGTCTGGTATTGGAAAAACTACACAGGCCGAATTGTGGGGAAAGTATCGTAATGCAACAATTATAAATGGGGATATGGTATTTATAAAGAAGGAAGGAAATCGCTTCTATGGCTGCGGATCTCCATGGCATGGATCTTCGTCATACTGTCTGAATAGAAAAGTACCGTTATATGCACTGATTGTTCTTAAGCAAAGCAAAGAGAATTCTATACGCAGGCTGACAGGATTTGAAATGGTCTCTGAAGTAATGAACAGTGTGTTTTTCCCGACATGGTATGAAAAAGGACATGAGGCAGTATGCAAGATTTTGGATACTCTGCTCCAATCTTTGCCTATTTATGAATTGTCATGCTATCCGGATGAGAATTCGGTAAAACTTACGGAAGAAGCTATCTTTGGAAGATGAATTATAAATATATAGACCAAATAAATCATAGGTAAACTATAATAATAACTTTTAAACTGTAAAATTAAGGCAACATAATGTGGAAAGTAACTATCGATTCCAGATATTATATCTAGATTTTAAGTTAACGTAGCCTAAATGCAGAATTAGTTGTGACTAGTTACCTGGCTGATTCATTATGTGCTTTAGAAATCTCATTCCTGTATTCGGGGGAAATGCAGAATATGGGAATGGGATTTTTATGTCTGCGGGACGAAAGAACCGGCGGATAAGTACAGGCAGAAAGCCTGCTGTATCCAGATAAGGGGAGTATCTATGAGTGGCGTAAAGCATATCATTCAGCGGATCCGGGAGGGCAGGCTGAAGCAGCTGATAGGTGAACTGCTGTGGATGTATGCCTATGTCCGGCGCTATTGGTTTTTGATAGGAGTTTACATACTTCTGGGAGCTTCAGGCTCTGTTCTGTCTCTGGGGACTTCTGTGGTGAGCAGAGACCTGGTAGACGCTGTTACCGGGGTAAATTCTATGGAGATTGTCCGGGTGGCAGCTACCTATGTGGGAGTAGGGGTTTCCCAGATTTTTATTAATGCGGTAAAGTCCAGGATGTCTCTGAAGGTTCGTCTGAAGGTGACCAATGAGATCCGGGCGGATATTTATGAACAGGTACTCCGGACCAACTGGGAGTCGCTGGCCAAATACCGGTCGGGAGACCTGCTATACCGGGTAAATGGAGATGCAGGAATGGTGGCCAATACCATTCTTTCTTTTCTTCCTAACGTGGTGACCACACTGATCAGTTTTGGAGGTGCTTTTGTTATTGTGATCCAACATGATCCGGTGATGGCAGTGATTGCCCTTCTGGGAGCCCCCATATCTTTTATTACTTCAAGATATTCGGCAAAGCGTATGCGGCAGTTTCAGAGAGACAATCAGAATGTAGCCAGCGACCGGACGGTTTTTGATCAGGAGACTTTTCAGAATCTGCAGTTTATCAAGGCATTTGGCATGCTGGACAGGGTAACGGAGAAATTCTACAAGATTCAGCAGGAATCTGTGGATATTGCTCTGCGGCAGAATAAATTTCAGCAGTATATGACCATTATTACCTCCCTGGTGGGCCAGGCTGTGGGATATGCCTGCTATGGATTTGCAGCGTTTCGCCTGTGGCAGGGGGAGATCAGCTACGGCACTATGACCATGTTTGTGTCTATGGCCGGGTCTTTAAGGGGATCTTTCAGCGGGATCCTGAATATGGCTCCAATGGTGATCCGGGCAGGAATCAGCGCAGAGCGGATCATGGAGATCACCAGCCTTCCCCGGGATTCCATGGAGGATAAAGAAGAGGCTGAGGAGATCAAGGCCAGGGCAAAGGAAGAGGGCGTCTTTGTACATATGGAAGACGTGGACTTTGCCTATGAAGAAGAGAAATGGATTTACCGGGAGGGGAATTTCCGAGCAGAGCCGGGAGAAATCGTGGCGCTTATCGGCCCTTCGGGCCAGGGAAAAACTACAACTTTAAATTTGATCCTGGGTCTTTATCATCCCCAGAAGGGACGGATCCAGGTGGGGAATCCGGATGGTCAGGTCCTTCGGGCTTCTTCTTCTACCAGATGTCTGTTCAGCTATATTCCTCAGGGAAATACCATGTTCTCCGGAACCATCGCAGAGAACATGCGGATGGTGAAGCCGGAAGCCACAGACCAGGAGATCCGGGAGGCACTGGAGGCTGCCTGCGCCTGGGAGTTTGTGGAGAAGCTGGATGGCGGCATGGATACCGAGGTCCGGGAGCGGGGCACCAGGTTTTCGGAAGGCCAGAAACAGCGGCTTTCCATTGCCAGAGCTCTTCTGGCAGATGCGCCGGTGATGATCCTGGACGAGGCTACCAGTGCCCTGGATGTGGCTACGGAGCGAAGGGTTCTCAGGAGGATCATTAAGAAGGAGCCTCACCGGACAGTGATCGTAGCCGCCCACAGGCCCAGCGTATTCTCTATGTGCAGCCGGGTTTATAAGGTAGGAGAAGGAAAAGTACGGGAAGTAGACGAAGAGGAGATTCAGGAGTTCCTGAATGAGTTTTGAGAATAAAGAAAGGAAACTGTTATGAGATTTGTCAGAGCTGGGGTAGTGATGATTTTTATTTTGTCTCTGGTAATCTTTGGCGTATCCCGGGTAGTTCTTTTTCAGAACCGGGATCCCAATGAACCGGAGATCGTAAGTGACCGGGAGATTTTGGAGATTCCCTGCGAGTATACCCAGGAACAGCTGTTAGAGGGGCTTACAGCCTCAGATCAGGAAGACGGGGATCTGACCTCGCAGATCGTGGCAGGCTCTTTTTCCAGATTTATTGAGCCGGGATTGTGCAACATGACCTATGTGGTCTTTGACTCTGCTGATCAGCCTGCCTCTCTTACCAGACAGGTAAGGTTCACCGACTATCATTCTCCCAGGTTTACCCTGACGGAGCCTCTGGTGTTTTCAGAGGGAGAAGGAAGCTATGATGAGCTGATGGGCCGGCTGGGCGCCCAGGATCAGCTGGATGGGGATCTTTCTGACTGGATCACCCAGACAGATACAGATGTAAATTATCAGAGGGCAGGAAGTTATACCACGACTTTAGAGATGAGCAATAGCCTGGGGGATACGGTGACCCAGGATCTGCCGATCCATGTGGTGGCTGCAGAGGGGCATTCTCTGGAGATTGTTTTGAATACCGGGATTGTTTATATAGACCAGGGCGGCAGTATTGACGCTGCAGCTTATATTCAGGAACTTTTGGACAACCAGGGCAATAATCTGGATACAAGCCTTATTTCGTCGGAATCCAATGTGGATCCCCAGACACCGGGCTGTTATGAGGTCCATTATCAGGCAGAGGACGGACAGGGAAATGCCGGGGAAACCTGGCTGACTGTGATCGTAGAAGGGTGAAAGGAGGAGGCAGATGAATCGGGAACTTTTTCGACTGGATGAAATAAGCATAAGAGGCCTCTGTCTTGAGCTTCTTCGGAGTCTATGGATGATCCTGGTGATCGGGGTGTCTCTGTGGCTGGGGATCACCGGGGTCCATACTTTGATCTATGAGCCGGTCTATACTTCCACCGCTACCCTGGTGGTAACAGTGAAGGGACAGACCAGCGCCTATTCCTCTCTGTCGGTGACCAGCCAGATGGCAGATGTTTTCGGAGAGGTATTTCAGAGTTCGGCGCTAAGGTCCAGGATCATAGAAGATGTGGGAGAGGAAATCGCAGGAGATATTACCTGTACTCCTATTACAGACACCAACCTGCTTACTTTAAGCGTGTCCAGCCCGGATCCGCGGCAGGCGTATCTGTTTATCAATTCTGCTTTGGAAAATTATGAGCAGGTGGCAGGAGATGTGTTCTCGAATGCTTCTCTCCAGATCCTTCAGGAACCTCAGGTGCCTTCTTCACCTTCCAATACTTCCTGGATCATGGCCAGGCGGAATCTGCTGGCGGCAGCAGGAATGCTGGCAATGGCGGCAGTGATCTGCCTTTTCTATCTCCTCCGGTTTACAGTGAAAAGTCCTTCTTCCGCTTCCAGGCTTCTGGATGGAACGGTCCGGGGGATCATTCCCTTTGAGAGCAAGGGGATCCTGGGAAGGAAGAATGCCAAGAAAGCCCTTCTTCTGAATTCTCCCCTGGTAAGCATGGACTTTGCCGAGGCCAGCAGAAGAGCTGAGGCGAAGGTAGAGTATCATATGAGGCGGAATGATCAGAAGATCCTGCTGGTCACCAGTATCAGTGAAAATGAAGGGAAATCTACAGTGGCGGCTAATATTGCCCTGGCTCTGGCGGAGAAGCACCAGAAGGTGCTTCTGGTGGACGGGGATCTGCGGCAGCCTGCCCAGTATAAGGTTTTTGAGGAAAAAAGTGCAGGAAGGACTTCTGTAGAGCAGGTATTTACGGGAAAGGCCTCCTGGAGGGAGAATCTGTATTACAATAAAGCTGCAGGTATATGGGAGCTGTTCCAGTTTTCCGGCACAAAAGATCCGGCTGCGGTCTTTGCAGAGGCACCTATGAAGACTCTGGCCCGGGAGTGGAAACAGGAGATGGACTATATTATCATAGACAGTCCGCCTACGGCAGTATCCACTGACGCAGAAGTCTGGATGGAAGCAGCGGATACTGTGCTACTAGTAGTCCGGGAGGACTGGTCCGATGTGCGGATAGTTAACGATACGGTAGATATGATCTGGCAGAGCGGCTGTGATTTCTCAGGATTTATTCTGAATGCTTTTCACAGAGACTGGATTTCCCAGAGTTCCGGATATGGATATGATTATGGAGACTATGGGAAAAACATCCGGAGAGGAGACCAAAGAGGATAAAAGTATGGAAGATCAGAGAAAAGAGATAGAAAACAGAGAAGACGATGAGATGGAAATTGACCTTGTCCTGCTTTTTGGGGCTTTCTGGAAAAGCTTTACCAAACTGTGGTGGCTGGTGCTGATCCTGATCCTTGCAGGAGCGGGAGGATTCTATGCTTTTCAGAATCTGAGTTATGAGCCTCTGTATGCCAGCAGTGCCACCTTTACGGTAGCTACCGGAGACGGAGAAAACGGTACCTACAACTTTTATTACAACAGCAATACGGCGGATCAGATGTCCAGGACTTTTCCCTATATTCTGGACAGCAGCTTTTTCAGGAGCGCCCTTTTGGAAAGGCTGGGAACAGATACCTTAAACGGCACCATTACTTCAGAGACTGTGGAAAATTCTAATATGGTCACCATGCGGGTGGAAAGCCCGGATCCGGAGGACGCCAGGGAGATCCTGGATACGGCTTTGGAAATCTATCCGGAAACGGCGCGGTTTGTCCTGGGTGACATTCAGTTTAATTATCTGAACGAGCCAGAGACTCCCACAGAGCCTTTTAATCATATTGGTCTCAGGCGTACCTTGGCTCTGGGAGGAGGAGCCGGCGCACTGGTGGGAATTCTGATCCTGGGCCTTACGGCTCTTTTCAGAAGGACTGCCAGAAATCCGGAGGAGATGCAGAAGATCACCAGTCTCCGGTGCCTGGCTATGATCCCTCAGGTTCGCTTCAAGGCAAGGAAAAAGCAGAAGAAAAAGAAGATTTCTGTGCTGGACAAGAGGCTCTCCTTTGGTTACAGGGAAAGTCTCAGAGCCCTGGAAATCCGTCTGGAGAACATGATGGCAAAAGAAGGCGGCAAGGTCCTGCTGATCTCCAGTACAGCTTCCGGGGAGGGAAAATCCACACTGGCAGTGAACTTAAGCGAGCTGCTGGCATCCAGAGGAAAACGGGTACTCCTCATAGACGGAGATCTGCGGAAACAGGATGACGCCGGGATCATCGGGATCCGGGATGGCGCAGGACTTGCAGATATTGTCAAAGGTGAGAAAACCATTCGGGAAGGCCTGCGGAAGCTGAAGAAAAGCGGTATCTGGTTTCTGGGGAGCCGCAGGATTGTGAAGCAGCCGGCTTCTGTTCTCAGCAGTCCCCGGACAGGAGAACTGATACAGGCTCTGAAAAAAGAAATGGATTATATCATCATCGATACCCCTCCCTGTGAAATGTTCCAGGACGCAGGAATGCTGTCAGATTATGCCGACGGAATCCTCTATGTGGTGAAATATGATTTTATTCCCCAGAGACGGATCTGGGAGGGCCTGTCCTTCCTGGGAGGCAGAAGCGCCAGGATATTGGGATATGTGTTTAATTCTTATCCGGAATCAGTCAGTGAATACGGTTACGGCCGCTATGGTTACGGAAGATATGGCCGTTACGGCTATGGAAAATATGGTTACGGCGGCGGTTCCTACAGACAGCCTTATGGTCAGAAGAATGCTTATGAAGAGGAGGCAGGAAATGGTTGATCTGCATATCCACATCCTTCCGGGAATCGACGACGGTGCAAAATCCCTGAAAGAGTCCGTGGAAATGGCCAGGATGTCCGCCGCAGGCGGTGTCCGGGCCGTTTCCGCCACCTCTCACGGGGATTTTTCCTTTTATGAACCGGAAGAATATCTGAAAATTTATGGAAAAAAACTGGAGGACTTTTGCCGGGCCCTGAAAGAGGAGCAGATCCCCCTGGAAGTCCACAGAGGCATGGAGCTGATGGTCAATGAATCCCTTCTTAAGGCAGGACAGAAAGGCCCCCTGCCCGGATACGGCGGCAGCCGCCGTCTGCTGGTGGAATTTTTCTTTGACATTTCCAGGACTACTGCATTAAAATGGACAGATGAACTCTTAGCCATGGGTTATCAGATTGTTCTGGCTCATCCGGAGCGGTATGATTTTGCAAAACGGCAGCCGGAGGCTTTGGAAGGATTCTGGAGAAGAGGAGTAATCCTTCAGGTAAACAAGGGGAGCATCCTGGGAGAACTGGGAAGAAGAGCTGCCAGGACAGCAGACTGGCTTCTTAGCCGGGGGATGGCAGGACTGGTGGCCTCAGACGCTCATGACCCGGTGCTGCGGACGCCGGATCTGGAAGAAACGGCCAGAGTCCTGGACATATACTACGGAAGCAGCGCTTCCCGGATCCTTCTGGAGAGAAATCCTGCGAGGATTCTGGAGGGGCGGGAGCTGTAGAAACAGTTTTTGTGTTTAAAGGGAAGCAGAATGCGCAATACTGGAGATAAAAGAAGACAATACAAGATAAGCAGAGTCATTCTGAGAAACAGGCGAGAAAGAGAATGCAGATAAAACAGGGAAAGGAAGGGCTGTATGGTACTGGAAAAATTTATAAAAACCTATACAACACAGGTGTCTTCTGCCTGGCTTTATATCCTGATACTGACGGTTGTGCTGTTTTGCCTGATGGTGTATCTGGAAAGGCGGGGAATGGCCCGGCGTCACAGCACTGCCCTGAAAGCATTTCTTTCCAGAGGGCTTATGGCAGTGTCCCTGGCCGGGATACTGGCGCTGACTCTTTGCGGCCGGGAGTGGGGCAGCCGGATGGGAGGCCGTTTCCAGTTCTTTCCATTCTGGTCCTATTGGAGAACCATTACCCAGGGAGATGAGGGACTGGGAATACAGATCGTGAACAACATCCTTCTTTTTATTCCCTTTGGATTTGCCCTGCCTTTGAACTTTCCACGGTTTAAAAAACTGCGGTATATTATACTGGCGGGAGCATTACTGTCTTTGACCGTTGAGCTGGTCCAGGGATTTACCGGACTGGGGCTGTGTGAGATTGACGATGTGATGGGGAATACCCTGGGAGCCGGGATCGGGGGATGGCTGTGGTTTTACTGTACAAAATCAAATAAAAATCCAAGGCGGCAGAGGGGAAATTTTTAGAAAAATTTCCGTCTGCTGTTATAAAAACAGATAGGATATCATAAAGAAAACAAGATAGAAAGTCTGAAAGACACTTCAAGAAACAATTCAAGAATCCGTTCGATATATCATTTCTCCATTTACCAATTGACAGAGAGCAAAAAAGAGTATTATGCAGCTAACATATAGTTGCAAGGAGGCGTGCCTTGCAAAATGAGTTTGATCCCGGGGATGTTATGAAAACGGGGCAGTGAGAGAACTGGCGGACTTTCTGTATGGTTTGGGAGAGATTTGGCAACGAGTATCTGAAATCTACAAAAATTACTTGCTTAATTCCCCAGTATTTTGTGAAACCTTCTATCTGTCTCCAGATTGGAAAATATGTTATTATAAAGAAAAGCATTTATATTTCAACATCCTTATCAACATTTCAAAGAGCTCTGGCTCTGTCTTAAATTTCTATGGATCATATCAAAGGAAAGAAATCTCAATGCTTTTATCCCAGATCAAACAGCAGAGAGGTTTCTTTCTACAGGATATGCACCGATGAAAAGACCTTCTGCGCAGGTTTTAAGAAAAGGTCTTATTATGGGACAGACAAAGAATAACGGGGCAGAGCCTCAGCCGGACCGGAAGATCCTGCGGCTGTCGGACCTCTATACGGTAAGGATGAAAGAAACACAGCTGGAGCTGACAGCAGTGCTGCTGAACATCAACCGGAATCATAACCGGGAACTGATGGAAGCATGCAGGGATCTGAAAGATTATGCGGAATACGTAGATCGGGTGCGGAAATATGTTAGAGAACTGCCCTTGTCAGAGGCGGTGGAACGTGCCATTACAGAGTGTATTCGGAAAGGAATCCTGAAAGAGCTTCTGGAGAAGAACCGGGCGGAGGTGAAGACTATTCCAGAAGGACGGGAAAGCTTCTTCAAAAGCGGACAAGGCGTTGGCGGAGGTATTACACTAATGTCATAAATCTGGTGGAGGTCAGTATATGCAGTTTAGCGGAAGTGGATCAAAAGACAGCTTATCAAGCCTTTATGTTCTGAAACATAAAGACTTAGATGTGGCGATGGTACAGATTGATAATATGACAGGCTCCATAGAGTATATTTTAGATATTTATATCCCGGAGGAACTGCCTCTGGGCTGCGATGCCAATGGAGGCGGAGTGAAAGAATGGTGGAAAGCCAGGGCGATCCCTGAGTCCAGGAAGGGGATCCGGCAGGTATTAAATTCCCTGAATGAAAAAACCAGTCAGTCTCTGATGCTGTCTGCTTATGGATTGAGCCTGACAGACCATTACTGGCTGCAGCCGGTAGACCGGGAATATTACTGGAAAGATCTGAACTTTTATGAAAATGATTTTTCCGATGAATTGGGAAAGCTCCTTACGGATTCCGGAGAGCTGGATCTGGATTTTCCTGTTTCTAAATTTTCACCTTCTTCATCTGTGAATGGGGAGATGAGGAAGAAATGGGTTATTTTGGACGGAGCCCGCTATCTTTTAAAAGTCAGTCAGGAGCATTATGGCCAGCAGGCAGTTAATGAAGCCATTGCAGGAAAGCTTCATGAATTGACTGGATGGAAAAACTATATTCCTTATAGGATTGACAAGGCTGTTATAGAAGGGAAGAACTATCCCTGTTCTCTGTCGCCCCTGTTTACTTCTCAGGAACTGGAATTTGTTCCTGCTTATCAGATCATTAGAAACCATAAAGTTCCCAACAATGTTTCTGTGTATGAAGCATTGATCCGGCAGGCGGGTTTCTATGGGATGAGGGAAGAAGAAGTGAGAAACCATCTTGAATATACCATATTAACAGATTTTTTGCTGACCAATACAGACCGGCATTTTAATAATTTTGGCTTTTTATATGATGAAAAGCAGCACAGACTTGTGTCTATGGCGCCAATATTTGATACAGGGAACGCCTTGTTTTATAATGAAGAGGCGATACCGTCAAAAGAGAATCTTTTGAACATAGAGGTAAATTCCTTCAGTAAAAAGGAGACGGAAATGCTCCGCTATGTAAAAAATTCCAGGATTCTTGATCTGCCGAGTCTGGAGTCACTGCCCAAAGAGGCAGAGATGCTGCTGAAAAAATATACAGATATGCCAGGGACAAGAGCAGAAAAAATCGGGAAGACCATTGGCGAAAAGATGGAATATCTCCACCTGTTCCAACAGGGCAGCAAAATCTGGAGACGGAAAAAGTACTGGTAGGCGGTGAAATATGAAAAATGTAGAAGTGCAGTTGAAGGGCGATCTTCTGATTATAGGGAAGGATCCCAGGCTTGTTGTAAATTTAAAGAGCCAGGAGAACTATATTGAGACCGGGAGCCGAAAAATCCCTTACCGGAAGAAAATACAGTTCAGCAGGGACCTGCTGGAAGGAAAGCGGCAGAATGTTTTTCAGACTGCTGTAAGCTATTATTATCAGCAGGCATGTCAGGTGGCAGAAGGGATGAGAATAGCAGAGCAATATAGGCTGAAAGCGAACAGGACAGTCCGGGAGAAGGGGAGGGAAGAGCCTTTATAGATAATAACAGAGTATATCAGATTTATAGTAATCAGGGAGCGAACTATTTGTAACAGTTGACTCCCTGAAAAATTACTGCCTTTTACTGAAACATCTCTCCCAGAGTCCGTACCAGCACTCCGGTAGCGCCCTTTGCCATATATGGCTTGCCCTCGGAGAAATCACTGCTTCCGGCGATGTCCAGATGGATCCATTCTACTCCCTCGTCAACAAATTCTTCCAGGAAGGCGGCGGCAAGAGAACTGCCGGCACCGACTCCGATCACGCAGTTGTTCATGTCTGCTACATTGCTTTCCAGTACCTGCTTATGAAAGTCTTCGTCAATAGGAAGCTGCCAGAGTTTTTCTCCGGTCTTCTGAGAATACTTTTCCAGTTCCTGAAGAAAATCCTGAGAATTTGTGAAAGCTCCGGTATAGTTTTTGCCGAGAGCTGCTACGCAGGCCCCTGTAAGGGTAGCCATATCGATGATCTTTTTGGCGCCCAGCTTCTGGGCCCAGGTAATGGCATCGCATAAAACCAGACGGCCTTCAGCGTCTGTATTGGTGATCTCTATGGTCTTTCCGGACAGGGAAGTGAGGACATCATTGCAGGTGTAGCCGTCGGGGCCGATCTTGTTTTCTGTGGCGCCGATCACAGCCATAACATTTACCTTTGCTTTGTTTCTGGCGATCAGCTCCAGGGCGCAGAGCACATTGGCGGCGCCGCACATATCAAATTTCATTCCATCCATATGAGTGCCGGTCTTTATGTTGTAGCCGCCGGCATCGAAGGTCAGGCCCTTTCCTACCAGAGCAGTATAATCCTCACCGGGAGCCCCCTCATATTTCACGGCAATCAGCCGGGCACCGTGGGAAGAGCCTCTGTTGACGCCAAGGATGGCTCCGGCTCCTATTTCTTCCAGTTCCTTATTCGTAAGGATCTCGCATTCCAGATGCAGTTCTTTTGCCATACTGGCGGCTTCTTCTGCCAGGGCTTCGGGAGTCATGATATTGCTGGGAGTATTTCCCAGATCCCTGGCGTGGTTGACACAGGCGGCTGCGGTCTGGGCTTTCCGGCATACCGCAGTGATATCTGCTGAAGAGATCAGGGAGATCTCCGGCTTCTCTTCCGGCTGACTTCCGACTTTGGTGAAGTCATACTGGCTGAAACCTACGGCAAAAGCTGCTTCAGCAGCTGCAGTTTCTATGGAGAAACCATCTTTAGCTGCGGGATCAATAAAGATACACAGGTCCTTTTTGGAGGAGCGGACAGCTGCGCCTATGGTTTTCCGGAATTTCTTTGGAGTGAGTTCTTCTGCTTTTCCAAGTCCCAGAAGAAGGAGCTTTTTGGGTGATAAGATGTGATACAGTTTTCCGGCTTCCAGATCCAGATCTTCAGTTCCAGTGAGATATTGGGAAAACTCCTGGGGAATGGATGCTCCTTCATAGAGAGGGAGAAGTACAGGAGTATCTATGGCAGATAATTCGCTGATCTGATAAGTTTTCATGATAATCGGTCCTTTCTGTTAAAATTTTTCTGTTTTGTACATTGAGGGTAGCATATTCCGGATAGAAAGTCAATTTGAGAGCAAAGATAGTGACAGGATCGGAATTTCATAATGACAGATTTTGAAATACATGGTAGAATATACTCGTTTAATAACTGGTTGGAAGAAGGGAGGATCCTCCCTGGCTCGTGTCTTTTCTGCGGGAGAAAAGCAGGAGGGGACGTGAATATATCATTAATGGAGTGGATATTATGTGTGGAATTGTAGGATATGTAGGAGAAGAGCAGGCAGCTCCGATTTTGCTTGGCGGCCTGTCTAAGCTGGAGTACAGAGGATATGATTCTGCGGGGATCGCAGTAAGAAATGATGAAACCGGCAGGACGGAGATCGTAAAAGCCAAAGGGCGTCTGAAGATCCTTGTGGAGAAGACAGACGGAGGAATGGCTGTGCCGGGAACCTGTGGTATCGGACATACCAGGTGGGCAACTCATGGAGAACCTTCTGAAAGCAATGCCCATCCTCATTGTTCCGATGACAGGTCTGTGGTCCTGGTACACAATGGGATCATTGAAAATTATCAGGAACTGAAGGAAAAGCTGTTGAAATCCGGGTACAGTTTTTATTCTCAGACAGATACAGAGATCGCGGTAAAATTGATCGACTATTATTATAAGAAGACGGGAACTCCTCTGGAAGCTATGTCCAGGGCTATGCTCCGTATCCGTGGCTCATATGCTTTTGGGGCAATGTTCAAGGATTATCC
>DWUY01000004.1 GCA_019120515.1 Candidatus Blautia avicola | reverse complement strand
ATAATGGTCTGCAAAGATTTTTTGTAAGATGTTCATAAGACTATTATGCAAGAAAAAGTAACAAAAGGAAACCCCCTATCCCCTCATGATTGAGGGGCAGGGGAGTTGAATAGGCGAAGCCTATTTTTTATAACTTCTTTATAACTGTTTTCCTGTATAAATACAGACACTTCTGGGGTTCATGACATAAAGGTTCTGATCCAAAAGTTCCTCTTCTCTGATCACAGCCTCTCTGCCTCTGGAGGTATCTATAATGGGTACCCAGCAAAATCCCTGGGGAAGCCGGGGAAGTTCAATCTGTACCTGTTCCCACCAGGCATTGATCCCCAGATAAAGGATATCTTCTCTTCCATCCTCTTCCTGTCCGGCGAACATAATCCCGATCGTCCTGGTATCCGGTCCGTACTCTTCCTGCCAGGGTTCTGTTCCATGAAGACTGAGAAAAGGAAAACCGCTGGAACTGGGACTGGTATCCTTTCTCAAAATTGTATGTTCTTTCCGGAAATGGATCATAAATTTAAAAAATTCAAAGATCTCTTCGTTATCCTTTAACTGCTCCCAGTTCAGCCAGGAAATTTCATTGTCCTGACAGTAGGGATTGTTGTTTCCAAACTGAGTGTTTCCAAATTCATCCCCGGCCAGGAACATGGGAATGCCTCTGCTGCACATCAGTACTGCACAGGCGTTTTTTATAAGCTGGCGGCGGAGGCGAAGGATCTCCGGGTTTTGGGTATCTCCCTCTTCCCCGCAGTTCCAGCTTCGGTTGTCATTGGCTCCGTCGGTGTTTTCCCATCCGTTATCTTCATTGTGCTTCTGATTGTAGGAATAAAGATCATACAGAGTAAACCCGTCATGGCAGGTAATAAAGTTTACAGAGGCATTGTCTCCTCTCTTTTCTCTGGGATAAAGGTCCGGAGAACCCAGGATCCGCATAGCCGCCGCTCCTGCCAGGCCGCCGTCTCCTTTCAGGAAACTTCTGAGATCATCCCGGTATTTTCCGTTCCATTCAGCCCACCGGTTCCAGGAAGGGAAGCTTCCCACCTGATATAATCCTCCTGCGTCCCAGGCTTCTGCGATGAGATCTGTACTGTACAGAATAGGGTCATAGGCCAGTCTTTCCAGAAGGGGCGGCCGGCTCATAGGGGAGGAATCTTCGCTTCTTCCCAGAATAGAAGCCAGGTCAAACCGGAAACCATCCACATGATAACTGGTAGTCCAGTAGCGCAGACAGTTCAGGATCATATCTCTTACCATGGGATGATTACAATTCAGGGTATTGCCGCAGCCGCTGAAATTATAATATTTTCCGTCAGGAGTCAACATATAATAAATGTTATTGTCAAAGCCTTTAAAAGAGAAAAACGGCCCATTCTCATTTCCTTCTGCCGTATGATTAAAGACCACATCCAGGATCACTTTGATCCCGTTTTTATGAAGATCCCGGATCAGCCGCTTCAGTTCTGTACCTTCCCGGTTATACTCCTGTTCAGAGGCATAACTGGTATTAGGCGCAAAAAAGCATACCGGATTATAGCCCCAGTAATCCAGGAGCTTCCGCCCATTTACAGTACGCATGTTCCGGGTTTCGTCAAACTCAAATACCGGCATTAGCTCTACCGCATTGATCCCCAGTTCCAGCAAATAAGGAATTTTTTCACGTATCCCCTCGAAAGTGCCCGGGTGCTTTACGCCGGAACTTTCGTGGCGGGTAAATCCCCGGACATGCATTTCATAGATGACACAGTCCTGGAGACTGGATACATCAGGTTTCTTTTTAGGAATTTCCCAGTGAAAGTTGTTATGGACCACTCTGGCCTTATAGAAGGCGTCGCCTGCAAGCTGTTTTCCCCATTCGCTTTGGCCGGTAACCGCCTTGGCATAAGGGTCCAGAAGATATTTTTCTCTGTCAAAAAGCAGTCCTTTGGAAGGATCATAAGGGCCGTCGATGGAATAGGCATATTCAAATTCATCAGCCTTCAGTCCAAAGACAAACATAGAATACACATTTCCTACCCGGTAATCTGGAGGAAAGGGAATCCTGGCGTAGGGAACCTGGGCCTTTCTGTGGAATAAAAGAAGTTCACAGGAAGTACCGGAATAGGTAACCAGAGTGAAGTTTACCCCTTCAGGCAGGGCAGAAGCTCCGTTGATCTCATAAAATCCCGGTCGTATCTTAAAACCATTGACTTCATCGATAGGCTTTATATTGTCGCCGGATTCAAGCTCAAGCCCGGCAAAATCCTCAAGTAGAAGATATTCTTCTTTCTGGGGAATAAGTTTCTGAGAAGTTCTGTTCTGATTTCTGTTCTTTTTTGCCATATGGACGCTCCTTTCTTCTTCTGCCTTCCTGATTGTCCGGAAATCTCCTCTATTTCCCTGCCCTTATAAAAACTTTTTTCCCACAAAAAGCAAAGCCATATTTCCGTATTTTATCAGAAGGTATTCCCTTGGATGTAAGAACTGTTTCATATTTTCGCTCTTCAATCTGCTGCAGCGCAGCCTGGGCAGTTTCTGAAAGATTTTTCTCATCAGTGGTATCCTGCACCTTAAACTCCATGATGATAGCCTATAGATACCTTTCTTGCCATAACATATTTCCTTTCTACTGTGTCAAGAACCTTATTTTCGTACTATCCATAATTTTATCATGTCTTTTAAAAGAAGTACAGGACTCCTTCCTTGGGAAATGTATAATCTGGGAAAATCTGTGAAAAATAGTAACAGCATTAAAGGAGCGATTGGTTTATGATCAGTGAAGATTTGATTCAACAATTTGTCAAGGAAACCGAACTGTTTGAAGAAAGGATCCAGGCCTTCGAGTCCGGAGAAATTGACCGGAAAACTTTTAAAGGTATTTCCGGCCGGTTTGGCTGTTATGCCCAGAGGGAGAAAAACTATATGCTCCGTCTCCGCTTTCCGGGAGGCAGGATCTCAAAAGAACATCTGGCTTTTCTTGGGGAAAAGACAAGAGAATATCCCCTGGAGCTTATGAAGATTACTACCTGCCAGACCATCCAGGTACACAATCTGTCCGCTTCCCAGGTAGTTTCCCTTATGCGGGAGGCCCTGGAGCAAGGGATCATTACCATTGGGGGCGGCGGAGATAATCCCAGAAATGTAATGGCCAGTCCTCTCTCCGGTACAGACAGAGAGGAAACCTTTGACGTGCTGCCCTATGCGGAAACTGTCAGTGACTATCTCCTTGGCCGTATGACAGAGCTCCGCCTTCCCAGGAAGCTGAAAGTGGCCTTTTCAAATACCAAAGAAAATCTTACCCATGCCAATATGCGTGATCTGGGATTTATAGCCAATCCTGATGGAACCTTTTCTGTATACTGCGCCGGAGGTCTGGGGCCAAATCCCAAAATGGGAGTTCTTGTGGAGAGCCATGGAAAGCCAGAGAATGTAAGCCTTTATGTCAACGCTATGCTCCGGCTTTTTACCAGGTACGGAGATTACAAAGTCCGGGCAAAGTCCAGAAGCCGTTATCTTCAGGACACACTGGGGGAAGAAAGGATCAGAGAAGAGTATGTCCGATGTCTGGAGGAAGCCAAAAAAGAAGAAACTCCCTGGCCGGTTTTCTACGCTCATCCGGTATTAAAAAGTGGAGAGGGGGAAATCGAAGGCCCCAGGATCTTTCCTCAGAAACAGCCGGGACTTTATGGGGTTTCCTATCACCCTATAGGAGGCTGCCTTACACAGAAAAATATTATGGTGCTCTGTGAAGTATTGAAAAATATCCCAGATACAGAAATCCGCCTTTCTCCTGACGGGACTATGTATCTCCTTCATCTCACGGCAAAGGAGGTGCCCAGGATCCTGGAAGCCACAGGAGGGGGAGGGGAAAATCTTTTTGAGACCAGCACCAGTTGTATCGGCGTCCCCATCTGCCAGCAGGGACTGGGCTGTTCCCAGTGGCTTCTGGCCCATTGTATTGAAAGAGTGCGGAAAGAGAATTTTCCTGACGGCATCCTACCCAGGATCCATATCTCCGGCTGTCCCTCCGGCTGCGGCACCCATCAGGCCGCTTCGCTGGGATTTATGGGATGCCGGAAAAAGATACGGGGAGAGACGGTTCCTGCATTTCGGATTTTCATCAATGGCCAGGCACAAGAGCCCGGTTCCAGGATTGGGGAAGAGGCAGGCGTCCTGCCGGAAGAGATAATCCCGGAATTCCTGGCAGAACTGGGAAAGACCATACAAAAAAGCCACAAAAACTTTGAGGAATGGCTTCCGGAAAATAAAGGTCTTTTTCTGGAACTGGTGCGAAAATATGAAGAACCGGTTCTGGATTTTGAAGCATAAAAATATACGGCCGGCAGTCCCGGTATCAGTTCGGAGTCTGCCGGCCTATTTATGTGACAAAAAAGAAAATCCAGGGCAAAGAGCTGATCTCTGCCCCGGATAAAGTATCCTTGAAAGAAATAATAGAATAAATAAATTTTCCTGAATATCAAATATATCCTCCGCCGGAAGATACCCCTCCGCCGGAACCTCCCCCTGTTCCCAGAGAGAAAAGTGTGCTGACTACGTTCCACATAGCAGCAAAAATTCCGTTATTAGCAGTACTCAAAGGCCTGGACAAAACTCCGGTGACCAAAAGGATCAGAAGAATCAGCGTGCAGTAAGGACGTATCCTCTGGTAAAAATAGAAAACCCGCGGATACATCTGCTCTACTACGTTGGATCCGTCCAAAGGTGGAATAGGAATCAGATTAAAAACTCCCAGACCAATATTAAGCACAGCAGAATAATAACACAACATAATTCCTACAGATACGGCACTGTTCCCCGAATTTCCGAAACGCATAAGAGCGCCGCAGATCAGCAGAGAAAGAAAAGCCGTGAGAAAGTTGGCGAAAGGGCCTGCAAGAGAAACCCAGATGATCCCCTGCCGCTTATTCCGGTAATAGGCGGTATTGATCCGTACAGGTTTTGCCCAGCCCATATGGAAGAATAAAAGACACAAGGTTCCGATAAGATCCAGATGTCTGAGGGGATTGAGACTTAACCGCCCTTCATACTTGGGTGTGGGATCTCCCAGCTTATAAGACACCCAGCCATGGGCAAACTCGTGGACCGTTATGGCAATGAGCATAACCGGTACCGTGTAGATCAGCATACGGAGCTGCTGGATATAATAATTCAGATACATAAACATTTCCTTTCTAACCGTACATTTGTGTGCAACTGAACGGTTATACTTTACATTTTCTAGGCCGAATGCCCTCATTCTCATATTTTCTGATAAAGATTTTATTTAAGTGCCAGACAGGTTTTATGTTTTCACAATTTTATCTCATATAGCCGGGATTGTCAATTTCACCTGCTTCACAAATCTCTCCTTCTGTTGCTTTTATGGAAAGTATACTTGACAGCAACAAGAGTTAGCTTCTGCTCTTGAAGTATCTCGTCAAACTATAGGGTCTTTAGAAAATGGGCGATATAACCCCTCCATTTTGCTGGCCTTTAAGATTGCCAGATATTTTCATATGAGCATAGAAGACATCTTTATTTATGAGGAGGAAGAGTCATGAAAGAAAAGTTCTGGTATTTCGGTTATGTTGTTGCATTACTGCTTATTCTGCTGATGGCATTTACGGATTTTCCACCTGGAGCAGATATGGCTTTGGCAATCCTTTTTACATGTGTATTTTCGGTTACCCATACGCAGCTTCTCCACCGCAGAATGCTCCATACGGATTCTTCTTATCGGATCAATGTGTTAGATGAGCGTAATATTGCCATAAAGGAAAAAGCCGGAAATATCACCAATATGATCACCTTAATGCTGCTGGGCATTGCTATGTTGATATTTATTACTTTAAATTATATGGTTTCTGCCATAATTGTAGGAGTAATTATCCTGATACAGCCATTGGTCCTAATCATTGCAAGCAGTATTATTGAAAAGAAAATCTGAAAATAATAACAAAGCCCTCTG
>DWUY01000028.1 GCA_019120515.1 Candidatus Blautia avicola | reverse complement strand
TCCAAAGTGGTGTCATATCCAGAAGCCGCCTGGGGAACCTCTGTTTCAAAGGTAGTTTCCTGTACTGTTTCCCCCTGGCCGTCTGTAAGACTTACCGTCACCTGGCAGGTTTCTCCCGGCACCAGACCAATGACCAGAAATTCTTTCCGGGCTGTATCCCCGGCATTTGCCTGGGCCTGAAAATCCTGGATCTCCTGGTTTTCTGTATGTACCGTGTAATGAACTTCCTGGGAAGGATCCTCTGTCTCAAAATAGAGATACAGTCCGTTTGTTCCTGTACCGTAAGGATTCCATACAGCCAAAGGATTCTCCAGAGTATAGCCTCCTTCTGCCTTTAAAGTCTCCAGGCTTTCCTCCAGCCTGTTCTGCACATTCATGTTATAGTAGGTAAAATTGTCTTTTTCCACCTCTGCCGGCTGGATCTGATAAATTTCAATATCGCTTGCTGTTGCCGACTCGTAAATATTTACCCTGGTATCCCTATCTTTTTCCAGAAGTTCTCCGGTTTCCACCGCCCAGGATTCTCTTTTCTGGGTTTCTTCCGACATCTGGTCATTTACGATCCATCGGTAGATCCCATAAGCCGCCGCAGCCAGAACACAAATACCCAAAATCATGATCACTGCCAGCTTCTTTCTGCTCAACTTCTTTTTTTTCTTTTGTTTTTTCTCTTGTCCACTGCTTTCCATATTTCTCTTCTGTGCTTCCTTTCCTGCCTTAAAAGGGTAGATTTCTTCTTATAATACTATCACAGAAAAGTATGAAAGAATTGTGAAAAAGAAAGGTTTGAAGAAAATTTTACATATTCTTTACATTTTCTCATCTATACCAACTCTTATCCTCATATTTTTTCTTACTATACGCCGTCTTTTTTCCGTGATAAAATAGACTTGATAGAAAAATCCGAATCAAACCTGAGAAAAAGGAGAGACAGATCCATGAAAATCGTATTTTTAGACGCCAATACTCTGGGGGAAGATATTGATTATACACCCTTTGAAAAGCTGGGGGAGGTCATTAAATATCCCTTTTCCTCTTCGGAGGAAGTTCCGCAGCGGTCGGCGGAAGCTGATGTACTGGTGATCAACAAGATCCTTATTAATGAAAATACCATATCCGCCGCAAAAAATCTGAAACTGGTCTGTGTTACCGCCACAGGCACCAACAACCTGGACAAAGATTACCTGAAAAAAAGGGGGATCCAGTGGAGAAATGTGGCCGGATATTCTACAGAATCTGTAGCCCAGCACACCTTTGCCCTGCTGTTCTATCTTCTGGAAGGACTTCGTTACTATGACGACTATGTAAAAGAAGGACATTATGTCAATGACCGGATCTTTACCCATTTCGGCCAGACTTTTCATGAACTTTGCGGCATGACCTGGGGGATCCTGGGCCTTGGTGCCATTGGCCGGAGAGTGGCAGACATTGCAGGTATGTTCGGCGCCAGGGTGATCTACTATTCCGCCTCCGGCGCTCCCGCCCAGGAAGGATACTGCCAGGTGGATTTCGACACTTTACTGAAGGAATCCGATATCCTGTCGGTCCATGCGCCGCTGAACCAGTATACAGAAGGGATCATGGACCTGAAAGCATTCCGGAAAATGAAATCTTCCGCTATTTTTCTCAACCTGGGAAGAGGACCTATTGTCCGGGAAAAAGACCTGGCCCAGGCTCTTAATGATGGCGAGATCCAGGCCGCCGGCCTGGATGTACTATGCAGCGAGCCGATGGCCGCAGACAGCCCTTTCTTCTCGGTAAAAGATAAAAGCCGCCTGCTGATCACTCCCCACGTGGCCTGGGCCGCAGTAGAGGCAAGGCAGAGATTGATGAAGATCATTGCCGGCCAGATCAGGGATTTTTTTAGCTGTAATTTCTGATCCGACAAGTGTCTGCTCGTGCAAACAGGGCAGTCGCTTGCCAGGCGCACCGGCACAAAAAAGAGACGGTACGTTTTGCAGCAATCTCTCTTTTCATATCCTGCTATATGCTGTATTTAGTCGATACTATATATTTTCTATTCCGCCTGCTTCCCTGATATAAGGGAAAACGGTTACTATATCAGAAATTGGATTTTAACCGTTCAATTTTTGTTGGTAATACGGTTACAATCCCATATATGACGATTCTAACCGTTCATTTTCAGACATTTGAACGGTTAGAATCCTATAAATGCCTTTTTCAACCGTTCTTCTCTTGATAAAAGTACGGTTATTATCCTGAAAATGGCATTCATAACCGTCTTCCATTGGTTAAAGCTACGGACTAAAATTGCAAAAGGCTTTTTTTAACCGTAAAACCTGATTTTTCACTGGTATGATTAATGCTCTGTCAAGTCTTCTGTCCATTTTTAATATACTTTTTTTAATATACTTTAATAAACTTCCGCTCCAAAAGGCATCAGGGCCAGTTTCGCCAGTTTAAAATGCTGGAGGCCGAAGGGGATTCCTATGATCGTTATACACAGCAGGATTCCCAGCACGCAATGTTCTATCGCCAGAGGCAGGCCGGAAAGGACCAGCCAGAGGATATTCAGCAGAAAGGATCCTGCCCCGCCGCCGTACTGTACTTCTTTGCCAAAGGGAAAGAAGCTGAGCCCTGCAAACTTAAAACACTGTATTCCCACAGGAATTCCGATAATGGTAATGCACCAGAGACATCCTGCCAGGCACCAGCTCAGACCGCTTAAAGCGCCGCCGAAAATAAACCATAATAAATTTCCAAGACAACCCATTTTTATTCCTCCTCTACCACTGTTTTCTGAGTTTTTCCAAAAGTTCTTCTACCAGCTGGATCCCATCTTCCACGTCCTCCCGGGTATTCTGGATCCTGGAATATACCAGATAATCAGAGACCGGATCATCAAAGAAAAAATCCGCAAAGGAAAGGAAACTTCCGATCTCCATTCTCAGATCCAGGGATACGGGAACGTCTTTCAGTTCCTTTTGAAAGCTTTCCAGATCTTTCTTTGCCCGGGCAATCAGCCCTGCGGCTGTTTCCATCTTGGAGTGCTTGATAAATCCAGTAAAGGCCCCTCCTCCGAAAAGATCCAGAAGTCCCCAGCTCTTTGCGCTGTTTAAGGTGTCTCTGAGGATATAAAGGGTTTCCAAAGCTGTCTCCCCTGCCCTCTCTGCCTGTCTTAATTCTTGTTTTACTAATCTCTCTGTCATTTTTCTCGCCCCTTCTCATCTGCAAGTTTCTGTGACAGATATCCGGAGTATTTTGTTTTTATGATAAAAGAAAAAGACTTCTATCATGACATCTGCCACAATAAAAGTCTTGCTATCTCATTTGCTACGGGTGCCTCTCGGCACCGGTTGACGATTACAAAACCATCCTTTTGGGATGTTCAGCTACTCCCTTTCCATTGCTTGAATAAAATCTAACATACTGTCCCGTAAATGTCAAGGAAATCTTTTATCCCTGTGGGCAGCGAGCCATACAGACATGTATGCATCAGGCGCTTAAAACAGCAGCTTCTGGAGGATCCAGCATACGGCCGGAATTGTGACAATGGAACAGAGAGTGGTGACAAATACTCCGCCCATGGCATAATCTCCCTCAGATCCTGAAGCCTTTGCCATCATTACAACAGAAGACATCGCCGGCATTGCTCCCAGAAGAGACATCGTAAGGCGTATTTCTTCCGGTGTCTGGAAAAATCCCAGCAGCAGGTAAAAAATCACGGGAAACAGGATCATCTTCATAAAAATAATCCCGTAAAACTCTATACTTCTGATATATCTCCGTATGTCAATACAGGCAAAAACCCCGCCCAGATAGATCATAGCCAGAGGGGTAGCTGTATTGCCGATCTTTTGCAATCCAGTATCCAGAAGTGCCGGCAGAGGAATCCTGCCGATCACAAAAACCATCGAAAGAAGGATCGCCACGGTAGAGGGATTTATCAATTTTCTCGGATCAAACTTTCCTTCTCCTGAAGGAGTGGTAAGCTTTACCCCCACAGTCCACAGGACCAGCTGATCGATGATCGTAAATATGGAAATATAAAGCATACCGTTTTGAGGGAGTATGCTGGTAATAATAGGGATTCCCATAAATCCAACGTTCCCGAACATGGCAAGGGCATGATAGACCTGCCCCTGATCACCTTTTACATGAAACAGGCGGCTTAAGCCTTTTCCGATCAGGAAAGTAAAAATATAAAAAATGCAGGTATATATCAGTATTCCCGCAGACTGGAAAAGAGTTCTCCTGTCCACTCCTCCTGCAATATTAACAAAGATCATAACCGGAAGCGCAAGTTTCAATACGAATCTGGAAATGGATTCAATCGTGATCTCTGTAAAAACTTTTGTTTTAATAAGAAGAGCGCCTATTATAATATAAATAACAAAAAGTCCGATCTGTTCCAGCAAAATCCAGAAAGTATTCATCCTGTCACCACCTGGCAGATCCAATTATGCCAATATTCCGTCATACATATCTTCCTCTTTTCTTTTTATTCCCGTTTTTACAACAAAAGAACAAGACCCCTATTCCGCGGCAGGTGTGCTAAACGTGTGCCACCGGCACACAGCACCGCCAAATGGACATGCAAACATGCCCTCTTAGCTCGTTGCCCGCAGAAATAAAAGTCTTGTTCTATTTTTCATAGCAGCATACGTCCTTTTCCCCATGACATATGCCGTTCAGTCAAAGCAGTCATGATGACTGCGGAAAATTCTCTTTTCAGATCCCGGCAGCCTTCAGAAGATCCGGTACCTTGGACTCCCAGCCAAGAGCCATGATATGTACGCCCTGGCAGTAAGGTTTACATTCTTTGATGATGCGGGCTGCGATCTCCACGCCGGTGATACCGGCTTTGGTCTTTTCTTTATCCTTCTTCAGCTCTTCGATCATCTCGTCAGGAACATGAACGCCGGCTACATTGTTATTCATGAACTTGCACATTCCTGCAGATTTTGGAATGATGATACCAACCTGTACAGGTTTTCCGAACTGTTTTGCCTTTTCCATAAATTTGATGAATTTTTCCGGCTCAAAAACAGCCTGGGTCTGGAAGTAATCGGCTCCTGCCATTACTTTTCTCTCCATCTTTGCCAGCTGTGCGTCAACGGAGTCGCTGCAAGGAGATACTACCGCTCCTTTAGCGAATTTCGGAGGTTCTCCGATCAGTTCGTTTCCGCCCAGGTCCACGCCTTCTTCCAGTTTTGTAACTGCATGGATCAGAGAAACAGAATCCAGGTCGAATACCGGTTTCGCCTGTGGATGATCGCCCAGTTTTGTATGGTCTCCTGTAAGGAGCAGCAGATTCTCGATCCCGAACATTGCCGCGCTTAAAAGATCGGACTGGAGAGCGATACGGTTTCTGTCACGGCAGGTCAGCTGATAGATCGGAGTCAGTCCTTCATCCTTCAGAGCCTTACACATAGCCAGAGATCCCAGACGCATAACAGAAGACTGATTATCGGTTACATTTACTGCGGTAATGCCGCTTAAATAGGTTTTTGCTTCTTCCAGCAAATGCTCTACATGAAATCCTTTTGGGGGGCCAACCTCCGCAGATACAACAAATTCGCCACGTTCAAATAACTCAGTAATCTTCATGATACATTACTCCTAATTCTTAAAATTTTTGCATTTTCCTTTTTAAACTTCATCATCAGTCGCAAAGTTCCGCACCTGGGTAGGACATTTCAGTACATCCAGACGTCCGATCTGCTCAAGGCGTCTGTAAATACGCTCCCAGCCGCATTCCATGTCGCTGTCTACTTCGCATTTGCCGTTTTTGGCGCCACCGCACTGGCCGTTGACCAGGCTCTTGGAGCAGGCAGTGATGGGGCAGATACCGCCGGTGAGGTTCAGATAACACTCTCCGCACTGATCGCATTTATACTCCAGAGGAGTTACGCCCTGGAATCCCGGCAGAGGACAGGTATCGCAGGCAGCGCATACCTTTTTCTCTTCCAGATAAGCGGCAACGGTCTGAACGCCTACGCCGCAGGAAAATACAAGGACCATGTCCGCAGCCTGGATCTCATCCATATGTTTCTGGAGACGGAGCTCCATATTTTCCTGATTGCATATGTAATCTGTTGTGAGGATCCCGGTCACTTTTCCTTCAGCGGTCCAGGCTTTCTGGAGCTCATCCGCTTCTTTTACCGGAAAATAGACTTCCTTGCAGCCATGGCAGTTGATGATAAAGACTTTTTTCCCTTCTGTCAGGGCTTCAATGGTTTCTCTGGGTTTTAATTCGGTAATCAACATATCACTTCATCCCCCTTACTGCATTTTTTCCGGCTTTGATCTTCGTCACTAACGGAATCTTGGAGGAACAGATATACTCACAGCATCTGCACTCGATACAGTCCATGACATTTTTCTCTTTCATGCCCTGCCAGTTCTCCTCATCCGCAAATTTTGCGAAATACAGTGGAGACAGTTCCATAGGACATACATCCATACACCGGCCGCATTTGATACAGGGCTGTTCTACCGTATGATCTGTATCCACGGCAATAATTCCATTGGAGCCTTTCATGATAGGTACATTTGTATCTGTAAGAAGGAATCCCATCATAGGTCCGCCGGCCTTAATGGTAACGTCATCTCCTGTCACTCCGCCGCAGTAATCGATCAGATCTTTTGTATTGGTACCGATCTTTACGATAAAGTTTCCCGGATTTTTCACCCTCTCGCCGGTTACAGTCACAACACGCTCGATCAGTGGCATACCGGTCAAAATGGCGTCGGCAATAGCCTTGGTCGTGCTGATGTTGCTGACGATACAGCCCACATCTGCAGGGAGGCCGCCGCTTGGAACTTTTCTTCCGGTCACACGTTTGATCAGCATCTTCTCAGCACCCTGGGGGTATTTCGTCTTAGCTGTTACAACTTCTATATTTTCAAGATCTGCAGTTTTCTCCGTCATAAGCTGGATCGCGTCAGGCTTATTGTCCTCGATGACAATAACGCCTCTTTCTGCGCCTACTGCCTTAAGGATCGCCTTAAGTCCATAGATCACATCATCTGCAAACTCCAGGAGTACCCGGTGGTCTGCAGTCAGAAGGGGCTCGCACTCGCAGCCGTTAAGAAGGATGGTATCTACCTGCTTGGCAGGTTTTAATTTTACAGATGTGGGGAAACCGGCGCCGCCCATACCTACGATACCTGCCTCTTTTACGATCTCCACGATCTCATCGGGAGTCAGCTCTTCCAGGCCTTTGTGAGGCTTAACAGATTCATGGAGAGTATTCTTTCCGTCAGATTTGATCACCACAGAAAGGCATTCTCCTCTGGTGGCATGTCCGCGGTTTTCAATGGCAGTTACCGTACCGCTGACACTGGAGTGTACAGGGCTGCTGATAAAGGCCGCCGTCTCACCGATCTTCTGTCCCACTTTAACCGTATCGCCCACCTGCACTACAGGATTGGCCGGAGCCCCTGCATGCATGGACAGAGGGATAACTACTTCTTCCGGTTCGGGGAATCTCTTCAGGGCCATATGTTCTGTATACTCTTTGCGCTCTAAAGGATGAACCCCTCCGTAGTAGCCTTCCAGACGTTCTGCCCGGATAGATTTCACGTAATCATTTACAAACTTGAAATTGATCTTGGAGTAATCTCTCAACTGGACCGGCTGATGGAGGAACTCTTCAAGACGTCCCTGCTTTTCCAGTCTCTGATAGATTTTTTCCCATGCGCAGTCTTTGCTGCTGTCTACTTCGCATTTTCCGTCTTTCGCGCCGCCGCACTGGCCGTTTACCAGGCTCTTGGAGCAGTCAACGATGGGACAGACGCCGCCGGTTATGTTCAAATAGCACTGAGCGCATGCGTCACACTTTTTCTGAGTAAGCGCCATGCCATGATAGCCTCTGTAATTCAGGGAATTGCTGGCCGCATATACGGGTTTCCCCGCCAGATCTGCCACAGTCTGGATTCCCAGTCCGCAGGAGATCACGAAAACATTTTCTGTACCTTCCGGGATCATATCCTGGAGTTTTTTCTCTGTCTGGATTTTGTTACATAAAAAATCAACTCTTGCAGTACCTGTAACTGTCTTGCCCTGCTCTGCGGCGAATTTTTCAAACTCGGCGCATTCCGGTTCATCGATAGTTTCAAATTCCTTGAAACACTTGTTACAGGCAATGATGAACAGATTGTCTTTATCGGCCAATACAGATGCCAGTTCATCATTGTTTTTTAACCTGTACTTCGTATAATTTTCCAATTGCTCTACTCACCTTCCTTATAGTAATATTCGGAACTTTTATCCTTGTCTTTCCTGTTATTTTCCCCCTCTGTATTTTGAAGAAAAATAATGATAATCCGCAAATCAAGTAGATTACTAAGGATACGTATCTAAGATAACACATTTTTGCCAAATTATCTAGTCTAAACCTGTATTTCATCGTCATAAACGCACAATTTCTTTCCAGGCAAACGCCTGCTTGCGCAAGCACGGCAGTCGCTTGCCTGGCACGCCGCAAAAAATGCAGAGCGGGAAAGTCCTGCCCTGCTATTTTCCTGAAAACTTACAGATTTCCGTATCTGCTTACGATTTTTCTCATGATATCCCATTTTGCTTCCATATCTTCCACCAGTTTAAACTGGCTCCTTGCCCGGTCCAGGTTATGGCCTTCTCTGTTGGTCTTAAAGTAATGGTCACCCTGAAGATAGTCTGTCAGGAAACGCATTCCACATTCGTAGGTCATTACTTTTGCGCCCATGGGAAGAAGTTCCACCTCTTTTGGAGTAAGGCTTCCTGCACATCCCTGAAGGAATCCTTTTACATAGATCTCAAAAAGTTCCATGCTGCAGGATACTTTGCTCAGATCTTTTTCATCTTCCGCAGCCGTACTTGCCCCAAAACGTATGGAATCGCCAAAGTCATTCATAGCAAGTCCCGGCATTACCGTATCCAGATCAATGACGCAGATCCCTTTCCTGGTAGTATTGTCGATCATGATATTGTTCAGCTTGGTATCATTGTGGGTTACCCGAAGAGGCACCTGGCCTTTTTTCTGCAGCTCTCCAAAGACCCTGGCTGTCTCTTCATGGGCAAGTGCAAATTCGATCTCTCTGCCTACAGACGCCGCTCTTCCGCAGACATCCTGGGCAACAGCCTGTTTAAACACTTCAAATCTTGCCTGGGTATCATGGAATCCTTGAATAGTCTCGTAGAGAGTTTCTGCCGGATAATCCGCAAGAAGTCTCTGGAAATTGCCAAAGGCTACTGCACTTTCATAAAAGTCCTCCGGCTTTTCCACCCGGTCATAGCATCTGGCGTCTGTAATAAACTTATAGGATCTCCAGTATTCTCCTTTAGAATCTACATAATAGGCTTTTCCGTCTTTTGCAGGAATGATATTCAAGGTCTCTCTTTCCGGATCTCCCCCGTTTTCCAGGATTTTTTCCCGAAGGTAGGAAGTCACCCCTACGATATTCTCCATAAGTTCCACCGGCTTTATAAAAATTTCCCGGTTCATTCTCTGAAGGATAGCGCTCATATTCCCCATGTCCCCGATCTCAAATGTGAGCAGATAGGTATCATTGATATGCCCGCTTCCAAAAGGCTTCCGTTCTTTCAGCCTACCTGTATAATCAAAGTTGGCAATTGCCTCCCTGACCTGCAGTTCTGATACACGTCCCATTTTTATTCTTCCTTTCTTTTCTGGACTATTTTTTATAAATTCTTGCTTTTGTTCCGGTTTTCTTTGTATAATATCTACAACAAACAAAGCATTTCACAAACCGAAGGAGGCGGCAGTATGAGCCACAGACACTATTCCATCAAAGAAAACGAGATCCCAAAGATCAATTCCCGGCTGCTGTCCATCTCCTTGTCCAAAGATGAAAAAGACTGGCCCAGTGTTCTCCACACCCATCCTTTTACAGAAATCTTCTTTGTGCTCAAGGGCAAAGGAAATTTCTTTTTCCGCCGGGATATCCGTCCCATCGAAACCGGAGACCTGATCATCATTCCGCCTTATCTGGAACACACAGAGCAGTCCATTCCCGGCACACCTCTTGAATACTATGTCCTGGGCATCGACGGCATCGCTTTTCAGGAAGAAAACCGATCCCCTACCGCTCAGATTTTCTGCAATTTTGATAATGTGTCTTTAATCCGGGACCTTTTTGCCCAGATCCATTATGAAGTGAAATCCGAAGGCTACGGTGCGGAACTGATCTGTCAGCGCCTTCTTGAGATCCTGATCCTGCGTATCCTCCGCTCTTCCCGTCAGCTGCTCCCTGTCTCCATCAATACTGTACGAATGACAAAAGAATGTGCCCAGATAAAAGAATATCTGGACACAAACTATGCAGAACATATCACCCTGGACGGCCTGACAGAGCTGACGCACATGAATAAATATTATATGGCGCATTCCTTTGCCAAATATACCGGACTATCTCCTATCCAGTATCTGAACCAGCGCAGACTGGAGGCCGCCTGCCAGCTTCTCAGGGATACGGATCTCTCCGTTTCAGATATCGCCGGCTCTACAGGATTTTCCTCCCAGTCTTATTTCACACAGACCTTCCGGAAATTCTATGGGATCACCCCTATCAGATACCGGCAGGATCATGAGAAAGAGTAAGTGCACTCTTCAGGCAGAGAAACCGGCATTTTATATTTCATACCAGATGATCTCGTTCGCCTTCAGATCCACATCAAAACTGGTTCCGTCCCCTCTGTATACGGTTGTACTCTGAGGCTCGTAAGTGTTATTCACCACACAGTACTTTCCGTTCTTTACATAAGCATGAACTTCCACATTAAAGTTGGTGCTGAACCACCGGCAGAGATTCTCTTCATCATGTGAAGACCAGATAATAGAACGGTACAGGATCCTGCTGTTTTCAAAGCTGTAGGGAAGGCCGCTGATATATACGCAGCGCCCTTTTCCGAACTCCTTCACAGCCATCTGTACTTCCTTGTCACGCTGGACGAGGATCTGAGTTCCATCCAGGGCATACATGCTTTTTTTTCCTTCGCCGAAATCAATTTCTTTCGTACAGTCTTCTTTAATGAAATGATCGTGTTCTTCCCAGTTATACTTGTCTACATTTAAAGTAAAGCCTGTTTCCTTCTCTACGCCCATAGCAGTGGCAAGCTGAAGGAAATGTCCCTGGTACTGATGGCCTGTGGGCTCTCCCACTCCGATAAATCCTCCGCCGTTATAGATGAACTTCTTTACGGCTGTAACAATCTTTTCATCTATCCAGTTTTCTCCGCCTGTATAGGCGGTATCCGCGTCGCCCACATTCAGGATCACATCAATATCTTTCAGGATATCCGGGTCCTGACGGATATCGTCAAAGCTGATGAACCGGACGTCAAAGGGCGCTCCGCTTAAGGCCTCGATCACCCCTGCGTAAGAATAATTCTGTTTATAATAGATGGCGTGATGGACCATATGGTTGCCCCATGCCCGCATCTTTCCCCAGCAGTTCAGAACCGCTACTTTCTTAATACAGTAAGGTGTTGTTCCCTTAATGTTCTCGTATAAAGTCCGGAACTCGCTGCATACACTTTCCACATAATCAATGAAGTCCGGGAACTCCATGGCAAGTTTTAAGTATCCGCCGTATCCGATCCGGCCGATGGGTTTTCTCAGGATCGCTCTTCTTGCTGTCACCCAGTTCACTTTGGCTTCTTTTACCGGATCTCCCCCTTCATGAAATACATCCGGGAAGAAGTACGGCAGGAGACGTCCCTCTGTGTATCTTATCCCCTCGATATCGCTGATCAGCCGCAGTGTGGCGCCGTTTCCAACGCTTCCCACAACAGCGTCCAGGCCAATGGTCTTAAACTCATCCATAAAAGGTTCTGTACCGATCCAGTGGTCTCCCAGGAACATCATGGCTTCTTTTCCGCATTCATGGGTGATATCTACCATCTCTTTTGCCAGTTTTGCTACTTCTCTTCTCTGGAAAGCCTGGAAATCCAGGAATTCCTTTGAAGGAATACGGTAGGTATTGTTCATATACCCCTGGTCAATGATAAATTCCGGCCGGAACTTATACCCTGCTTCTTTTTCAAACTGTTCCAGGATATAAGGACTTACTGACGCAGAATATCCGTACCAGTCCACATACTTCTCTCTTGCCAGTTCATCAAAGATCAAGGTGAACTGATGGAAAAAGGTAGTATAACGGATCACATCTACATGAGGATTGTCTGCGATAAATTTCCGCAGTCTCTCCATGGAATATTTATGAGTCTTTGGCTGACGCACATCAAAAGTGATCTGCTTTTCAAAATTCTTCCATCCGTTTGTCACCGCATTATACATATGTACCGGATCCCACATGATATATGCAAGAAAGCTGACGGTATAGTCATGAAAAGCCCGCGGGCTGTGAATAGTCACGTTTCCCGTCTCGCTGTCATAGCTCCACTGCTCCGGCGGTAACACTTCCCCGGTAGTCCGGTCTATCACTTCCCACCATCTGGTAATATCGTCATGATCATTTACTTTCAGCATATCTGGATACAGATGGTCCATAAGGTGAACAGACAGTTCATCGCTGACGGCGGTGTAAAAAGGAGTCATAATATACATCTGCTGGATCTCATCCGGATTTGCCTTGGCCCAGGCGTTATCTTTTCTTGTGGTGTAATAGGTAGCGTATACCTTTGCATCTATATCTTTCAGTTCTTCCGGATAATCTGTGCCGTCACAGTCACGGATGGCATCTGCTCCCCATCTCTTCATCAGTTCCAGTGTTTCAGGGACCACATCAAGGTCTGTAGGGATCGTCACTCTTCCTTTTACGTTTTCTTTCAATATCCTTCTCCTTTCTCCTGCTTTTTGACAATTTTATCATATGGAAAAAGGAGGGGAGAGTCAATCTGCTCATTGCTCATATTTTTATAATTCTTGCTAAACAGATATGAGGGGAATCTATTTTGATTAATTGCAACAGCTCCTTCTCTTAAAAGCATAATAGATCATGCTGATCCCCAATGCGGATATCAGCAGACATACCGCCAGTCCTGTAATACCGTTAATCCTGTTCATATCCAGACTATCGGTTCCCTGAAAGGATACCAGAATGGTCATCTGCAGAGTCAGCATAGACACCAGTGCGTCTGCTACTCCTATATTCCGGATGGTGATCAGGATCGGGGACTCCATTTTTCTCACCTTGACCATATGGATCACAGCCATGATGATCTTATAAAATGTATAGGCCGCTATGGATATCGCCATAATATTCAGAATAGGCCTTTGCCGTTCCTTCGGCTATAGTCAGCAAAACAACGCCGCTCAGGGCCAGATTTAACAACAGCAGCAGGATACCATCTGTTTTTATCACGGCCAGTTCCTTCTTTCTGATCAGTTTATGGTCTTCCAGGCGGGATATTTTCCTTTCTGTGTGGACTGCACAGTAACGCATGATCCCCAGAAGGCTGTAATAAACAGCCATTGTAATGAACCAGGAGGACTGATTCATAATACCGATCACACCATTATATATCGTATATGCCACATTGATCATAAAGCTGGGCATGGTAGTCAAAATTGTCCGAAATCTGTAGTCTTCAAGAAAATGAGCGCCGAAAGAGTTTTTCTTTACAGTTGTAAGAAACTTTTCAATGATCCCGCTTCTTAAGTCTTTATATAGACATATAAAAGCTCCCGTCAGTAAAATTGCGGCCAAAACGTATACCAAAATTCCAACTATCTTTGGCAGCAGATTCTCCTGAGACTGAATTACAGATAAAACAGAAACACCCACTGCAGCCAGATAGAGAATGAAACGGTCAATACCTCTTTTCTTCATTTTTTCAGCAGTTTTCCCTCACTGCGCCTCCCCTCCTTCTATTTTCCATGAATAAAACTATACCGGGAATCTGTTTTTTATAACAGGCCTTTTTATCTGAACAACGTTTTCGCCTTCTCCATTCTTTCAACCACAGGCACTCCGAATGGACATCTCTCTTCACAGCCGCCGCAGCCGATACAGTCTTCTGCGTTGGCAGACAGTCCTTCATAATGGGCCCGGAGACTGGCTGGGATCTCCTTTTGCATCACTGCCAGGTCATAAAGTTTATTTACCATGGCAATATCGATCTGAGCAGGGCATGGAGCGCAGTGGCCGCAGTAGGTGCACTGTCCTGAATAGGCATGATGAGGGGCTTTTGCCAGCACGGTAGCATAATCTTTTTCTTCTTCTGTGGCGGTCTCATAGCTGGCAGCTTCTTTTACATGTTCCGGTGTATCGCAGCCGGTAAGTATGCTGGCCACAGCCGGTCTGGTCAGGGCGTAATGGATACACTGGACCGGCGTCAGGGCCACGCCGAAAGGAGAGGTCTTGGAAGAAAACAGTCTTCCCCCTGCATACCCTTTCATAACCGTAATGCCCACTCCCTGCTGCTCGCAGATCCGGTATAGTTCCGCCCTCTCAGGGTCAATGCCCCCCAGACTTTCTTCATAGTTCTCCGCAAAATATATATTCAGATCTTCGCTTGCCGGAAGAAGATCAAAAGCCGGATTAATACTGAACAGGAGCATTTCGATTTCTCCGCTCAAGGCCGCCAGCTTTGCCACTCTGGGATTATGGGTGCTCATGCCAATGTGACGGATGATCCCTTTCTCCTTCTGCTCTTTCACATAAGCCAGAAATTCTCCTTCCATGATCCTGTGAAACTCTGCTTCTTCATCTACAAAATGGATCATGCCCAGATCTATATAATCCGTCTGCAGCCG
>DWUY01000280.1 GCA_019120515.1 Candidatus Blautia avicola | reverse complement strand
TTGTTTTGAGCTTGCCTAAAGTATAGCCGGTTTTCTTTTTTTAGTCTGTGACGAAGTCACAGAATTATGTATAAAATCATTTACGAACAAAAGGAAAATTGTTATAATAAGCGAGACATATCAGACAAGTGATACTTCTGATCTTTTTGCAGGCGGCAGTGTATCTGACCGCGAAAGAGGAGTGTTTATGAGAGAAATCGAAGAATTATCCCAATATCTGGAAAACGATAAAGTGAGAGGCCTGAGAAAAGCTCTGGGAAGGGATATCCAGGAAAAACTGAGTAAAAGCGGTATTTATTTTCATATCTTTTCCAGACTCAAATCAGCAGGATCCATCTGGCATAAACTGGAGTGGAAGAAAGAAGAATATATGGAGAAAGATAAGAAACTTCAGGATCTGATCGGTATCCGGATCGTTCTTTATTATATGGATGACGTGCCGATCTGCAAGGAGCTTCTTAAGGAGACTTATTCTATTATTGAAAAAGACTCTCATGAGGACATTCCCAAGGTAAATGAGTTTAATCCTATCCGGATGAATTATGTGTGCCGTATGCCTGAGGAGATTTCCTCGGCCTTTCCCCGGGGATTGTGGGAAAACTACAGGATCGACAAGACTTTTGAGGTACAGGTCCGGACTACTTTTTCCGAAGGATGGCATGAAGTAGACCATGATGTGCGGTATAAGCATAAGGAAGAGTGGGAGGAGCATTATGAATTCTCCAGGGAGCTGAATGGGATCTACGCCACACTGGAGATCTGTGACAGGAGTATGGTAAACCTTCTGGAACGTCTGGCTTATAAAAATTATAAAAATATGCAGATCGAGGCTATGCTCCGCAATAAATTCCGGCTTCGCTTTGAGAATCCGGTGCTGTCTGTGCCGCTGATGGAGTTTTTGCAGAAAGATCAGGACCTGGTGAAGAAACTTTACCGGGCCAACAGAGAAGATCCGATCCTGTTCTTTGCCAGCGGCTATTCAGAGGGGATCCCTCTGACGGTAGATAATCTGGTGCTGGTCTGCAATGAACTGCAGTTGGGGAGAAAAGATCTGGAGGAACGGACACCTATGCTGATCCGGGAGAAGACCGGCCAGTGGAAAGAGAAGAAAAGGGAAAAACAGGAAAAAAATCCAGAGAATGTGCAGAAAGTTGTTGACACAGGATTTTACTTATAATATAATAACTCAATGTGACGAACTGTGAAGCTGCCTAGCCAAAAGCCCCGGTATGGCGGTGAGAGGAGTTTGTACAAAGCGCCGGAACCTGTGACAGACAGGAAGCGGCAGTTATACCTGATATTTTTATAACGAAATTTTAATGTATATTGATGATAACAGGAGGGAAAACCATGAACAGTTATATGGCTAATCCAGATAAGGTTGAAAGAAAATGGTATGTTGTAGATGCTGATGGACAGACATTAGGCCGTCTTGCATCTGAAATCGCAAAAGTTTTAAGAGGAAAAAACAAACCGATCTACACACCTCACATTGACACAGGTGACTATGTGATCGTTGTTAATGCTGATAAAGTAAAAGTTACAGGTAAGAAACTGGATCAGAAGATCTACTACAGACATTCTGACTATGTTGGCGGAATGAAAGAGTTCACATTAAGAGAAATGATGGACAGAAAACCTGAAAGAGTAATTGAACTGGCTGTTAAGGGTATGCTTCCAAAAGGACCTTTAGGAAGGGCCATGATTAAAAAATTACATGTATACGCTGGACCAGAGCATGATCACGCAGCTCAGAAGCCAGAAGTATTAACATTTTAATAGGAGGTAAATGACAGTGGCTAGTACAAAATTCTATGGAACAGGAAGAAGAAAATCATCTGTAGCTCGTGTATACCTGGTACCAGGTACAGGCAAGATTACAATCAATAAAAGAGATATCGACGAATATTTTGGATTAGAGACATTAAAGGTAGTTGTTCGTCAGCCATTAGTACTGACAGAGACAACTGATAAATTTGATGTGTTAGTAAACGTTCATGGAGGCGGCTTTACAGGACAGGCTGGTGCTATCCGTCACGGAATCTCCAGAGCGCTTCTGGAAGCAGACAGCGATTACAGGCCAGCTCTGAAAGCAGCAGGTTACTTAACTCGTGACCCAAGAATGAAAGAGAGAAAGAAGTACGGTCTCAAAGCTGCACGTCGTGCGCCGCAGTTCTCCAAGAGATAATCAGAGAGCATACGCTGTATTACAAAAGATATTTATCCCGGAAGTTTCGGCTTCCGGGATTTTTAAATCAACTTATATCATATCAATTCAAATTAATTCAAATTAATTATATCAAACATCCGGTAGTCATCGGAAAACATTCCAAATATAAGAAATCAAGAATCAGGCTGTAGAAATAAGCCGAGACCTACAGCAGAAAATCGAGGAAAGCGAAATTCGCCGGTAGAAATAGGCTGAAGCCTATAGCCAAAAATCGGAAAAGGTGAAATTCTGAAATTCACCCGTAGAAATAAGTTGAAGCCTACGGCAGAAAATCGAGGAAAGCGAAATTCGCCGGTAGAAATAAGCCAAGGCCTACGGTAGAAAATCGGAAAAGGTGAAATTCGCCGGTAGAAATAAGTTGAAGCCTACAGCCAAAAATCGGGAAAGGTGAAATTTGCCCGTAGAAATAGACTGAGGCCTACAGCAGAAAATCAGAAAAGGTGAAATTC
>DWUY01000279.1 GCA_019120515.1 Candidatus Blautia avicola | reverse complement strand
TATTTATAAAAAACCGCTCTCCGGTCTCCAAAGTGGGTTCCATGCTGCTTTCCTGCATGGTGATACTCTGGAAAAAGAAGATCGCCACCACCGCGGCAAGAGCCAGCGCCACTGCGATCTGAAATATCCAGGTAAAAACAGGACGTCCTTTCTCACTTTTTATAAATTCCAAGGCCAGATCTCTCTGGAACTCGATTTTCTGTATTTTTTTCTTCTTTTTTCTCTTCTTCATGCAGACCCCCGGATCTTTTATGCAACAGGGGACCGCTGAATGCTTCCACACAGCGGCCCCCTGTCCATCACCATATTATCTTACTAACTCTTTTACTTTTGCAGCTTTACCAACACGCTGTCTTAAGTAGTTCAGTTTTGCACGTCTTACTTTACCGCGTCTGATAACCTCTACCTTTTCTACATTCGGGGAGTGAAGAGGCCATGTCTTTTCTACGCCGATACCGTTAGAATTCTTTCTTACGGTAAATGTCTCACGGTTGCTTCCGCCCTGTTTCTTTAATACAACACCTTCGAATACCTGGATTCTTTCACGGTTTCCCTCTTTGATCTTTCCGTGTACTCTTACTGTGTCTCCTACGTTAAACTGAGGTACTTCTGCTTTCAGCTGAGCAGCTTCAATGTTTTTGATGATTTCGTTCATAATTCTTCTCCTTTATCTCTGGATGTTCTTAATGCGCTATGCAGCAGAGGACCATCTCTTTTTTTAGGTGAGGGCACACTGCTCCCACCGTTACAACGGCTTCAATTATACTATGGAGAAAAACTCCTGTCAAGTAAAATGCCTTAAAAAAACTCTATTTTTCTTGGGGTACTGTAATGAGTCTCCAGATACTGCCTTACCTGGGAGCAGTCATATCCTCTGGCTTTGGCCTTACAGACTTTTACACAGCACATACAATTCAGACACCTGTCCCCCCGGATTTCCAGAGTCTCCTGAGAAATGGCATTCACCGGACATTTCTGGACACAGGACTGGCAATTAGTGCATAAAGCGCTGTCAAAAGTTTTTTTCACTGGTTTCATCTGTTTAGGCTCAGGATCAGGATTTCCCGGGACCTGTACAGAAGCAAAGCCTTCCGTTCTTCCCTTTTCCAGGCGTTTTTTTGTCTCTACCGCAAATTTCTTCAGGATCTTCCGATCCTCCTCATCTGGACGGCCCTTTCCCAGTACAGATGAATATATATGCGGGATCACCGGGGCAATGGCCCCGATACAGATAAAACCCTGTTCTTCCAGACGCTTTTTCATCTGCGCCAATGTATCATCATAGTGCCGGTTTCCATAGGCCGCCATAACAACACAGGGCGTACCCTCCCCCTGGAGATTGGCAAAAAGAGGCTCCTCTGTCACAGGAAGCTGTCCTCCATAGACCGGCGCAGCAGCGATCAGCAATTCCCTGGAAGAAAACCGAATCTTCTTTTTTCTCAGCTTTCTCCGGGTCAGATCCAGATATCTTGGATTCTGGGTAAGATATCCTGTAAATATTTCCGCCGCTTTTCTGGTTCCTCCCGTAGGACTGAAAAAGGCTGTAGTCACCGGCCGGTTCTTTTCCAAAAGGTCCGGCCTTCTCTGCCGGGTCCTCTCCAGAGACTTCTCCATCCTCCAGGCCTGGATCTTTTTGTGATCTCCCTTCAGAAGGACTTCCGGCACCTGTCTGTTCTTCCAGACTTCCGGTCTGGTATAATGGGGATACTCCAGAAGATTATCCTGAATCGACTCAAACTGGGATGATTCCTCATTGCTGAGCACTCCCGGCACAAATCTGGACACGGCATCAATGAGTACACAGGCAGCCAGTTCTCCACCTGTAAGGACATAATCACCGATAGATACATAGTCTGTAACTACTTCTTCCAGAACCCTCTCGTCGATCCCCTCATAATGGCCGCACAGAAGGACCAGTTCTTCCTCCATAGCCAGTTCTTCTACAAGAGTCTGGTTCAGGACTTTTCCCTGGGGAGTGAGATAGATACACCGGGGTTTCTTCCCATTATTTTCCCGGAGATCAGCTACAGACTTCCAGGCACGGTATACCGGCTCCGGCTCCATGACCATGCCGGCTCCTCCTCCATAGGGATAATCGTCTACCCGCATATGCTTATTGACGGAAAAATCCCGGATATTCACTGTATTCAGAGAGATGGTCCCCTTTTTGGCCGCCCGTCCGGTAATACTGGTGTGGACTGCATTTTCAATCATCTCCGGGAATAAAGTCAGTACATGAAACTTCATATCCTTCCTCCTAAACCAGACCTTTCATCAGATGAATGACCATTTTGTTTGACTGCACATCTACCTGGAGAATGCAGTCTTTAATGGCAGGAATCAGCACTTCTTTCTCCTGGGTCTGGACAATATATACATCATTGGCTCCTGTCTCCATAACATCTTTGATCCTGCCGAAAAGACTGCCGTCCTCCAGAAAGACCTCCATACCGATCAGATCTGCGATATAGTATTCATTCTCCCCCAGAGGAACTGCCATATCCCGGGTCACATAGAGGCTTTTTCCTTTATAAGGCTCGATCTCATTAATATCATCTACATCCCGGAATTTTAAGATCACAAACTGCTTGAAATATTTGACTCTCTGGATCTCCAGTTCACACAGTTCCTTTCCTGTGTCCAGAAGTACGCTGGGAAGGACCTCGAATCTTCTGGGATCATCTGTGGTAGGATAAACTTTCACCTCACCCCGGATACCGTGGGTAGTGGTGATCACGCCAACCTGAAGTAAATCTTCCATTTTTTCTCTCCTATATAATCTCTCCTATAGGCGGACAGGGGAGAGCCCTTCCCCCTCCGCTGCGATACTGAGGGCAGCTCCGAAAAAAAGCCTGTCGCTGTCCTTTGCCCGTCAAATGGTGCTGCGTGCCAGCGGCACGCGTCCAGCATGGACCGTAGCGGAGCGAAGACCTGCGCATGCAAGCTCGGCAGCCGCTTGCCGGGCGTATCGTACAAAACAAGAAGAGCTGCCGCAATCATAGTTGCAACAGCCCTTTCTATACTTACTGTCATAAGCCAAACGCTTACTGCAAAATATCAACGACTACCTTTTTGTCGCTTTTTGAGGAAGCGGCCTTTACCACTGTACGGATAGCCTTTGCGATCCGTCCCTGGCGTCCGATCACTTTACCCATGTCGGAAGGCGCTACCTTAAGCTCCACAAGGATCGCGTCATTTTCTTCTGTCTCGGTAACAACAACTTCATCGGGACAATCTACCAGAGATTTTGCAATTACTTCTACTAACTCTTTCATTACAAAGTACCTCCCGATTATTTTTCGATACCAGCCAGCTTGAAGATCTTAGCAACTACGTCTGTAGGCTGAGCGCCGTTAGCCAGCCATCTCTTTGCTGCTTCTTCATCTACTTTGTATACGCTTGGATCCTGATTCGGGTCATAGGTTCCGATCTCCTCGATGAACTTTCCGTCTCTTGGGGATCTGGAATCTGCAACGATGATTCTATAGAAAGGAGCTTTTTTCTGTCCCATTCTTCTTAATCTGATTTTTACTGCCATGTTCTTTTCACCTCCTGATCTTTACTCTTTCTTATATGTTAAAAGGGAAGTTTGAATCTTCCTCTTTTACCACCTTTTCCACCCATCAGTCCAGGCATCTGCTTCATCATTTTCTTAGCCTGCTCGAACTGTTTTACCATACGGTTGACTTCCGCCACGTCTACCCCCGCACCCTTTGCGATCCTTGCCTTTCTGGAAGGATTGAGGATATCCGGATTGGACCGCTCTTTCGGAGTCATGGAAAGGATCATAGCCTCTTTTCTGGCCAGTTCTTTCTCATCTACCATACTGTCAATATCTTTTACCTGGGAACCAATACCGGGAAGCATGCTGAGTACGCTGGACAGACCGCCCATGTTCTTCATCTGGTTCATACTCTCCAGATAATCGTCAAAGCCAAAGGTATTTTTGCGGAATTTCTGTTCCATTTCCTTGGCTTTCTCTTCATCCAGATTGGCCTGAGCCTTCTCAATAAGACTCATCACATCTCCCATTCCCAGAATACGGGAGGCCATACGCTCCGGATAAAACTGCTCCAGATCAGAAAGCTTCTCTCCCATACCCACATAAAGGATCGGCTTTCCGCTGATCGCCTTAATAGAAAGGGCTGCACCGCCTCGTGTATCACCGTCCATCTTTGTCAGGATCACACCGTCAATGCCGACCTTGTTCTGGAAGGTCTCTGCCACATTTACCGCATCCTGTCCGGTCATGGCGTCTACTACCAGAACTGTCTGATCCACAGGAAGAGCTGCTTTTATATTTTCCAGCTCCTGCATCATATCCTCATCAATGTGAAGACGGCCTGCGGTATCTAATATCAAAACATTGTATTTTTCATTTTTTGCGTGTTCGTAAGCGCCTTTGGCAATGTCCACCGGGCTGTTCTTATCCCCCATGGAAAACACTTCCACACCCTGCTTTTCTCCGTTGACCTGCAGCTGTTTGATGGCTGCGGGACGGTAAACGTCACAGGCTGCCAAAAGGGGCTTTCTGCCTTTGGACTTCAGCTTTCCTGCCAGCTTTGCCGCAGTGGTGGTCTTACCTGCGCCCTGAAGACCTGCCATCATAATGACCGTTACTTCATTCCCCGGTCTTAAAGCAAGCTCCGTGGTCTCGCTTCCCATAAGCTTTACCAGCTCTTCGTTTACGATCTTGATCACCATCTGGCCGGGATTCAGACCGGACATTACATCCTGTCCTACCGCCCGTTCCTGAACGGCTTTCATAAACTGTTTTACCACCTTAAAGCTGACGTCCGCCTCTAAGAGGGCCATTTTAACTTCCTTCAGAGCCGCTTTTACATCCGCTTCTGTCAGACGGCCTTTTTTTCTTAAATTTTTGAACACATTCTGCAGTTTATCAGTTAAACTCTCAAATGCCATCTGCTATAACTCCTCTAAAATCTCCTGGGAAATACTTTCGATCCGGGACACCAGCTCTTCTTTGTCCAGGCTTTCACATTCCTGGCTCAGCTTGTGGATACGCCGGATCTTCTCCCTAATGGAAACAAACTTTTCCACCAGATGAAGCTTTTCTTCATAGTCCTCAAGGATCCTGCTGCATCTTTTCAGATTGTCATGGACGCCCTGACGGCTGATTCCCAGTTCCTGGGCCACCTCACTGAGGGAATAGTCATTTAACACTACATCTTCATAAATTCTTCTCTGATGTTCTGTGAGAAGCTCGCCGTAAAAATCATACAGCAGAGTCTGTTCTACTATTTTTTCCACTGACTATCACCTTGGCTATCATACACCAGGTTTTGACCGGTGTCAAGTATTTTTTCTTGACACCCGGATTTTTTTTACAGATTTTCATCCATACTCCCGCTGCGGAAGCCCTGGATATCCAGCGTGATATAGAAAAATCCCATATTTTTGAGATTTTCAACGATCTCCTCCCTTTTTTTCAAAAACTCCGGAAACTGCCCGCAGGGAATCTCAATCCTAGCAATATCTCCGTGAAGCCGCAGCCGGACTACGGCAAATCCTGCGTTTCTTAAAAATTCTTCCCCCCGGGCGATCTGTTCCAGGATCTCCGGCTTTATTTCAGCGCCGTAGGGCAGCCTGGTAGCCAGACAGGGAGTAGAAGGCCGGCTGGCCACAGAAACTCCCAGCTCTCCCGCCAGCCGTCTTACCTCTTCTTTTGTAAAGCCGGTATCTGCCAGAGGACTGAGGATCCCCAGTTCCCGGATTGCCTGAAGTCCCGGACGGTATACATGGAGATCATCCTCGTTAGTGCCTTCCAGGATCAGGGATACCCCCTTTTGAGCTGCAAAATCCTTCAATCTCTGAAAAAGAGCCTTTTTGCACAGATAGCAGCGGTTTACCGGATTAAACCGGATCTCTGCCTGTTCCAGCTCGTTGAGATAGATCACCTCATGGGTCACTCCCGCCTCCCCGGCCACTTTTCTGGCTGTTTCCAGATCGCAGGAAGGATGGAGCATGGTGTCAAAGGTCACTGCGTAGATCTTCTTTTCCCCTTCCATACATTTTTTAGCCGCCATAAGGAGCAGGCTGCTGTCTACTCCTCCTGAAAAGGCAATACACAGATCCTGCCGGGTGTATTCTCTCATTTTATCATAAAATTTTTCTTTCTTTTCTTCATATGTCATTGTCAAAACCTCCTGCCAGAGCCGCCGCCTCATCATAGACATTCCGGTAGGGTCTTCCCGTTTCTTCACAGACCTTTCTTACCGTATCATATTCCGGATAACAGAATTTCTGTCCGTGATGACAGCAGATCTTTATTTTCACCTTATGTCCGTCCCTGAGTGTTATTTCTTTGAAAGACCTGGGAAGGATCCTGCGTTTTTCCTCATATCTGCGCAGACCGATACTGGTAGTCTCTCGGAAAATAATATCTTCCAGTGCTTCCTGATTTTCTTTTTTGCAGATTACCTGGAGCATATAGGCAGGCCGTCCCTTTTTCATAAAAATGGGAAAGCAGCTGGCGTCTAAAGCCCCTGCCTTCATAAGCCGGTCGATGGCGTATCCAAGCTGTTCCCCGGAACAGTCATCTACGTTAGTCTCCAGGACCTGGACGGTATCTTTTGCTTTATCTCCCGCCGGGATATCTCTTGCTTCCTTTAGGATCACTGCCCTGACCATTCCCTTTTCTCTTCCTTCTTTGGAAACGCCCAGGGCCCAGCCGGCAATCCTTTTTCCCCCCGTCTGTCCTGCGGCCTTTCCATATGCAGCCAGGAAGGCTGCGCTTCCGGGAGTAAAATTTTCATTGTTTCCGGAAGAAAAATCCACCAGGAGACTGCTTTTTCCCAGGATCGCCATAATTTCTTCTGAAGGGACCATTTTTCCTTCTCTTATTCCAAAGCCCTCCTCCATCTCACAGACCCTGCAGCAGGAAAAACCCAGCAGATCCATGGCCCCGGCCAAAGCGGTCAGACAGACCAGAGAGGTTTCCCCTCCCGCCAACGGCAAAAGGGGCTTGTCCCCCGGCATATCTGCCGCCTCCCGGATAAGTTCTGTCATTTTAAAGACATTTTCTTTTACCGCGTTTCCTTCCTCCAGACCCGCAAAATATGCCCTTGCCTGATCCAGACTGATCTTTTCTCTATGCTCTGCGGTCATATGCGTAATCGATCCATTCTGGCTGAGTTTTTCAGTTTCCATCCTGACCGGCAGCGAAAACAGGCTTTCCAATCTCTCCCGGATCTTTTCCAGATCTGCTCCCAGGCCGAAAAGAGCGGAAAGGATCGTCTCGCAATCTATTTTTCCTTTTCCCTGTATATACAGTTCCTTCATAATCCTCTTCCTCCCGCATTTTTATCTGCATTTTATCATAAAGCAGCAGATTTTATCAATTCTGTAATTTTTTATATTGAATATTTGCGCTCTAATGTCTAAAATAGTAAAAAAGATCAACAAGGAGGAACAGCAAGATGAGTACTTCAAAAGTATATTTCACCGATCTTCGGGCAAAAAACGGAGATAATCTGCTCCAGAAGCTTCAGCGTCTGATCAAAACAGCAGGTATTGGAAATATTGATTTTGAGAATAAGTATGTAGCTATTAAGATCCATTTCGGAGAGCCTGGAAACCTGGCATTTCTCCGTCCGAACTACGCAAAGGCCGTAGCTGATGTAGTAAAAGAACTGGGAGGCAAACCATTCCTTACTGACTGCAATACTCTGTATGTAGGAGGAAGAAAAAATGCCCTGGACCACCTGGACAGCGCCAATCTCAACGGCTTTAACCCTACTACTACCGGATGCCAGATCCTGATCGCTGACGGATTAAAGGGAACCGACGAGGCTCTTGTACCAGTAGAAGGAGGCACATATGTAAAAGAAGCCAAGATCGGCCGCGCTATCATGGACGCGGATATCGTCATTTCCCTGAATCATTTTAAAGGGCATGAAGCTACCGGTTTCGGAGGAGCGCTGAAAAACCTGGGGATGGGATGCGGTTCCAGAGCAGGAAAAATGGAAATGCACTCTGCTGGAAAGCCCCATGTAGACCAGGATCTTTGTATCGGCTGCAAAATGTGCGCCAAGATCTGCGCCCATGATGCCCCTCAGTTTGAAAACAAGAAAGCCTACATAGACCACGACAAATGTGTAGGCTGTGGAAGATGTATCGGCGTCTGTCCAAGAGATGCGGTATTGCCTGCTTCCGATGAATCCAACGATATCCTGAACTGCAAGATCGCAGAGTACACCAAAGCTGTGATCCAGGGACGTCCAAACTTCCATATCAACCTGGTCATTGATGTTTCTCCTTACTGTGACTGTCATGGAGAAAATGATGCCGCCATTGTTCCGAATGTAGGAATGTTCGCTTCCTTTGACCCGGTGGCTCTGGATGTAGCCTGCGCCGATGCGGTAAACGCTCAGCCGGTGATCCCAAACAGCAAACTGGGAGACTGCGGGGAAGAAGAACGGGCTGCTCATCATCATGACCACTTCCACAGCATATTCCCGGATACCAACTGGGAATCCGCTATTGAACACGGTGTGGCCATCGGTATCGGAAATAAAGAATATGAACTGATCACCGTAAAATAAATAAACTTACAGAAAAAGGATGGGAAATTCACCGGAACGGATCCGGAAAGTCCCACCCTTTTTTCTCTATTTTACTCTCTCCATCTTTTTCTTAAAGACTTGTAGTCACCAGTTTAGGTCTGAGTCCCGCTTCGTCCAGAGCATCCAGGATTTCTTTCTTATGCTGGGTTCCAAATGCCTCCAGGGTGATCCTCAGTTCTACAGCGGCGTTCCGGTTGGTGCTGACAAACTGGTTATGTTCCAGTTTGATCACATTGCCCTGTTTTTCAGCAATGATCCCGGCCACACGCACCAGCTCTCCCGGTCTGTCAGGCAGCAGAGTGGAAACAGTAAAGATCCTGTCTCTGGCGATCAGTCCATGCTGTACCACAGAAGCCATGGTGATCACATCCATATTTCCTCCGCTTAAAATAGAAACTACCTTTTTATTCTGGAATTTCAGATGCTTTAAGGCGGCAACTGTCAGAAGACCGGAATTCTCAACGATCATTTTATGATTTTCTACCATATCCAGGAAAGCGACCACCAGCTCATCATCCTTGACCGTAATGATCTCGTCTACATTTTTCTGGATGTATGGGAAAATATGATCTCCGGGACGTTTTACGGCAGTTCCGTCAGCAATGGTGTTTACTGTAGGAAGGGTCACTACCTCCCCTTTCTCCAGAGAAGCCTGCATACAGTTTGCTCCAGCAGGTTCTACACCGATCACCTTGATATTTGGATTCAGCAGTTTTACAAGAGTAGAAACTCCCGTAGCCAGTCCGCCGCCGCCGATGGGAACCAGGATATAGTCTACCAGAGGAAGCTCCTTGATGATCTCCATGGCGATGGTCCCCTGACCGGTAGCTACTGCCGGGTCATCAAAAGGATGGATAAAGGTATATCCGTATTTTTCCGCCAGTTCATAAGCATGATCACAGGCCTCATCATACACATCTCCGTAAAGGACCACTTCCGCTCCATAGCTTTTTGTTCTTTCTACTTTGATCAGAGGCGTGGTAGTAGGCATAACGATCACTGCTTTTACCCCGAAGGCTTTTGCAGCATAGGCTACGCCCTGGGCGTGATTTCCTGCAGAGGCTGTGATCAGGCCCTTCTCTCTCTCCTCCTGGGAAAGGGTACTGATCTTGTAATAAGCGCCCCGGATCTTATAGGCCCCGGTAACCTGCATGTTTTCCGGTTTTAAATACACCTTATTTCCTGTCTGGCTGCTGAAATAATCGCTGTATACCAGCTTGGTCTCCTGGGTTACTTTTTTTACGATTTCCGCAGCCTCTTCAAACTTATCTAATGTAAGCATTCTTCTATCCTTCTTTCTCTGTCTGTGTCTATTCTTCGTTCTGGGCTTCTGCATTGAACAGAGCATTTACAAACTCATCGGGGTTAAATTTCTGAAGATCATCAATGGTCTCCCCTACGCCGATATATTTCACCGGAATCTCCAGTTCGGACTGGATCGCCACGGCAATGCCTCCTTTGGCGGTTCCGTCCAGCTTGGTGAGGATGATCCCCGTAACATTAGCCACCTCGTTAAACTGTCTGGCCTGGGCCAGGGCATTCTGGCCTGTAGTACCGTCCAGGACCACCAGTGTCTCCAGATAAGCCTCGGGATACTCCCTTGCAATGATCTTGTAGATCTTTCTCAGTTCTTCCATGAGATTTTTCTTATTATGGAGTCTTCCTGCCGTATCGCAGAGCAGCACATCTGCGTTTCTGGCTTTTGCCGCCGCGATCGCGTCATAAACTACCGATGCGGGATCTGCGCCTTCCTGACCGCCGATGAGCTCAACCCCTGCCCGGTTGGCCCACTGAGTAAGCTGTTCTCCTGCTGCCGCCCGGAAAGTGTCCGCCGCAGCCAGGATCACTTTTTTTCCCTGGCTTTTCAGTTTTCCCGCCAGTTTTCCAACAGAAGTGGTCTTTCCCACTCCGTTGACCCCTATGACCAGAACTACAGATTTTCTGTTTTCAAATTCATAGGCAGTTTCCCCTACAGACATCTGTTCCTTGATGCTGTCCATCAGGAGCTGTTTGCACTGAGACGGATCCTTGATATGCTGCTGGGCCACCTGCTCCTTTAATCTCTCAATGATAGCCGTGGTTGTATTGATCCCGATATCTCCCATGACCAGGATCTCCTCGATCTCTTCATAGAAGTCGTCGTCTATACTGGAATAGCCGCTGAAAATAGAGTCGATCCCGGAAACAATATTTTCTCTGGTCTTGGACAGGCCCTCTACCAGCCGCTTAAAAAAACCTTTTTTTTCTTCTGCCATAATCTCCTCCTATTTATCCAGATCGTGTTCGATCAGATCTACAGAAACCAGGGTGGATACCCCCTTTTCCTGCATGGTGATACCATAAAGCCGGTCTGCCGCCGTCATGGTACCGCGCCTATGTGTTATAATAATAAACTGTGTATTTTTTGTCAACTTATGCAGGTACTGAGCATACCTGGTAACATTGGAATCGTCCAGAGCCGCTTCGATCTCATCCAGGAGACAAAACGGCGAAGGCTTCAGATTCTGGATGGCAAAAAGCAGGGCGATAGCCGTAAGGGCCTTCTCCCCTCCGGAAAGCTGCATCATATTCTGAAGCTTCTTTCCCGGAGGCTGGGAAATGATCCGGATCCCCGCCTCCAGGATATCTTCCTCTTCATCCAGTTCTATGGTACCTTTTCCGCCGCCGAAAAGTTCTTTGAAAGCTTTGTCAAACTCTGTACGGATCTGGGCGAATTTTTCTTCAAACTGGCGGCGCATGCCTGTATCCAGTTCCTCAATGATCCCCAGAAGAGTTTCTTCAGATTTTACCAGATCCTCATGCTGGGTCTTCATAAAATCGTGACGCTGGGATATTTCCTTATATTCTTCTATGGCGTTTACATTTACATTTCCCAGCTGGCGGATCTCTGTTTTGATCTGCTGGATCTGCTTTTTGATCTCTCCCCGCTCTTCCGGCTCCTGATCTGCCTGCTCTTTTGCCTGGCCGTAAGTCATCTCATACTCTTCCCACATATAGCTGGTCTGGGATTCCTGCTCCTCTTCCAGCTTTTCCTTCTGCCCCTGCAGACGGTAGCTCTCTTTGTCGAGAAGGTTCATCTTAGAAGAAAGCTCATCTCTTCTGGCAAAAAATCCTTTATGATCTCTGGTCATCTCTTCTTTCTTTTCCAGAGCCGCTTTCATCTTTTCCTGATCTCTTTTCGTCTCTTCTTCTCCGGCCTTTATAGTTTCCTGGATCTGAGCAATCTCCTTTTCTTTCTGAAGGATTTCCTCTTTGCCCTGATCCATACTTGCGGAAATTCCTTCTTTTTGTTTTTCAAAGTTTGTAATTTCTTCCTGGATACGGTTCAGGTTTTCCAGCACAAACCCCTGTCTGGATGTAAAGCCGGCAGACTCCAGATGGAGTTTTTCCAGTTTGGCGGAAATCTCTGCCTCGCTCTTCTTCTTTTCTTCCAGAAGAGCCTGGTTTTTATTAATTTCTTCCTCCAGCTGTTTTTCCT
>DWUY01000027.1 GCA_019120515.1 Candidatus Blautia avicola | reverse complement strand
GCCGTCTGCACTCTCTGTTGTTTGATTTCTATTATTATATCTTTCTTTACGGGAGCTGTCTTTCTGATTTGTTATTATAAGTTGTTAATTTGTTGAATTTTTCTTCTTCATTTTTACTGTTACGGATCTGGTCAATTTATATGACTGTTATACGATCTCCATTCTTTCTCCGGATTCCCGGAGATGTCAATTATTTACCTGTATAGTAAAGCTTTCGCCTATAGGTATACCTTCTTCCGGGACAGCCTCTCCCACTTCTCCTCTTGGGATTACTTCCGGGGTTATAGTAATGCTTTTTGTATTGCTGTTGATATTTCGATTAAGCAGGTAAATATCTCCTGCCGCCTGTTCAAATATCACTTTCTGTTTCTGATCTGTAACCCCTCTAAACTGTAAATATCCGCTGTAAAATTTATCCGGATCCCAGTTTTCCGGTCTGGTGATCTTCACATACAGTTTTCTTGCCCCTTCATTTTCCGCATATCGGTAAACTTCCACAGTTCTTCCATCTTCAATAGAAAAAACCTGAGACAGTTCCTGGATCTTTGTGGTGTCTTTCAGATTTCTTTTCTCCAGATCCAGGGAAAATTTCCACTCTTCTTCTGCCTCTACATAACTTTGCCGAAGTATCAGTTCAGCCTCTTTTACCTTGGACATATCCACACCAAAATCACCGGTATAAATGCAGAAGTTCCCGTCAATCGCATTTGTCTCACTGCTCAGACTGATCATACTGACTCCTCCGCTTCCTGCAGGCTTCCCATCAACCAGAAGTTCGGCATCGAGAAAATATTTGCTGTTATCCTTTGTTTTCTCTGCCGGATTCCTGCTCACATATCCTCCCTGAAGAAAATTTTCAATGTCCAGATCCTGGTCCCGGTAAGAGATCTGCAGCAGATCTTCATCAACAATCATATCCACAATGGTGATCTCTCTTCCGTTTGCCTCAGTCTTTCCGTATACTTCCTGAACATAATCGTTTTCCTCCGGTGTTCCTCCAACCCACACGGCAATACTTCTATAGGTTTCCTCTACCGCCTGTTTTGCTATTGCCAGTACTTCCGAGTCCGCCAGCAATAAAAACAGCCCTGCGGCGATTCCCAGACAGCCTGCGCTGACTGCCATCTTTCTTCCCGTTTTCACCGGCTTTTTGATCTCTTTTCTTAGCTTTTTCTTCCACTTCTGCTTTTCCAGATCATTCATAACTTCCAGATCTTTTTCTTCTTCCAGATTTAAATCGTTAAATACTTCATATAAATCTCTCATAATCAGCGCCTCCTTTCTCCTGACCTGTTTTTGGAAAATGTCTGCGGATCTTCTTCTTTCCTCTGGAGACCCGGTTGTAAAGGTTTTCCCTTTTGATCCCGTTTTTCCGGGCTACTTCATCCGGCTCCATTTCCTCTATGAAAAGCTGGCGGAAGAGAAAACGGTCCTCTTCTTTCAGACAGGACAGGAAAGCCTCTGTTTCATCGGAAAGTTCTTCCACAAGTTGTGAAAGCTCCCGGCTCTCCTCTCCCGGCTCCTGGATCTCCTCCAGTCCTGCCGCCTGCTGCCGGTTCAGATATTTCCGCTTGTAGGTGAGAGCCTTATACCTGGTCACTCCTCCCAGCCACTTCTCAAAACTTCCTCTTTCCGGATCATAGGCCCCGCTGTGCTGCCAGACTGCCAAAAACACATCGTTGATACATTCTTCCTGATAATCTGTCAGCCCCCGCAAATGCCGTTTCACAATGGTCTTTATCAATCCGCCGTACACATCTACCACGTACTCCAGAGCTTTCTCATTTTTTCTGGACAATTCCTGGAGGAAATTATCCTGATCTACTTTTCTCATGCCGCCTCACCCCTCTTTCGGAAGCTTCCTTCTATCTAATACTTCGCAGCGTCTTTTCTCTATCTATCCGATTTTACATTTTTTCAGAAAAAAACTATTCAAAGTGCAAAACTCGCCGGGCAGCAGTTTAAAACACCTGTTGCCCGGCGATCTTTCGTTTTCTATTCTTTTGAACGGCTCACTTATCCGGTCATGAAATCTTTGAGCTGCTTGCACATCTGCATTCTTTTTTCAGGACTTATCATCATCTGGCAATCAATGGTTCAAAGCTCTGCCGACATTTTACTGGTGCCATTTTAATTCTCTGGCCGGAACTATAATATAATTATCGGCCCCTTCCCCCTGACGAAGGATCACATTATGGATCCCGGCCTGTATGATCATTCTGGCGCATAGAGGACAAGGCTTAGCACAGTGTACCGAGGAATCTCCCGGATTGATCCCGGCAAGATACAGGTCTGCGCCGATGGTCTGCTCTCTAGAGCAGTTCAACAGCGCATTTGCCTCTGCATGTATAGCCCTGCAGATACCATATCCCTCTCCCTGGTGCATATTTTTCTGGATCCTTGGACAAGTTCCCAAATCGCAGCAATTTTCAAATCCTCTCGGGGAGCCATTATAACCAGTGGAAATCACCGCATCATCCTTGACGATTACCGCCCCGTACTTTCTCTTAATGCAGGTACTTCTATATGCAAAATTTTCTGCACAGTTCAGATATGCATCAATTTTTGATATCCGTTCTCCATTTTTAGGAATTACCATATTTCATCCACCTCTGCCATCTCCATTTTATCTATGTCGTTTAACTGTACTTTGTACGACACCTTACTCTGTTCTTATAAGCCGCATTTTTAAAGTCCGATTCCCATTTTTGTACATTTCATCATAAATGGTAAAACCGCATTTCTCATAGCATCTCTGAGCAGATTTATTAAATTCTGCTACGTTTAGCGTAATTGCACCTATTTTCCTATCTTCAAATAAAATTTTGCAAAAATTGTTTAATACCTCCGTTCCTATGCCCTTACCTGTTTTTGCAGGATTTAGAAGGAATCTTCCAATATGAATGGTATCCTCCTCTTGCTCTAACACTTGGATCATCCCGATAAAGTCTTTTTCCATCATAATAGAATAAATAGAGTCCTTCTCACTAAACACCTGCATTTCTGATAAAGGAAAGTTCCATTTATCTCCTGCATACTGGCGTAAAAATTCCGCATTTCTTGCGTTTGTCCATCTGACTATCTTTCTGATATCTGGCTGTCGAATTCCCTTTTTTATGCGTATGTTCATCCTGTTTCCTCATTTAAGTTTCTCTATTTCTTAACCATACATTCCTTCCTATAAAAGGCCACCCCGTACTTTAATATCTGGCTGTATCCCTCCTGCCGGAGAGCCTCCTCATATTTCTGCTCTTCGATCTGTCGCAGGGCCTCCCGGCATTTTTCTTCAAGTCCCTGATAGGTTTTTGAAACTTTGATTTCCAGGATCACGGCCTTACCTCTCACACTGGGGTATTTCAGCAGGATATCCGGTCTGCCGTTTCCCGACTCCCGGTTAGACAATACGATATAATTTCCGATATTCTTCAGCATTCCTGCCAGAAACCCATGGTAATAACTTTCCTGATAGTCGTAAAAGCTGATAGTCTCCATAAGATTTTCCGAGAGGATTTTTTCCATCTTTTCCGTATCTCCGCTGAGGATACTCTCATAAAGAGGAGTCAATTCCTTCTGCTCTACTTTCTTTTCAAACCAGCGGAGCACCGTGTTTTTATAGATATACCGGACTTCCCGGTTTGGAATGGCCATTTCCATATAAATGGTTTCTTCCTCCTGGTGTTCCCGGATCTTTTTCAGATAACCGGTAAAGAACAGGAAGTTCCATAAATTATCCTGGGTAGAATCCATATCCTCATAAGTAATATCCTCATGGATGGGTTTTATGATCGTCTTTCCTTCTATCAGATCCTCTATTTCCTGTTTTACAGAAAAATCCGCTTTTTCCACAAGTGTACGGACAATATTATTGGAACTGGTGTTGGACCAGTAGGGCTTTGGCAGACTGTTTTTATTTAGTCGGCAGGAATCTACATAATTGATCACGCTCCAGGGGTTATAAACTTCTGCATTGCCAAACTGATATCCGTCATACCACTGGCGGACTGTCTCACAATTTTCTATTAACCCGTAAAAATCCAGCATCCCCCTTACTTCTTCCGGAGTAAAGCCAAAGTATTCCCCGCAGGCCTGGGAGGTGACAGACATGATTTTCAGGTTATTGAGTCCTGTAAATATAGATTCCCTGCTGGTTCGCAGACAGCCGGTGACCACAGCTAACTCCAGGCTTTCATTTGTCTTCAGGGCAGATTCAAAAAGGGAACGTATGGCATCGGTCATCCGGTCATAAAAACCGCTGAAATAGGCATTTTCTAATGGCACATCATATTCATCAATTAAAATGACTGTCTTTCTCCCTGTACATCTG
>DWUY01000278.1 GCA_019120515.1 Candidatus Blautia avicola | reverse complement strand
CTTATTGCAATGAAGTTCCGTAAGGATGTTCTTCTTTTTCTTCTGTATCCTTCAGCAGAACGCCCAGGCCGATCCTTCTCAGATCTGTGATCCGCTTTGCCATGATCTGCGGGGAGACAGGCATATCTTCTTTGATCCATTCAATGGTCATGCCTGCAGACGCCATGGAGTGGTACTTGGTAAAGAAACGGAGTTCTTCCATCTCTGGTTTTTCTCCCGCATTTTTCTCATACCATTTTTCATGATACTGAAGATCCCACTGGAAAGGATGTTCAAACATATAGTTTTTCAGAGAATTCTGACCGCATATCATAACAGCGGGTTTCAGAAAAAAATGATACTTTTCTGCCCGAAGGAAATAGTCCTTCAGATTTTCATAGTATCCTCTGCTTACGTCAATATCATGAAAATTTGTCATTACACGGTCATAATAAATCCAATGGATCAGGTCATCTTTATCCTTGAAATGATTATAAAATCCCTGTCTGCTGATCCCGGTCTGTTCCCGGATATCTTTTATCGTAACGGTTTTCAGTTCTTTTGTCCGGCACAGCTCCAGCATGGCATCTGCCACGATCTGTTTCATATTAATCGCCATATTACTTTCCAATCCCTTTCCCTGCCAGATATGCCTCTTCCATTGCCCTGGTTCCTATTACTTCTCCTTTTTGCCAGACATGTTCGCCCCAGATCACCTGCCGCACAGGATCTCCCAGATTTTCCAATATACCGGCCAGATCTTCGGCATTTCTTCTCAGACCGTTTTTTCCGTCATGTCCGGTTACGATCACATAAGCTTCCTTGCCTCCCAGGCCCTGCCATTTGGGAAGGAGCCGGTCGATCATCACTTTCATCTGTCCGCTCATGGTCAGAAAATAGGTAGGGGAGGCCAGCAGGAGTACATCTGCCTTTTCTGCCTTCCTAAGGATTTCCGCCATATCATCTTTCTGAACACAGGAGCCTGTCCTGAAGCAGGCATAACATGCCTTACATGGGAAAATTTTCTTTTCGCGAAGTGAGATTTTTTCTACCTGATGTCCTGCTTCTTCTGCCCCGCGGATAAATTCATCGCATAAAATATCTGAATTTCCTTTTGCCCGCGGACTTCCGTTAATTACCAACACATTCATTACCGTCATCCTCCATACTTATCATAATTCCCTATTCATCTGACAGGATCCCTTCAACCCAACTGATGATCTCCTCCCTGGAAGAGGGTGCCTCTTCTTCATAACAGTCAAAGATATTATCGGAAATCACCGCATCCGGTGCCGCCTCTGTGATCAGATCCACACTTTGTGCCAGTCCTCCTGTTCCGTGAGAGCAGAACAAATAGACCTGTTTGCCTGAAAGATCATTTTCTTCCAGAAATGTCAGCAAAGGCATGGGCACTCCGTACCACCAGTTGGGATAACCTAGAAAAACCGTATCGTACTGACCGATATTTTCTACATTCTGGACAAGATCCGGCCTGGCATTTTCTCCTCGTTCCTGATTGGCCCGGGACAGGCATTCATCCCAGCCGCTGGGATAAGGATCCGTGACCTGGATTGAAAACAGATCTCCTTCTGTCTCCTCCTGGACCCAGCCTGCCAGCTGCTGTACATTTCCCGGCGGGAAAACACTTGGAGAGGATACTGCGTCTGTATCATCCTCCAGTACCGCATTGTCTGCCCAGGAAAAATAGGCCACCAAAATCTTTCCTTCTGCCGTATTTTCGCCCTGTCCTGTTGCCGAGGCCGCTGCTGTTTCTAATGAAGGAGCAGTCTCAGAACCAGTATCTCCTGCTGCCGTTTTATCTTCTGCTGCCGCTGTTGTGTCATCTGCCCTATTGCCGGTATCTCCGCAGCCTGCCAGGGCAAAAACTGCCATCGCGCATAGCCCTGTTATCATTTTTCTTTTCATATTTCCATGCTCTCCTCTCTGTTCTTCTGACCGATATCCTGTGCAAAAAACATTTTATTCTCTGCATTTAATGTACCAGTTGTCGGGTTTTTAGACAAATACTTATATTTTATTATCTATCATTGAAGAGAGGCATAGTTTCATCACCTGACTGCTTTTTCCAATGCCCGAATCTGTTGAGAGATTGCGGACTGGGAAATATAACACCGCCCTGCAGCTTCTGTAAAGCTATTGCATTCTACAACAGCCACAAAATATTTCATCTGTCGTAAAAGCAAAGAATCACCAGCCTTTCATATCCCTGCTTTCTATCTGTGACCACCGAAAACCTGTGACATGGTCATATGATCAAGAGCCTCATCAATCTGCGCCACTTCCTCTTTGGTCAATTTAATCTCTGCCGCACCCAGATTTTCTTGCAGTCTTGATAACTTTCTCGACCCGGGGATCGGTACGATATATGGCCGCTTTGCCAGCATCCACACAAGGGAGATCTGCGCCGGCGTCGCGTCTTTCTCCTTTGCTTTGGTCTGGATCAACTCCAGCAGATCTGCATTTTGTTCCACCCCTTCTTTTGTAAATTGGGGCATGCTGCTCCTGAAATCCGCCGGGCTCTGCTCAAACTGAGAGGTATCCCGGTAGCAGGCCGTAAGGAATCCGTTGGCGAGAGGGCTGAACACCACAAATCCAACCTGCAGCTCTTCCAGCACAGGGAACAGTTTTTCATAATCCCGGTACATCATGGAAAGCCTGTTCTGGATCGCCGTCACCGGACATACCTTATGGGCTCTTCGAAGATATTCCTCATCCACTTCGGAAATTCCCCAGTGCAGGATCTTGCCTTCTTTGATCAGCTCTGACATGGTTCCCGCCACTTCCTCCGGCTCCACTTTCGGATCAATCCTGTGCTGATAATACAGGTCAATATGGTCTGTCTGCAGTTTTTTCAGACTGCCCTCCACGGATTTCCGGATCGTCTCCGGGCGGCTGTCCATCTCCAGATGATCCCCCTTATGCTGCACGCCGCATTTGGTAGCCAGAACGATCTTATCACGGTAAGGCTTCAATGCCTGTCCCACCAGCTCTTCATTATAAGCCGTGTTTCCGTCCGGGTTCACTCCGGTATAACATTCCGCAGTATCAAACATGGTATAACCCATATCCACCGCCTGGGCCAGCAGCTCTGTCATCTCCTTTACATCTGCCGGCGCGCCGGATGCATGTGTCATCCCCATACATCCCAGGCCGACAGCGGATACTTTAAGATCCTTTCCAAGAATTCTGGTCTTCATTATTCATTCCTCCATTATTGTCCTGAAATGATTCTGTATATTACATCATCTTTCTGGCCCAGGCCTCAACTTTGGAACGGGACTGTGCCGCCTCGGCGCCATGAATGGAAAGCCCGCTCTTTACATCTGCGCCTTTGCAGATCTTCTTCAGATCTCTCTCACTTCCGCCCATTCCGCTGCCTTCATTGGTACAGAAGGGGATGATCTTCTTTCCTGTCAGATCGTAGTGTTCCAGGAAAGTGAACATTACCATCGGCATAGTTCCCCACCAATTAGGATAACCTACATAGATCGTATCGTATTCCTCCAGATCATCCTTATACGACTTCACTTCCGGACGGTCTTTCCTGCGGAGCTCTTCCTTCGCCTCATCAATGCATGCGTACTAATCTGCCGGATATGTTTTTACAGTATCCACCTCAAACAGATCCCCGCCTGTTATATCGGCGATCATCTCAGCTACGATTTCTGTATTTCCCTTGGAAAGATTTTTAATGCTGCCATTCCAGTAGTTCTCACCTTTTCTTGAATAATAAACGATCAATGTTTTGCTCATTGTAACTTCCTCCTTTTTTCTTTCTGATTAATATTTTAAATAATTTCACAAAATCAGCAATTCTGTTTTCCTATCATGTTTATAAGTAAAACTTATCTGAAAAACAGACACCTATTTTGTTGATTATCTATTGTCATAGACAACAAAAGGGCAGGCCGTAAAGACCCACCCTTCAAATTACCGTTTGAATGTGTCATTCTTATTCATCCAGAGAGATCATCTCATACTCCCGGTTTCCCAGCCCGTGCTGTGCCGCTGCTTCTACTGTATGGATACCGTGGCGGGAATCCATACGCTCGATCAGCGCTTTCTTCCCCGGATCAGGAGAATTCACCACTGCGTCATAGCATGCCTGGTCCACTGCAACAGGATCAACTGATGCAAAGCTTCCAAGATCTTCCATCTCCGGCTCTGCCGGATGAGAGTCACAATCTCCATCGCTTATATCCACCTTCCTTAATTACATATTTAGGTCTGTGAGCGTCTCCGGATTATTTCTTCGTCGGAAAACTGCTGCCTGCCTCGAATTTCGCCGCCACAGCTTTCAGATAATCTCTGATCGGAAGATGCTGTGGACAGGCTTTCTCGCACTGTTTACATCCGATGCAGTCGCTTGCTTTTCCGTGTTTCAGACTGATATTGTTATAGTAGACAGCCTGGCTGGAGAAACTGCCCGTGGTCCGTGAAATGCTATTGTACAGAGCGAAATACTGGGGGATTGCGATCTGTTTCGGACATCCGTGTGTACAGTAGGAACATGCGGTACATGGAATCGGAGTATTTTTCTCAATAATCTCACGAACCTGATCGATGATCGCCAGTTCTTCCTCTGTGATCGGTTTAAAATCTTTAAATGTAGCCGTGTTGTCCATCACCTGCTCCATGGAATTCATGCCGGACAGGACGCGCACGACGCCTTCCTGGCTCGCCGCAAACCGGAATGCCCAGGAAGCTGCAGAAGCGTCAGGATCGTACTCCTTCATCAGTTTCAGCGCCTCATCCGGAAGATTTACCAGCGTACCGCCCTTGCACGGTTCCATGACAAAGACCGGCTTTTTATATTTATTCGCTACCTCGAGACAGCGGCGGGACTGGACATTTGGCTGCTCCCAGTCCACATAGTTAATCTGAAGCTGTATAAAATCAAAAATATCTCCATATTTTCCAAGGATCTCATTCAGAAGCTCCGGCATATCGTGGAAAGACATACCCAGATATTTTATTTTCCCTTCCTCTTTCTTTTTTGCGGCAAAGTCAAAGGCATCATATTTCTGACATTTATCATAGACATTAGTGCCCATGTTGTGAAGCAGATAATGGTCAAAATAATCCACCCCACAGTGCTCCAACTGTTCATTGAAGATGCGCTCCATATCTTCTGCGTCTTTAAAATCACGCAGCGGAAGCTTTGTTGCCAGTTCAAAGCTGTCTCTAGGATGACGCTCCACAAGAGATTTTTTCACTGCTTCCTCACAGTGATATCCATGATATGTATATGCCGCGTCAAAATAAGTAAATCCCTGATCCATGTATGTGTCGAAAAGTTTCTCGATCAACGGGTAGTCGAAAGACGCCGGATCATCCGCATTTATAATGGGAAGACGCATACATCCATAACCAAACTGATATTTTTCCATTTTTCTCATCCTTTCTGCTGTTTCTGTTTGTTTGACTATCTTATATTTTACTTTTCTTCTATTTTCTCTGCTGCCGCATTGACACAGTTCAGAGCATTCAGGCTTCTCGGATAACCGATAAACGGAAGGCACTGGGAGACGACCTTGATCAGGAATGCTTTGTCATCTCCCACCATCATGTTGTTCATGGCATGGGATGTAAGCTGAGGCTCGCATCCGCCCTGAGCTGCCAGGAAACAGAATGTGATCATCTCTCTCTGCTTATAGTCCAGACCTTTTCTTGTGTAATAGTCTCCAAAGCAGTTGTCTGTAAGCCACTTACTGATATGTCTGCTCTCTTCCGGACCGGACTGGGCGAATCCTCTCATGGACTCTCCCATGATATCGATCATCGCTTTCTCTCCGGCCTCCAGTCTATTCTCTGTGGCCGTCGCTGCCTGGGGCTCCAGAGGCAGTTTGATCCTGCGCTCTGTAAGGATATCATTCACGATATGCAGACAGGGGAATACTCTTCCGATCCCCAGATATGCGACTGCCTGATAGACAATCTCCTTTAACTCTACCGGCGTCACGCCAAAGTTAAGTGCCGCCGATACCATCGCTTGGAACTCGTCCACACTCTGGCTTCCGATCAAAGTGGAAAGGATTGCCATCATCCTTGTCCGGTCATCCAGATCGTCACTGTTTACCACCTCATCAAATGCAAAATTGTCAAACCGCTCGATGAACTCCGGGTCTGTCTCCAGAAATTTTGACTTGTAGCCCGGGAACATCTTCTCATGATATTTTTTTGCTGCTTCTGTTATGCTCATTTCTACCACTCTCCATGATTTATAAGTTCTTGTTTACTTATAATTTTAGAACTTTTTTCAGTAAGAGCAATTCGGATTCTGAATGAATTTCATAAGTAAAACTTATCTGAATAGCCTTTATTTAACTCCTGG
>DWUY01000277.1 GCA_019120515.1 Candidatus Blautia avicola | reverse complement strand
CCCTTCCACAGTCTGTGCTTTACATTTTCCTGTTTTACCTTATTCTGTTCCTGTTCCAGTATCTGTCTCAATTCCTCCTTATTCAGACCCACATGGATCTCTCCGTTCTTTGTCACAGAAACCCGTCCGGTTTCCTCTGAAACGATCACAGTCAGCGCATCGCTTACCTCGCTGATCCCTACTCCTGCCCGGTGTCTCGTCCCCAGGTTCTTGTTCAGATCCAGATTGTCAGACAAAGGAAGGTAACAGGTAGCAGCCACGATCCTGTCTCCCCTTATGATCACAGCACCGTCATGAAGAGGTGTATTATGTTCGAAAATATTTATGAGAAGCTGACTGCTCACCAGGGAATCCAGTGCAATACCTGTTCGGATGTATTCATTCAGCACTGTTTCCTCCTCGATAACGATCAGCGCCCCTGTCTTCACTGCTCCCATTTCAAAACTTGCTCTGACGATCTCATTTGCGGTCCTGTCGCTGAAACGTCCCTCCGATTCTTTTTTACTGGTATCAAAAGGTATCAGATTGCTGACGATCTTTTTATGTCCCAGCTCCTCCAGAGCTTTACGCAGTTCTGGCTGAAAGATAACTAAAATAGCGGTGATCGCATACCCGCCCATATTTGTAACCAGCCAGAGTATTGTATTCATTTCAAAAATATAAGCAATGACAACAAAAACCAAAACCGTAAGAATTCCCTTTAATAAAGAATATGCCCTTGTATTTCTGATCCAGAGCATAAACTGATAAACAAAAAATGCTATCAAAAGGATTTCTACAATATCATTCCACTGTATGCTGTTGGGCAATGTCCATTGTCCCAGATACTCATGAAGATTTTTTAAAAAACTGCCCACAACTTTTCCTCCCCCTTTCCTGCCGGAATGATCCATAATATTATAGGAAAAATCCTGACAGACTATGATTTAGAACTTATCCCCTATAAATCTTTCAAAGATTCTTCCAGCTGTTTTTCAAAATCAAAGCTCTCTTCCCCGATTCTTTCCACAGGTGCGGCCTCTTCATCCTCCTCTTCCGGTACTTCCGCCGGTTCTGAAGAAATGTTTTTAATCTTTTTTTCCGACTGCGCCACAAAAGATTTTGGTACAGCCTTTACATAATAGACATATTCATCATCCTCAAACTGTGTGGTCTCACTTCTGGAATAGTCGATCCCCAGCGCCGCAAACTCGATCAGAAGTCCCGCTACAGCAGCCAGAACGCCTGACAGGATCACGCTGCCGATATTAATATTCACGTTCAAAAACATACCGCCCAGGATCATGATCAGAATATAAAGAACGGATCCTGCAGCATCTCCAATCCTCCAGGAATAATCAGCAGAAGTCCTGGAAATCAGGTAAACTACCATAAGTACCACTACAAAAGCCAGGATGTTCAGCCACATCTCCTGATTATTAATAAGAGCATCCAAAAGTATCTGAAGTTTCTGCACAGACTCTGTCTCTTTTCCCTGAAGGACTGTACTCCTGTCGCTGACCACCTCCATAAAATAGTACAGGATCACGCCGCAGCAGGCAGGCACTGCACAGGAAGGGCCTCTCAGCAGTCCGCTTCCTACAGGAATTGCCGCCGGCATATGAAATGAAAAAGCTGCCGGAGTCAGGATCAGCGCCAGATTATCCTGAGAAGTAAAACGCAGGAACAGGATCATCAGTAAAAGCAGAAGAAGCACCGAAAATGCGGCTACTTCCACCCCCACTCCATAGCAGTGGGCTACGATCATGATACATCCTAATACAGCCATTCCGTTGAGAGGCAGTACCGCGCATATAATAGATAAGATCAAAACTATAAAGATATTATCCAAAGCTTCTAAAAATCCCAAAGTAGAATTAATACTCTGGAACACAAGGAAAGCAAGAAGAAACTTCAGCAGCGGAAGAAGCCAGCTATCGTGCTCTCCATAAAAATTTTTGATTTTTTGTTTCATCTCCAATAAAGTTGTCACGTTCAGTTTCTCCTCCCTGTAATTCTTCCGTTTCTTCTGTCTTCTCTGTCGTAGATCTTCTTCATCTGTCCCAGGCCTTTATAGTATTCCTGTATTCCCTTCTGGGCTTTTGCATATTTCACTGTACAATATATATATGTAAGCACACTGTAAACTACCAGCAAGATAATATAGCCGCCTAAAACCGCTACCACCAGCAGGGGAAGATTCATCCGGTGCAGATTATTCATCAGATAGTCGCTTTTATACCCGGCCCATCCCAAGAGAAGGAGTCCGTAAGCAATGGTTGTAAGGAAAAAATTCTTAATCAGAGCCAGACCGATATAATCGCTTCTATAATAATTGCTGATAGCCAGATGCTTTTTCCCCTCTCCGGATTCATACACCGCCAGTTTATGCATTTTTTTTATTTTCTGGACATCAAGCATAAAATTCCCTCTTTTCTGTTGCTTTCTATACTCATACATACTGCATTATAACATAGTCTGCGGAAGTGAATCAAGACTTTTAGGGCTCTGAGCCGATAGCGATCACCAGAAAATATACCTTCTCAGCTCCTGCTTTTTTCAAAGCGCGGGCGGCTTCATCTATTGTAGTTCCTGTAGTGTAGATATCATCTATAAGAAGGATCTTTTCCCCTCTTATTCCTTCACCTGCTGTAAAAGCTCCTCTTATATTTTTCCGCCTTTCCTCCGGATTCAGATCCTTCTGAGGCTCTGTATTTATTTTTCGTTTCAGTATTTTTTTCTTGACCGGAATGTTTACTTTTTCCCCCAGTGCTTCCGCAATGAGCTCAGCCTGATTATATCCTCTTTTTTCTAATCTTTTTCTGTGAAGAGGAATGGAGACAATGCAGTCTATTTTCCATCGGCGGATATACTCTTCTGCATAAACTGCTGCCAATTCTCCGTAAAACAGGCCATATTCCTGCCGTTTCCCATATTTTAATTTAAAGAGGGATTGCTGAAGAAGTGTACTATAGGGAAAAATTCCGATTCCCTGTTCAAACAGATGCGTCCTGCGGCTGCAGTCTGAACAGTATTCCTGTTCTGTGTTATTCAAAGGCTTTGAACATTTATAGCATCTTGGACCTGTTATAGGTCTTAGCCGTTCCCGGCAGCCGCTGCAGATCTTCTGTGTCCCCGGCACAGGTATATCATGACATACCGGACAGTGCCTGGGATACAGAATATCCAAAAATGTATTCTTTATTTTTTCTTTTTTTGTCACTGAATCTCTTTAATCCTCACATCTAAAGCCGTATAACGGTCCTGTTCCATCCGGTTGTTTTCCATCTCATAGAAAGTCTTTTCATCTCCTACCAGGGTGACACATTTTCTGGCCCTGGTTACTGCAGTATAGAGAAGATTTCTGTTCATCAGCATTCTGGGACCCTGAAGGAGAGGGATCACTACTGCCGGGTACTCGCTTCCCTGAGCTTTATGTATGGTAATCGCATAAGCCAGTTCCAGCTCATCCAGCTGTTTAAAAGAATATTCCACGAATCTTTTCTCATCAAACTCCACCGTCATCATCTCTGCAAAAGAATTGATCTCCCGGATAATACCGGTATCTCCGTTAAATACTCCCACGCCTTTCTCCACAGGTATTCCATAGTTTCCTCTGATCTCCCATTCCAGCTGATAATTATTTTTGATCTGCATGACCTTGTCCCCCTCACGGAAAACGCCCTGCCCGTGCTCTTTTTCCTTTTTTTCCCGGTCGGGGGGGTTCAGATACTGCTGCAGTATGGAGTTTAACCGTTCCACCCCCAGAAGTCCTTTTCGCATAGGCGTAAGGACCTGGATCTCATAGGGCGCTGCTTCCACATATTTCGGCAGTTTTTTCTGTATCAAAGTGATCACAATACTGATGATCACATTGGCGTCATATCTTTTTAAAAAGAAAAAATCTCTGCTCTTATTATCAAGGACCACCGGTATTCCCTGATTGATCTTATGCGCGTTGACCACGATATCGCTTTGCGAAGCCTGACGGAAGATCTTCACCAATTCCACGACAGGAAAGCAGCCGGAAGAAATAATATCTTTCAGCACACTGCCCGGCCCCACACTGGGAAGCTGGTTCACATCTCCCACCAGGATCAGCCGGGTACCGGAAACCACAGCAGAAAGAAGTGCATGCATCAAAAAAATATCCACCATGGACATTTCATCGATAATGATCACATCCGCTTCCAGAGGATTCTGGGCATTCCGTTCAAATCTCACATTCTCCTGGGCCTGTTCCGGCCCGCCGCTTAACTCCAGCAGACGATGTATGGTCTTTGCCTCATAGCCGGTAGTCTCTGTCATCCTCTTGGCAGCTCTTCCTGTAGGCGCCGCCAGACAGATATCCAGATCCTCCATCTCAAAGTACCGGATAATAGCGTTGATAGTCGTGGTCTTACCGGTTCCGGGACCGCCGGTTATGACCAGAAGGCCGTTTTTCACAGCTTCTTTTACAGCTTCCTTCTGCTTCTCATCCAGTTCTATTCCTGTTCCTCTTTGGATCCGTTCTATCTTTTCTTCCAGAACATCTTCCTTTACTGTATCCTGGAGATTTAATGTATGGAGCATCTGCGCTACATGGAGTTCTACCTGATAGTAAGAAGCAGCATATACAGCTGTCTGCACCGGTGTCCCCTCTCTTTTGATCTCCCGGATCACAATTTTTCGGTCGATAGAAAGGTCCATGATATGTTTTTCCATATATTCCTGTTCCACACCCAGAAGATCCCTGGCTCTTTTCAGCAGAACCTCCTTAGGCAGGTACACATGTCCCTCCCCGGAAGCCAGAAGCAATATGTATAAAATACCGCTTCGGATGCGGTAATCGGAATCCGTATGGATCCCGATCCTGGCAGCAATCTCATCAGCGATCTTAAAGCCTACGCCGGGAATGTCCTCTGCCATTTTATAAGGATTTTCTTTCAGTACACCATACATCTCCTGTCCATACTGCCGGTAGATCTTCATACCCAGTGTCTGGGTGATCCCGTACTGCTGAAGGAACATCATAGCCTTGCGCATATCTGCCTTTTCTTCCACCTGATCGGCGATCTCCCTGGCCTTTCTTTCACTGATCCCCTTTACCTCTGCCAGCCTTTCCGGCTCCTCCTCAATGATCCTGAGAGTGTCGTCTCCAAACTTCCTTACGATCCTGGCGGCAAGAGCCGCTCCTATTCCTTTGATAGCCCCTGATCCCAGATAGCGCTCCATTGCCAGAGAATCCTGAGGGATCACGGACTCATAGGAATCCACCGAAAACTGTCTGCCATAGGAAGGATGTCTTGTGTACGTCCCTCTGGCCCGTATCGTCTCTCCTTCACTGAGAAACCGGAAATTTCCCACACAGGTGATCTCCTCCCCCTGAGAAATCAGACAGGCTACCGTATATCCATTGTCACGATTCTGAAATATGATATGGTCCACATATCCCTCTATTGTCTCTTCCACGATTTTTACCTTCCGTACGATCTTCTTTTACTTTTCGTTCATCTTGCTCATAAGTTCCATATACTGGCCGGTTCCTATAGCAACAGCCAGGGCAGGTTCCTCTGCCACTACGGTATTGATCCCTGTTTCTTCTTCGATAAGCTGTTCCAATCCTCCAAGGAGAGCGCCTCCGCCGGTAAGGACGATTCCTCTTTCTGCCACATCAGCAGCAAGCTCCGGAGGTGTTTTTTCCAGAATACTGTGTATGGTCTCCATGATCTGGGTTGCCGCGTCCTTCAGAGCCTCCCGGATCTCTTCGGAAGTCACTGTAATGCTCTTTGGAAGTCCGGTAATGGTATCTCTTCCTTTTACCTCCATCGACTTTGGTTCCGGAAGAGAGTAGACTGTGCCGATCTGGATCTTAATATCCTCGGCCGTCCGTTCTCCGATCATCAGATTATGCATTTTTCTTACATAGCGCATGATGGCCTCATCAAAGTTGTCTCCCGCCACTTTAATGGAAGTGGAGACTACCGTTCCGCCAAGGGAGATCACCGCCACATCGGTAGTACCTCCGCCTATATCCACGATCATATTTCCAAAAGGCTTTGTAATGTCAATTCCTGCTCCTATGGCCGCCGCAATAGGTTCTTCAATAATGGAAACTTCTCTGGCTCCGGCTTGATAGGTGGCCTCTTCCACAGCCTTTTTTTCAACCTCTGTGATCCCGCTTGGGGCGCAGATACTGATCCTGGGCTTCCGGAAAGCTCTTCTTCCTATAGCCTTTGAAATAAAATATTTCAGCATCTTTTCCGTAACCTCAAAATCTGAGATCACTCCCTGTCTAAGAGGACGCACTGCCACAATATTTCCCGGTGTTCTCCCTATCATCTGACGAGCCTCTTCGCCTACGGCTCTGATCTTATTGCTGTCTTTATCATATGCGACTACGGAAGGCTCCTTGAGCACGATTCCTTTCCCTTTCGCGTATACCAGTATACTGGCCGTGCCTAAATCGATCCCGATATCTGAAGCTGCCATTTACACTGCCCCTTTCTAAACTTCTCTTCATGATCAGATCGGAATTTCTTTTCCGCCTGATAAGTCAACATTTATTATATCCAACTTAACCCCTGTTGAAAAGGGGCAATCATCTCAAATATTTTGACACATAACGACCTGTATAGGATGCCGGATTGGCTGCGACCTCCTCAGGAGTCCCGCTGGCGATCACAGTTCCCCCTTTGTCGCCTCCTTCCGGGCCGATATCAATAATATAGTCCGCCGTCTTGATCACATCCAGATTGTGTTCGATGACTACCACCGTATTCCCCCCTTCTGCCAGTCTGTGGAGGATTTCAATAAGTTTATGCACATCTGCAAAATGCAGTCCTGTAGTGGGTTCATCCAGGATATAGATGGTCTTTCCCGTGCCTCTTTTACTAAGTTCTGTAGCCAGCTTGATACGCTGTGCCTCTCCTCCGGAAAGCTCTGTGGAAGGCTGCCCCAGTTTAATATAAGAAAGTCCTACATCATATAAGGTCTGGATCTTTCTTTTGATCGATGGCACATGGTCAAAAAACTCCAGCGCTTCTTCCACAGTCATATTCAGCACATCATAAATATTTTTGCCTTTATATTTTACCTCAAGTGTCTCTCTGTTATACCTTTTTCCGTGACATACCTCGCAAGGGACATAGACATCCGGCAGAAAGTGCATTTCGATCTTTAAGATACCGTCTCCGCTGCATGCCTCGCATCTGCCCCCTTTTACATTAAAGCTGAATCTTCCTTTCTTGTAGCCTCTGGCCTTTGCATCGGCTGTAGCCGCAAACAGATCCCGTATCTGATCGAAAACCCCTGTATAAGTAGCCGGATTGGAACGGGGAGTTCTTCCAATAGGGGACTGGTCAATGTCGATCACCTTGTCAAGCTGCTCTACGCCCTCGATACATTTGTGTTTTCCGGGGATCGTCCTTGCCCGGTTTAATTTTCGCGCAAGGCTTTTATACAGGATCTCATTGACCAGGGAACTCTTTCCTGATCCGGACACGCCGGTAACACAGGTCATGACTCCCAAAGGGATCTTTACATCTATATTTTTCAGATTATTCTCCGCTGCTTTTCTCACAATGAGAAAACCTGTAGGTTTTCTTCTCTCTGAAGGTATCGGGATTTTTTTCTTTCCGCTTAAATACTGGCCCGTGATAGAGTTTGGATTTTTCATGATCTCTTCCGCAGTTCCGATGGCCACCAGTTCTCCTCCATGCTCTCCGGCACCGGGGCCGATATCCACGATACAATCTGCCGCTCTCATGGTGTCCTCATCATGTTCCACCACGATCAGGGAATTTCCCAGATCCCGGAGATGCTTCAGGGTAGCCAGCAGTTTATCGTTGTCCCTCTGATGCAGACCGATACTTGGCTCATCCAGGATATATGCCACCCCTACCAGCCCGGAACCGATCTGAGTAGCCAGTCGGATCCTCTGGGCTTCTCCGCCGGAAAGAGTACCTGTTGCTCTTGAAAGGGTAAGGTATTCCAGTCCTACATTGACCAAAAATCCTACTCTGGCCCGGATTTCTTTTAAAACCTGTTCTCCGATCATTTCCTGGGTAGATGTCAGCTTCAGATCATTTAAAAATTCCTGAAGGCTGCTGATCGACAGAGAAGTCACTTCATAAATATTCTTATCGCCTACCGTCACAGCCAGGGCTTCCGGTTTCAGACGCTGGCCCTTGCAGGCAGGACAGGGTGTGATCCGCATAAAAGTCTCATACTCCTGTTTTGTAGCGTCAGATCCTGTCTCTCTGTAGCGTCTCTCCACATTTTTGATCAGCCCCTCAAAGGCAACGTCATAGACTCCTTCGCCTCTCTGTCCTTTGTAGTACACTTTGACCTGGTGTCCATTTGTTCCGTAAAGCAGGATATCCTGGATCTTTTGAGGATATTCTTCAAAAGGCGTATCCAGATCAAAACCGTATTCCTTTGCCAGGGCGTCCAAAATAGCTCTTGTAAAGCTTCCTTTATCCGTACAGGACTGCCATCCTAAAACAGTAATGGCCCCCTGCTGGATGCTCAGGCTCTTATCCGGGATCATCAGATCCACATCAAATTCCATTTTGTATCCTAATCCAAAACAGGATGGGCAGGCCCCGAATGGATTATTAAAAGAAAAACTTCTGGGCTCGATCTCATCAATGCTGATCCCGCAGTCCGGACAGGCAAAGCTCTGACTGAAATTCTGGATATTCCCATCCATGGTATCCACCATCAACCGTCCCTCTGCCAGATTCAGCACAGTTTCAATCGAATCGGTCAGACGCTTTTCGATCCCTTCCTTCACGATAAGACGATCCACCACGATTTCTATATTATGTTTTTTATTCTTATCTAATCGGATCTCCTCGCTGAGTTCATAAAGGCTTCCGTCTATCTGTACCCTCACATAACCGCTTTTTCTGGCCTGTTCCAGAAGTTTGGCGTGGGTTCCCTTACGCCCTCTCACCACCGGCGCCAGAAGCTGGATCCTGGTCCGCTCCGGAAGTTTCATGATCTGATCCACCATCTGATCCACAGTCTGCTTTTTGATCTCCCTTCCGCATTTGGGGCAGTGGGGAATACCGATCCTGGCATAGAGCAGACGGAAATAATCATAGATTTCCGTAACTGTTCCTACGGTAGAACGGGGATTTCTGTTCGTAGATTTCTGATCAATAGAAATCGCCGGAGACAATCCCTCTATACTCTCCACATTGGGCTTCTCCATCTGCCCAAGAAACTGTCTGGCATAGGAAGAAAGGGATTCCATATATCTTCTCTGTCCCTCTGCGTATATCGTATCAAAAGCCAGAGAACTTTTTCCCGAACCGCTGAGCCCTGTCAGCACCACCAGTTCATTTCTGGGGATATCCACATCCAGATTTTTTAAATTATTCTCATTCGCTCCTCTTATTTTTATAAATTGTCTAGGCTGCATTTTCACTGCCATATCCATTCCTCGCTATCTTTTCGTCTTTTATTTATATTATCTGATCCTTTCCGCCTGTTATACTGTTAAAAAAGACGGATATCCTCAGCGATCCGCCTGTCTGTCAGGCAGCAGATCCGAGGCTAGGCCCAGTATAGCATATATGCCCTTGTTTTTCAAACATTTGTTCTGTTTTTATCTAAAAAGGCAGAGGGACGGCTAAAAAAGAGAGCTGCCCGAAGGCAGCCCCAATCCGATCTACTTTTCCTTAGGTTCCTTACCACAGGAAGAACATATATACTGCATGATATCTCTTCTGGTCA
>DWUY01000276.1 GCA_019120515.1 Candidatus Blautia avicola | reverse complement strand
GGTTTCTTTTGTTTTGCCATAATAAAAGGCCCTCCTATGAATTAGATTTTATCATAGAAGAACCTTTCAGTTACATATTTACAGAAAAAGTTTCACACACTCGCATAAACATCGACTTCCCGGCTCTTCTGTTCTATTCCTGATCACATTATAGCGTCAACATATACGTCTTTTTCTTCTTTGCTAAAAGGTACTTTATTTCCCGGACACACTTTTCCATTGATTTTCAGAACTGAAATGCCCTTTTCTTTATGATAAGGATTCTGTATGGTTATATGATATTGAATGCCACGGAATATCCTTGTTACTTCATATCTTTCCAGTGCGTCAGGAATGCACGGATCAATAATAAGTCCGTCGTAATCTGGACGAATGCCGAGTATGTACTGGGATATATTTAAAAAGGTCCATGCGGCGGTCCCGGTCAGCCAGCTGTTTTTGGCTTCACCAAAATGAGGCGCGTCTTTTCCGGCGATCATCTGCGAATATACATACGGTTCTGTGCGGTGGATATCGCTGATATCTTCAATATAAGCCGGACATGTGCGGGTATAGACATTCCATGCACGATTACCTCTGCCCACAACGGTCTCGGCGATAGAAATCCATGGATTGTTGTGGCAGAAGATACCTGCGTTTTCCTTGTATCCCGGCGGATAGGACGAAATCTCTCCCAGCTCGGTGTGATAACGGAGATATGGCGGCTGAAGGAGTACGATCCCGTATTTTGTATCCAGATATTTTTCAACCGATTCCAGAGCTTTCAAGCAGTATCCGTCTGAAAGTCCGATGCCGGCCATAGAACAGAATCCCTGAGGCTCAATGAATATTTTCCCTTCCGTGCATTCATGGGAACCTACTTTATTCATAAAATGATCATATGCTCTTAGATACCATTCTCCGTCCCATCCTGTATCCAGCACGGTCTGTTCCATTTTTTCTACAGCCTTTTCTGCGAAGGAGGCTTCTTCTTCCATGCCCTGATGGCGGCAGATAGAAGAATAGTCTTTTCCGTAAAGGACAAACATCCCGGCAATAAAAACAGATTCTGCGTTTGGACCTTCGGACGGTCCGAAGGTCTGGAAAGATTCTCCGGGTTCTGTGGAGAAGCAGTTCAGGTTTAGGCAGTCGTTCCAGTCTGCACGTCCGATCAGCGGTAAGCCATGAGGACCGAGGTGATCCACCGTATAATGGAAGGAGCGGCGCAGATGTTCCATAAACGGTACAGTGTTAGAGCTGTCGCTGTCAAACGGAGTCGGCTCGTCCAGGATCGTATAATCTCCGGTTTCTTTGAGGTATGCGGCTGTTCCGGCGATAAGCCACAGAGGGTCATCATTGAAGCCGCTTCCGATATCTGAGTTGCCTTTTTTTGTGAGCGGTTGGTACTGGTGGTATGCACTGCCGTCCTCAAACTGTGTGGAAGCAATATCGATCAATCGTTGCCTTGCCCTGTCAGGGATCAGATGGACGAATCCCAGCAGATCTTGACAGGAATCCCGGAATCCCATGCCGCGTCCGATTCCAGATTCGAAGTAGGAAGCGGAACGGCTCATGTTGAAGGTTACCATACACTGATACTGATGCCATACATTGACCATTCGGTCCAGCTTTTCTTCACCAGAGGATACGGTGAAACGACTCAGCAGATTTGTCCAGTAGTCTTTCAGTTTTTTTAATGCCAAATCCGCTTTTTGGGCAGAGTCAAATTTCGATATCATTTCGTTTGCGCGTTTCCGATTGATCCTGCCGCCTTCCGGAGGCCCGTCCCATTTTTCCCCTTCGGGATTTTCTATATACCCCAGTAGGAACACATAAGTTCTGGACTCGCCGGGAGCTAAAGATATTTTGATATGATGGGAGCCTATCGGTGCCCATCCGCTGGCGATTGAGTTTTTTGACTCGTCTTTTAATACACATTCGGGAGCGGAATTCTCTCCATAAGCGCCAAGAAACGAATCCCGATCCGTATCAAACCCATCGATAGCTGTGTTTACCGCATAGACAGCATAATGATTCCTGCGTTCTCTGTATTCCGTTTTATGAAAGATGGCCGGGCCATGAACTTCCACTTCACCGGTTGAGTAATTACGCTGGAAGTTGGTCATGTCATCCATGGCATTCCAAAGACAGAACTCTACATAAGAAAAAATAGATAACTCTTTTGCAGCGGTACTTTCGTTTGTAAGTGTCAGCTTATTGATCTCGCAGTTTTCGCCTACCGGGACAAAAGCCGTCAGTTTTGCTGAAACAGAATTCTTTTTGCTTTCAAAGACGGAATATCCCAGACCATGACGGCATTTGTAGGAGTCCAGACAGGTCTTTGACGGCATCCATCCTGGATTCCAGATGGTATCCCCGTCTTTTATATAGTAATAATGCCCATTGCTGTCAAGGGGTACATTGTTGTATCGATATCTCGTCAGACGTAGAAGCTTGGCATCTTTATAGAAGCTGTAGCCTCCGCAGGTATTGGAGATAAGAGAAAAGAAGCTCTCTGATCCCAAGTAATTGATCCAGGGAAGGGGGGTCTGAGGAACAGTGACCACATACTCTTTCCTTTCATCGTCAAAATATCCGTATTTCATACCGAACCTCCGTTTCCTAAAATATGGGACAAATAGAA
>DWUY01000275.1 GCA_019120515.1 Candidatus Blautia avicola | reverse complement strand
AACCTGGAAGTCTCTGGGATGGAACTCGATTATCTACATAGCTTCTATAGCGGGAATTGACAGCGAATTATATGATGCGGCCCATGTGGACGGGGCCAACAGGATGCAGACGATACGCCATATTATCATCCCGGGCTTATACACTACATTTTTTGTACAGCTTCTCCTGGCTATCAGTAATATGCTCAGCAATGGCTTTGAACAGTATTTTGTATTCTACAATCCATTGACGGCAGACAAGATAGAAGTTCTTGATTACTATGTGTATAAGATCGGTGTACTTACCAACGATTATCCCCAGTCGATTGCTCTGGGAATGGGAAAAACAGTAATTTCCGTAATCCTTCTGTTTTCTGCAAACTGGCTGTCGAAAAAAGTACGCGGTGAATCAATCGTTTAGGAGGGAAGTCAGATGAAGATGAAAAAATCTAAAGGGGAGAGGATAGGAGATGTGTTTATTTATGCAATCTGCATTTTGCTTATGATAGCATGTATCTATCCATTTTACTACGTTATCATTTATTCCATCAGCGATCCGGCGGAAGCTTCAAAAGGACTGTTTCTGCTTCCCAAGGGATTCAGCCTGGAAACCTATATGGGGATCATTAAACTGAATGATATTCCCAGCGCCTATCTGGTCTCTATTGCCAGAACCGTACTGGGAACAGGAATTACCATTTTCTGCTCTTCCTTTTTTGCCTATCTGGTTTCCAACCAGAAAATGTATTACAGAAAATTTGTATACCGTTTTGTGATCATTACTATGTATATTAATGCCGGCCTGATTCCCTGGTATCTCACAATGAAAGCTTACGGATTACAGAACAATTTCCTGCTGTACATTATTCCGGGGGCCATATCTGCTTACTATGTTATACTGATAAAAACTTATATCGAATCCCTCCCGAAAGAACTGGAGGAATCAGCAAAAATGGACGGCGCCGGGATGTTTACGATCTTTGGAAAAATTATCTTTCCATTGTCTAAACCTATCATAGCTACAGTAGGGGTATTCTCTATGGTAGGTCAGTGGAACCAATGGCAGGACAATTACTTCCTGGTAACAGATGCAAAACTGCAGACGCTGCAGATGGTGCTTTACAATTATCTGAACCAGGCAAACCGTTTTCAGAGTATGTCCAGCAGCGCTATTGACGCTTCCGCAGCGGTTAGTTCTATTACCCCGACTTCCGTGAAAATGTGTATTACCGTGCTGGTAGTGCTTCCTATTATGCTGGTATATCCCTTTGCCCAGAGATATTTTGTAAAGGGAATTATGATGGGAGCAGTTAAAGGATGATTTTACATAAGGGAAAATTATAAAGAAAAGGAGAATGTATATGAAAAAACTAGTGAAGAAAACAGCAGCGATGGTATCAGCGGCAGCTCTGGCTCTTTCCATGGCAGCCTGCGGCGGGTCTGACAGCGGCGACGGAGGAAAAAGCTCAGACTCAGGAGATGATGTGGTTACACTGACCATATGGAATACGGAGGTAACTACTCCCGGGGTTCAGACAAATGAAATCGCAAAGTATATTGAAGAAAAACTTGGCATTCGCATGGAGATCATCCAGGGTGATGCACAGAAATTCAGCGTTCTTTCTGCTGGCGGCGATCTTCCCGATATCATCTATACCAATCCGGCGCAGCAGAATGTATCCTATAACTCTCTTATTACCAGCGGCCAGATCATCCCCCTGGATGACCTTATCGATGAGTATGGGGAAAATATTAAAAAGAATCTGCCCAACCGTCTGGAATATTCAAAGAAATTTGCCAGCAACGGAGAGGATAAAATCTATTACATTCCTGTCCTCGGCTATGAAGAGGATGCGGAAAATCCGGATATCAGTTATTCTATAGAGAACCTGGGACTGATGGTCCGCTGGGATGTCTATAAGGCAGTTGGCTGCCCGGAAATTGAGACTACTGATGATTTCTTAAATGCATTAAAAGAGATGCAGGACTATGCAAACGAAAATGATCTTGCAGATGGAAAACAGGTTTATGCTATCTCGGGATGGAGTGACTGGGGGCTGTGGCCATGGTATCTGGCAAATGTAAGAGAGATGGGATATCTGGATGTGGCTAACTCTACCCTTATTAATCTGGAGACAGGAGATGTGGAAGGTGCTTATGAAAGCGATGCTTTCTGGGAGTCTCTGGAATTCTATAACAAAGCTTACAATATGGGACTTATCGATCCGGAAGCTTTTACTATGAAAAATGACCAGTTTAATGAGAAATGTACCAATGGACAGGTACTTATGACCTATGCAAGCTGGGAATCTGACTATTTCAATCAGGACATGGCATCCAAAGGTCATGAAGACTGGGCCTTTGTAAAACTTCCCTCTGACGGATATAAGTATATATACGGAATTACAGCTACCAATGCACCGTTAGGATACGGAAATGAATATGCAAATGCCATTACTACAAATTGTGAAAATCAGGAAAAAGCTATACAGCTATTAGACTTCTTTAATTCAGAAGAAGGCGCCCGTTTGGTCTACAGCGGTGTGGAAGGTGTACATTGGACAAATGAAAACGGCGTGGTACAGCCTACGGAAGAATATCTGGAAAATGCTAAGGCAGATCCTGACTACAAAAACAGTGTAGGAATCAACCTTTACAATAAAATGTGCGGTTATCAGGCAATTCAGGTATTATCAGACGGATATCCTGCAGACCTGTCTAAATCCAATGAACAGAAGGCCTCCAATATACTTCCCGCAGAGAAAGACTACTGTGATTATTATGGAGAACAGACAGGTGAAACCTATGAGTTCCCTGGACAGGTTCTCTACGGCCTGGAACAGAATGGGGAAGTTACAGGTCTGAATAATGAACATATTTATACAAACCTGGTTCAGGCCATCAGCGAGGAAGCTCAGAATATCGTATCTCAGTGTGACCAGTACATGAATGTACAGGGAGTCAAAGCGATCATGGCGGCTGACGAAGCAGAGTTTGAAAGCGCTAAAGAAGAGGCTATGCAGGGCCTGGAGAACAATAACTACAGCAAGGCTACAGAGGAGATCAAAGCTGCCTATGAGCAGGCAAAGGCAGATGAAGAGACCTTTACTCTGCAGTAGCCATATGGAGGAGAGGCGGCAATGAAGGATTTTACATTTTATGCACCTACAGAAGTGTTTTACGGATGGGGAAAGGCTGCGGAGGCCGGTGATATTATAAAGAAATACGGTCAAAAAGTTCTGCTGGTTACCGGAGGCGGAAAGAGTTCTCTGGCCATGGCAGCCAGAGTGAAGGACATTTTGGAGAAAGCTGGTCTCACAGTAACACATTTCAGTGAAGTGAAGGCGAATCCCACTACAGATATAGTAACCAAAGGCGCCAATCTGGCAAAAGAATCCTATTCCCAGGTCATTGTGGGCCTGGGAGGAGGATCTGCCATGGACACGGCCAAAGCTATCGCCGTAGAGGCAGTACATCCCGGCACTGCATGGGACTATAACTGCCATACCAGCGGGCCTACAGAAAAAAACCTGCCCATTGTAGAGATAGGGACTACCGCAGGAACCGGATCTCAGGTGACCCAGTGCAGCGTTATCACCAAGACAGAAGACAAGGATAAATCTGCCATCTGGCACAGAAATATCTTTCCAAAAGCGGCAATAGTTGATCCGGAACTTACAAAAACTATGCCTCCTTCAGTAACTGCACAGACAGGATTTGATGCATTCTGCCATAACTTTGAGGCATATTTATCTGTAAATACCAGCCCTGTAGTTGAAACCCTGGCTTTGGAGGCAATCCGCATTATTGTAGAATATCTTCCAAGAGCGGTACATAACGGTGAGGACCGGGAGGCCAGATGCCAGATGGCCCTGGCAGATACTCTGGGAGGCTTTACGAACTCCAATGCAGGGGTAACTCTTCCCCACGGGTTGGGAATGCAGGTAGGCGGCCATTGTCCTCAGGTCACCCACGGACAGGCCCTGGCTGCTTTTTATCCTGCCTTCACCAGATATACCTGCCCGGCAGCGGAAGAAAAATTTGCAGCAGTGGGGAGAATCTTTAACCCTGGTCTTGAAACAGAAAGGGATGAGGCAGCAGCCTGGAAATGCTGTGAGGAAATTGACAAATTTTTAAAGGAAATCGGACTTTGGATAGACTATAAGAGCCTGGGTGTGACCAAGGAAGACATCCGGGAGATCGCAGACTGCGGACAGGTGCTGGGAGATTATCTGAATAATCCCAGGGTGGCTTCTGTGGACGAAATGTATGAGCTGCTCCTTTCCTGCTATCAGCGGTCATAAATAAGGCAGGGCCGGAAGTCGGAAAGAAAGGAGTAAAGAGACTTATGGAGTTTCTCACAAGACAGGAAATAAAAAATGTCATAGAGGGAAAGGGGGCGGCCGAGCGGCCTCCTATTCTCTACGACCTCTGGATTGGAAACAATGTGTTTCAGTGGAATGATGAGGCGAGAGAGAACTGGCTTTCTCAATATCCCAGAGATATTGAGGACGTGTTCCTGAATATCCCGGACTTAATAAATGGGCCTTCGGATGATCCGGATTATCGGTGGGCCGGCTGCGATATGGAAAATATGGACGACAAAGGCTGGGATGCCAGGATACTTATTGAAGACTGGGACAGCGAGGCAGGAGAAAAATTTTTTGAAACTTTTCCGGATTGGAGATATCCCGGACTGATCCCGGAGAAGAAACCCTCCGGAGAACGTTATACCATCGCCAGATGGTGGTATGGCCTGTTTGAGCGCCATTGGTCTTTAAGGGGAATGGAGAATGCTCTTATGGACTTTTATCTCTATCCCGATGAGACCCACAAAATGTACCAGAAGCTTACAGATTTTTACATCCATATCATGGAAAGAGCTGCGGCGGAGATGAAAATAGATGGATTTTTTATCTCGGATGATCTGGGAACTCAAAACTCTCCCTTCTTTTCCATGGATATTTTCCGGGAATTTTTTAAGCCTTATTATAAACAGATATTTGATAAGGCCCATGAATTGGGCACACATTTTTGGATTCATTCCTGCGGTAATATAGAGAAATTCCTGCCGGAATTTATTGAAATCGGGCTGGATGTTATCCATCCCATACAGAAGTATACGATGGATGAAAAGCGGATTGCCGAACTGTATGGAGACAAAATCTGTATCCTGGCAGGATTTGATGTACAGCAGACGATTCCTTTCGGAACGCCGGAAGATGTCCGGCAGGAGGTGCGATATCTTTTGGATGCCTACTGGAGAAAAGAAGGGAGACTTATGCTGACTATGGGCAATGGTTCCACGGAAGACTGGAAACTGGAAAGTCTTCAGGCATTGTATGAAGAGACTTTAGAATACGGAGGCAAGAAAAGATGAATATGAACCAATGGATACAGGAATACATAGAAAATCCGGTAAAAAGGCCTATGCCTGTCCTTTCCTTCCCGGGTCATCAGATAACGGGTTGTACGGTAGAAGAATTAGTAAAAGATGGTCATCTTCAGGCCCTCTGCATGAAGGCTATTGCAGAGCGGTTTGAGACAGGCGCAGCTTTCAGCCTTATGGATTTATCTGTGGAAGCAGAAGCATTCGGAAGTTCTGTGATTTACAGTGATAAGGAAGTGCCTACGGTGGACAGGCCTCTGATCCACAGCGAGGAGGAAGCCAGAGATCTGGAAGTACCTCAGGTGGGTGCCGGAAGAACAGGAGCCTGTGTGGAAGGAATACGGGAGGCCTCCCAATTGATAAAGGACCGTCCGGTATTGGCAGGGATAATCGGACCTTTCTCTCTGGCGGGAAGACTTACAGATATGACGGAAATCATGTACCTGTGTTTTGACGAGCCGGACATGGTAGAGTGCCTTTTGGAAAAGGCTTCTGAATTTTTAATCCAGTATGGAAAGGCATTTAAAGATGCCGGAGCAGATGGCATCTGCATGGCGGAACCTGCGGCAGGTCTTCTTTCACCGGAGCTTTTTCAGGAGTTTTCAGCTCCTTATGTAAAGAAAATAATGGAAGCTCTGGAGGATGATGATTTTCTGGTGATGTACCATAACTGCGGTAATGTAAGACCTCTTATAGGGCTGGTGGGAGAGCTTGGTTCCAGAGCATATAGTCTGGGAAATATTGTGGACATGGAAAAAATGATCCCCAGTCTTCCAGAAGAGGCTGTGATCATGGGGAATGTGGATCCGGCAGGTATCATCTGCCAGGGAACCCCGGAGATAGTTAGGGAAGAAACTCTGAAACTGCTGGAAAAATGCGGAAAATATAAAAACTTTGTGCTGTCTTCCGGCTGTGACATACCTCCCCAGTCACCTATGGAAAATATTCAGGCTTTCTTTGATGCCGCAGCAGAATTTTATGGAAATTAGGACAGAAAAAATCTGAAGGGAAGGTGCAGCGAAATGGCAGTGATAGAGGGCTGGGAGCGGCAACGGCTTAGAGAACTGGCCAAAAAGCAGCTTGATTATGCAGAAGACCCGGTAAATAAAAAGCGTATACAGGAATGGTACGATCATAATGATCTAAAAGGCCAGCGCCCTATGATTCAATTGGAAATCTGGGGATTTGAGCAGGAAATTATAGAACCAAGATTAAAATGTCAATCTCCTGAAGCCAGAGAACTGGAATGGCAGCTTTACCAGAACTTCCTCAACAGGGAATTGTTTGATGATGACAAAGTCGTGCCAGATTATTTTCCAATGAATTATGATACCTGGTTTAAACTTTTTGATATTGACGTGCAGGTCGCAGATCCGGAAAATACCAACCGGGGATTAGGCCACAAGTTTATCCCTGTCTTAGGAGACCTGGAAGAAGACTATGAGAATGGCAAGATTAAGGCCTCCACCTATGGGGTAAACCTGGAGAATACACAAAAGAAGGCAGAATTTGTACAGGAGATCATCGGCGATATTCTCCCGGTAAAAATAAAAATGGACTGTCTTTACTCGGTTCCCACCCAAATGCTGGTTCATATCATGGGCATGGAGCAAATGATGATGAACATGTATGATTATCCGGAATTGTTTCAGCGGCTGATGGAGCAGATAGAGGAGGATACCCTGTCCTATTATAAAATGCTGGAGGACAAAAGACTGATTCTTCCCACCACGGGCTTTGAGACTGTGGGACAGGGAACTATGGCTTTTACCCGGGAACTTCCGGGAGAAGATACTTTGAAGGAAAGACCACTCACACCGGGAGACGTCTGGGGCTTTATGGATTCTCAGGAAACATTAGGTATTTCCCCGGATATGTATGAAGAGCTGGTTTTTCCCTGCTATGAAAAAATAGGAAAACAGTTTGGACTTCTTTCTTACGGCTGCTGCGAACCGGTGAACCCTATCTGGGACAGATGTCTGACAAAATTTAAGAATTTAAGGAAAGTATCTATTTCCCCCTGGTGTGATGAGGAGTTCATGGGAGAGCGCCTTAGAGACAGTAAAGTAATTTATCAGCGAAAACCCAGCCCGAATTATCTGGGAGTAAGTCCTGTGTTGGATGAAGAGGCTTTAAGAGCACATTTTAGGAAAACACTGGAAGCAGCAAAAGGCTGCAAATTAGAATTTACCCAAAGAGACGTATATACCCTTCATGGAAACGAGAATAAGGGGCGGCGATATATAGAAATCTTACGAGAAGAGATCGAAGATAAATGGCAGATGTAGAAGGAGGAGACGAAAATGTCAGTAGTTCAGGAAATATCAGAATTTCTCCAAAAGGGGAGAGCTAAGAATGTGCAGAAACTGGTACAGCAGGCTCTGGATGAGGGAATAGATCCCCAGGTGATTTTAAATGAAGGCCTTCTGGCCGGTATGATGGTGGTAGGAGCCAAGTTTAAACGGGAAGAAGTCTTTGTCCCGGATGTGTTAGTAGCGGCCAGGGCTATGAATATGGGAATTGAGGTGCTGGCTCCTAAACTGGCGGCTGCGGGGAATGAACCTGTTGGGAAAGCCGTTATCGGAACCGTGAAGGGGGACCTTCACGACATTGGGAAAAACCTGGTGTCTATGATGCTGAAAGGCGCCGGCCTGGAAATCTATGATTTGGGCGTGGATGTAGAAGCAACAACATTTATACAGAAAGCAGAAGAAATTGGCGCAGATATTATCTGTATGTCTGCTCTCCTGACCACAACAATGCCTTATATGAAGGATGTCATTGACCTTTTGGAAGAAAAAGAGCTCAGGGAGAAATATGTGGTTATGGTAGGCGGGGCTCCTGTAACCGAGAAGTTTGCCCGGGAGATCGGGGCTGATTACTATACTGCAGATGCTACCAGCGCAGCGGAAGTGGCAAAAAGTGTGGTGCTGAAGGAGGCCTCATAAGAGATATGATAGGGGACGGCCTGAACCTGGCAGGAAAAGTTACAGATATAAAGCCCTGTATATCCAGAGAAGAAGTCTTCCGGCTTATGGGCTGCCATGAGACCTGCGAAGCTTATGAAACAATAAAGGAACTATATGAAGAGATCCTTCCGAAAGCCATACAGAAACTGGAGCCTGCGATTTTATACCGATTTGGCCGGATTCCCCGGGATATCACCTTTTTACAGCCTGGAACACCGGTAGTCTATACCATATGTACAGTTGGAGAAAAGATAGAAGAATGGAGCAGCAGGGCCTTTAAAGAAGGCAATCCTGTAGAAGGAATGCTTCTCAGTGCTATTGCAGATTCTGCCCTGTTTCATATGGATGACGATCTGGAAAGAATTTTGAACCAGGCATGCGCCGGGACAAGTATGGGAATTAAATGCCGTATGGAAGCACCCCAGGATATTCCTATGGAAGCTCAGAAACTGATTTTTCATGAAACAGGAGCAAAGGAGCAGTGTGCAATGGCACTCTCGGAAGGCTATATGTTTTATCCGGTGAAGAGCAGTGGAATTCTTTTTCTCCTTACAGAGGATAAAAGCAAATTTGCAGTAAGACATGAGTGCAGGAACTGCCGTAGTAAAACTTGCAGATTAAGACAATGAAACGATATAGAAAGGAAAACTTCTGTTTTAAAGCGGAAGCTCCCTTTCTATATCGTTTTATTTAAGTTTTATCCTTATCTTTCCGGTACGATCTCCAGCCAATATCCATCGGGATCTTTGATAAAATAAATCCCCATATCCGGATTTTCAAAACAGATACATCCCATTTCTTCGTGAAGCTTGTGGGCCTGGTCAAAATCTGCGGTGCGGAAGGCCAGATGGAACTCACAGTCTCCCAGATCGTAGTCACGGTCAAAATCCCGCATCCAGGTCAGCTCCAGTTCAAAATCCGTGGTCTCATTTCCCACATACACGATAATAAAAGAACCGTCTTTGGCTACGGTGCGGCGTTTCTCTTTTAAGCCAAGAGCTTTCTCATAGAAAGCAAGGGAGCGGTCAAGGTCCCTGACATTATAGTTTTCGTGGATCATCTGAAATTTCATATTGATTTCCTCCTTAATCTTCCGGGCAGGAGATCACCTGTCCTTCTTTTTCTAAAACAACGATATGGTCCCGGTATTTTTCTCCGGCAGGGCTTTCCAGATATTTCCGGATCACAGAGAAATCCTTCCAGAAATGCATGGGAAAGGCATACCGGGTTTTGGTATTCTCTAATATATAGGAAAATCCTTTGTCGTACCATTCCTCCTGCCTTGGGTCCAGAGGAAGAAAGGCGGCAAAAAGGTCCAGGCCTTTCAGGGGTTCTGTATATCTCTTAAAATTCGCTGTCATATTGTTATTATACTGTTTGGACTCTCCCGGCCATACCCACCAGTTGAGATCTCCTGCATGATAGATATCTTTGCCTTCCGTATGTATCAGAAAAGCCACGCCGCAGTCTGTGGACCGAAGAGTCTTTACAGACAGAGAATATGCCCCGTCTCCCCAGGTCAGAGAAAGATTTTCTTCTGCTTTCATAAAATGAAGACCGGGCAGATCCAGACGGTCTCTCATATACCTTTTGGTATCAGAGGAAAGAATATAGTGGATCTTTCCGGGGCCGGTGATATGGAAGATTTCCGGATTAAAATGATCCTGATGGCGGTGGGAGACAAAGATGAAAAGAGGTTTGTCTTTCTCAAGGTCAGGGATTTTCCCTTCATAATAATCAAACAGGCAGCAGCAGTGAGAAAATTCTGCAAGGAAGCCGCTGTG
>DWUY01000274.1 GCA_019120515.1 Candidatus Blautia avicola | reverse complement strand
GATTGATCCAGAGGGTAGACGCCCTGAACCTTTTTCTGAAGGATATATACGGAGAAAAAAAGATCATTAAGGATCAGGTGGTCCCGGAAGAATTTGTATTTATTTCTTCCGGCTACCTTCCGGAATGTGAGGGGATCTGTCCCCCTAAGGGAATTTACAGCCATATTTCAGGGATCGATCTGGTGCTGGGGAAAGATGGGGAGTGGTATATCCTGGAGGACAACCTGAGGATCCCTTCCGGCGCTTCCTATCCCATGATCGCCAGAGAGATCTGCCGCCGGGTATCCCCGAAAACTTTCAGCAGCAATCAGATCGTGGACAACCGAAACTATGCAGAGCTTTTGAAGGAGACCCTTGACTGGGTAAACACAGGGGGCATATCAGTGATCATGACTCCGGGAAGGTATAATGCGGCTTACTTTGAACATTCTTATCTGGCAGAGCGGACAGGGAGTGAGCTTGCTGCCTGCTCAGAGCTTTTTGTAGAAAATGATTATCTCTATTACCGGGACTACAGGAATACGAAACAGAGAGTAGGGGTTCTTTACAGAAGGATATCCGATGAGTATCTGGACCCATTAACATTCCTTCCCGAATCTCTTATCGGAATTCCAAATCTCATGGAGGTATATCGAAAGGGCCATGTGGCTATTGTAAATGCTCCGGGAAACGGGGTGGCAGACGATAAAGGAATTTATTATTTTGTGCCGAAGATGATCCGTTATTATCTGGAACAGGAGCCAATCCTGAAAAATGCACCCACTTATCTTCCTTATTATCCGGAAGACCGGAAATATGTACTGGATCATCTGGAAAAACTGGTGGTAAAAGATGTGGCGGAAGCCGGAGGATACGGGGTAATCTTCGGAAATGAACTGAGCCGGGAAAAACTTTCCCAGATGAAGGAGATCATAAAAAAAGAACCCAGAAGATTCATTGCTCAGGAGGTCATTGATTTTCAGGATATGAAGGTTTCAGAAGGGGATGGGACGGTGCTGCGAAAGGCGGATCTGAGAGCTTTTGTACTGTCCGGAAAGGAGACGAAAGTCTGGGCCAGCGGCCTGACCAGGTTTTCCAGAAACCCGGATTCCTTTGTTGTAAATTCATCACAGGGAGGAGGATTTAAAGACACATGGGTATTATCTCAATAGAAAAAGCAGATCATCTTTATTGGCTGGGGAGGTATACAGAAAGAGTATATACCACGCTGCGGGTATTTTTTCATATCTATGACCATATGATCGAACAGCCGGAAGGCATTTATGCAAAGTACTGTAAAAGACTGAATATCCCGGATGTTTATACTTCTAATAAACAGTTTGCCCAGGCTTATCTTTTTGATGAGGATAATCCGGATTCTGTAGTATCCAATATGAAGCGGGCCTATGACAATGCTGTGGTACTTAGAGAAGAATTAAGCAGCAATGTGCTGTCTTATGTCCAGCTTGCCCTGGATACTTTTCAGGCCTGTAAAAAGACCACGGCACCTCTTCTGGAACTGCAGCAGGCCATTGACTATCTGCTGGCTTTCTGGGGCTGCGCAGACGATTACGTGGATCAGGAAGACTGCAGGAATATTCTGAAATGTGGAAAATACGTAGAAAGACTGGATCTTTTCATCCGGCTGGATTATCACAGAGAAGATCTGGAAAAAGAATACAGAAAGCTGGTTAACCGGCTTTATAAAGCAAATTTAGATTATAATAAGGAAAACCTGAAGCACCTGGAACAAATCATTATGGATAAGGGCCAGCAGAAATCTTATGATCAGGAGGCACTGGGCTGCCTGGGAGGTTTGATCTCCTGAGCAGCCGGCAGGTGATATGAAAAAATTAAGATTTATATACAGAATGGAAATCCAATTTTCATCTCCGGTGAACAGCCATTATTTTGCCCTGCGCTGTATCCCCGGAGACTGTTCACGGCAGAGGATTGCTCTGACAGAACAAAACATTTATCCTGCAGACTATCTGGCCAGGACAAAGGACGGATTTGGCAACATCCGGCTCAGCGGGTGCTGCCAGGGACCTCATGAGACTTTTGGATATGCCATAGCCGGGACAGCTCTGACCAGGGGAATGGAAGCGGTAAAAGAGCCCCTTCACCCCATGTACCGGTATCCATCGGCCTATACCCGTCCTGTTCCGGAAATAGCCGTCTTTGCCGGGAAAGCGGAAAAACTATGCCGGAAACTTGGCAAAAAAAAGAATCTGGAAAAGGCCGTCTGTGTTATGGGAATGCTCTATGAGGGCTTTTCCTATGAGCCGGGATCTACAGATATCAGCACCACAGCAGGGGAGGCTTTGAAACAGGGAAAAGGCGTATGCCAGGATTATGCTCATATCATGACGGCGGTACTCCGATATATGGGAATCCCTGCCAGATATGTGGCAGGATTGATGATCGGAGAAGGGTATACCCATGCCTGGGTAGAAGTTTATACCCGGGATGGCTGGTATGGACTGGACCCGACGAACAATCTGCATATTGACGAATATTATATTAAACTTGCCCATGGAAGAGACTACGGAGACTGTGTGACAGACCGGGGCTGCTTCCGTGGAACGGCTGGGCAGGTACAGAAAATTTATGTAAAGGTGGAGGAAATAAAAAATGACGGAAACAGTGGTGGCAATGAAACTGCCGGTGGATGAAAGCCTGCGGATCCGGAAAAACCGGGTCATGCCCACCCACCCCACAGGAGAAGAAAAGCGGATCGCAGTGGTAACCGGTACTCATGGAGACGAACTGGAAGGTCAGTTTGTCTGCTATGAGCTTCTTCGGAGGCTGAAGGCGGAGCCGGAAGGGCTGAAAGGGATCGTAGATGTATATCCGGCTTTGAACCCTCTGGGAATTGATTCTATCACCAGAGGGATTCCTATGTTTGACCTGGATATGAACCGGATCTTTCCGGGGAATGATGAAGGCCCTATGATGGAGTCTTTGGTCTGTGGACTGACGGAGGACCTGAAAGGGGCCGATCTCTGCGTGGATATTCATGCCAGCAATATTTTCCTTATGGAACTGCCCCAGGTGCGGATCAATGAGCTTACGGCAGAGAAACTGGTCCCTCTGGCACAGGATATCAATGTGGATTTTGTATGGGTGCATGCCAACGCTACCGTGCTGGAATCTACTTTGGCTTACAGCTTAAACCAGTCTGGCACCCCTACTCTGGTGGTGGAGATGGGAGTAGGGATGCGCATTACAAAGGCCTATGGATATCAGCTTGTGGAAGGATTGTTAAATGTTATGAAGACCCTGGGGATCTGGGAGGGAGAAGTGGGAGAAATCCGAAAGCCTATCGTGTCCGCAGACCAGGAAATCGGTTATCTGAATGCAGACTGTGCAGGGATCTATGTTCCCCGGGTACAGATCGGAGAACAGGTAAAGGAAGGAGACCTTCTGGGAGAGATCCTCAATCCTCTTACCGGAGATGTGGAGCAGGCAGTGAAAGCCCCTATTTCCGGCATGATATTTACAAGAAGAGAGTATCCGGTAGTCTACAGCGGCTCTCTGCTGGGAAGGATACTGGTAGGTGGAAAAGCATGAAAAAGACAGAAATTTTTACCCTTGGCTCACCCTATAGGGAAGACCTGAAGATAACCGAGTATACTTTCGGACAGGGACAGAAGTCTGCCTGCATAGTGGGAAGTATAAGAGGAAATGAAGTCCAGCAGCTCTATGTCTGCTCTCAGATTGTAAGAAAGCTGGAAGAACTGGAGGCAGCAGGAAAAATCACCAAGGATAAAGAAATCCTGGTGATACCTTCCATAAACCATCATGCCATGAACATTGGAAAGCGGTTCTGGCCTGTGGACAATACGGACATTAACCGGATGTTTCCGGGATACGATCTGGGAGAGACTACCCAGAGGATCGCAGCAGGAGTATTTGAAAAGGTGAAGAACTATGATTATGGTATCCAGTTCGCAAGTTTCTACATGCCCGGGGACTTCATTCCCCATGTCCGTATGATGGATACAGGAAAGCAGAACACCAGCCTGGCAGGTCTTTTCGGCCTTCCTTATGTGGTCATTAGAAAGCCCCGGCCCATTGATACCACCACTTTGAATTACAACTGGCAGATCTGGGATACCAGCGCCTTTTCTGTCTATACTGCAGAGACGGACTTCATAGACGAAGAATCCGCCCGGCAGGCAGTCTCTGCTGTCCTTCGCTTTCTTACCAGAATGGGGATCCTGAAATATAATTGCCATAACGGCTATATTGCCACCGTGATCCATGAAGAGGAACTTATGTCTGTCAGGACCAATACAGGAGGGATCTACAGAAGACTCTGCCGGCCTGGTGATGAGGTTTATACCGGACAGCCTCTGGCAGAAATCTTGGATCCTTATGAGGGATATGTGACTTCCACAATCTTATCCCCCACAGATGGGATTATCTTTTTCACCCACAAAAAGCCTCTGGCTACAGAGAACGAAGTGATCTGCAAGATTATACGGCGGCTGCATAACTGATAAACAATCCGATTAAAAAGATCAGAGAACTGGGAACTGCCTAAAAGGGAGCATATTACTCAGGACATCTGATCTTTTTGTATGTTATGCCCCAGAAGTATTGACGAAAGGGAGATTTCAGTATAATATATAGATGATAGATATATATAGAAGATCTATATAAAATGAAAATGTTGCGAAAGGAGGCAGGATTATGGGAGATGGAAAAATTGATAAAAGTCTTCTTTCTGGAAGCACCACTTTACTTCTTCTTCAGCTTTTGTCAGAAAAGGATATGTACGGCTATGAGATGATCGAAACTTTAAGAGACCGGTCTCAAAATATTTTTGAACTGAAAGCAGGGACTCTTTATCCCCTTCTTCACGGGCTGGAGGGGAAGAAGTATCTGGAATCCTATGAACAGGAGGCGGGAGGAAAGACCAGGAAGTATTACAGGATCACCAGAGCAGGGAGAAAACATCTGGAAGAAAAGAAAAAGGAGTGGGAGACTTACACCGGCGCAGTAGGCCGTGTCCTGGGAGGGCCTGCCTATGGAAGTATATGAGTATTTAGATCAGGTGGAAAAACAGATACGCCAGGAGGCTGTGCGCAAAGAAATCCGTACAGAGCTGGAGCATCTGTATTGGCGTGATCATTTCTTTTGCAATGACAACTGTCTATTCCATAGGCTGTCTTTGTGGACTGGGAAGTGAAGAAATGGTATTTTTCCCCATTTTTTCTACTGCTTCTGGTACGAGAGGAGCACTTAGCTGGATTTTTTGCTTTATGATGGGGATTTTCCTGAATTGTCATAAGTCCGACAGGATTATTCCCAGAGCAAAAAAATAGTATACGGAGATTGTTCTTCTGACAAATGAAAAAGAGACTTTCTCACAAAATCCTGGTTTTCAGTCCTGGGATTTTATGGAGAAGTCTCTTTTTTAGCCTGAAATTATATATTTTTATCTAAAATGGATTCCGCTCCAGTAAACGTTATCCTTCACAATGGTCTCAGGAGGTAGCTCTACCCCCTCCAGGGCCCATTTTTTGAACTCCTTAAAGCCTACCCGGTCGATGATGTAGCCTACATGTTCTTTTCCCCCGGGAGCTTTTGGATCAATGTATTCTTTTGCAAATTTGTAAGTATTCAGGATTACCTTTACAATGGTATCCTCGTCAGCCCAGAGAAGGAAATCTTCTCCCAGCCTTGGATTTTTCTTTCCTGTACGTCCCATAATGGTAAGACGGTAATATTTTTTCCGGCTTCTTGTCCAGGCCCTGGTAGGGCATTTGGTGACGCAGACACCGCAGCCCACACATTTTTCTGTGTTCCGGACAATCTTATAATTTTCCATATGGAGGGCGTCTACAGAAAGCTGGTCGCAGCCTTTGATACAGGCGCTGCAGCTTACGCACCGGCTGGGATCGTACTGGGGCTCCGTCATTCCGATAATGCCGAAATCATGCATCCTGGCCTTGATACAGTCGTTGGCGCAGCCGGTAAGAGCGATCTTAAAATGCAGGTCATTGGGGAAAATGGCTTTTTCGATCCGTTTTGCAAAGGCCGCTGTATTATAGTTTCCGAAAGGACAGACCCGGTTGCCGATGCAGGCGCTGACATTTCTGGTTCCGGAAGAGGCGTAGCCGGTGCCGGGAACTTCCTGATTGATCTCCAGATTTTCAATAATGGGTTGAAGTTTTTCATTAACCTTTGCCATGTCCCTGATAGAGATCCCTTCGATCTCGAATCCCTGACGGGTAGTAATATGTACCTGGCCGTTGCCGTATTCTCTTGCAATTTCTGCCACCTGAGTCAGTACGTCTGCGTTACAGGCTCCTCCGGGAATACGGACTCTGGAGGCTACCACATCTCTGCGTTTGGTCACACGAAAAGCGTTCTTTTTTAACTTCTTTGTATTTACATCAACATGCATCATTCCAACCTCCTTAATCCAGCAGTTTTTTGCCTTCGGTATAATTAAATACCGGGCCGTCCAGACAAATATAGGTGTCTCCCATACGGCAGTGGCCGCATTTGCCCAGACCGCAGCACATTTTCCGCTCCTGGGAGATCCAGATCTGATGGTCTTCAATATCCAGTTTCTTAAATTCCGCTACAGCGAATTTCATCATTACGGGAGGGCCTACTACGATGACAGCTGCATTTTCCTTATTTTCAAAAGTAATATCTGGGATATATTTTGTCACCAGTCCCACGTTCCAGCCAGGCTCTTCGGCTGCGTCTACGGTAATGGTGAGATTCATTTTCTGATCTTCCCATCTTTTGATGTCTTCTTTAAAAAGCACATCTTTGGGAGATTTGAATCCTGCAATGACTGTAAGGGATCTTACTTCCTCCGGATGATTTCCGAAATAGTCGATCACGCCTTTTACGGGAGATACACCTGTTCCTCCGGCAACGATGATCAGTTCCTTTTCTCGATAATTTTCCGGGAGAAAGCCGTTGCCGTAAGGCCCCCTCATAAAGAGGCTTTTTCCTTCCTGGTTTTCAAAGATTTCGTTGGTTACTTTTCCTACTTTACGGATGGTCAGATCTACATAGTCCGGGCCGATGCCGCTGACAGAGATAGGGGCTTCCCCGTATTTAGGAACAGAGACTTCAAAGAACTGCCCCGGCTTAACCTCACCTACATAGTGCATGCGGAAGGTGTATTCGATATCTGTGTGGCGGATGACTTTCTGGATCCGGGACAAAAAAGGCATATATGGGTTATTCATGGACCTTCCCTCCAATCTCTGATAATTCATTCAAACATCCTATATAGGAAATATATTCCGGACAGACG
>DWUY01000003.1 GCA_019120515.1 Candidatus Blautia avicola | reverse complement strand
ATCCGGTATTTCCGGGATGTGGAGTAATTAAGAAGGGACCGGGCGGCGCAGGCTGCCCGGTCTTTGTTATGAAGAAATTGGAAAAAAATACTCTGCCATTTGCTAGAAGCCAATTCAACTTAATAAAAAATAGATGGTGGAATTATTCTTCAAAAGGTATTGGATTTATATGAAAAATAAAACCAAATGGAGTATATTCAAACCATACAGAGTGGCATATCCCATTTGGCATATGATAAAATTGGATCATGCGAAATCAGGTTTCGCAATTTTTTTAAATATCAAGTTAGAAAAAACTAACCAAATGGAGGTATGTAGAGAATGAAATCGAAAAGCAACAAATTGCAGGCAAAAGACCTTATCAATGTTGGCATTTTCACCGCCATCTATTTTGTCATTTTCTTTGCCGGTATGATGCTGGGATATATCCCTATCTTTATCCCACTGCTTGGACTGGTGTGCCCCATCCTGTGCGGTATTCCCTTTATGCTATACTTAACAAAGGTCAAGAAGTTTGGCATGGTATCCCTGACCGGCATTATCCTGGGCTTGCTGAATTTAATCATGGGCAGCGGTGTGTTGGTCCTGATTTTTGGTATCATCTTTGGTGTCCTGGGCGATGTGCTTTTGCGCGCCGGAAAATATCAAAGCTGGAAATGCACGCTTCTTGGTAACGGAGTGTTTTCCCTTTGGATCATGGGCTATGTGAGTCGGATGTTTTTGACCCGTGATACCTTCTTCGCTTCACTTGTAAGCAGCTATGGACAGGAATATGTAGACACACTCATGTCCTATACTCCTGGCTGGATGTATCCAGTTCTGTTTGTAGTCACCTTTATCGGTGGCATTTTGGGGGCGCTTCTTGGTAAAGCTGTGTTGAAGAAACATTTTGAAAAGGCGGGGATTGCCTGATGGATGCGGCGGTTACAACGCTAAAATTTGAAAGCAAAGCTGTTATTCCCACCGATCCGATGACAAAACTGTTTTTGACTGTGACTGTCAGCACCATTATGATTACCGGCGGCACAGGCGGATTTATGAATTTTGTCCGTCCGTGTCTAATGGCTTGCCCTATCATTCTTTTACTCCTTTCGAGGAAATGGACAGCAGCGGTCAGGTTCGCAATTACATACGCTATTTTGTTTGCTTTGGAATTAACGGTATTGCCGCTGCTCACTGGTACATGGAATTTTATCCTGGGAGCCGCAGTCGGGATTTATACGCATATGCTTCCCGGATTTATCATGGGATACTATCTGGTGAGCACGACAACTGTCAGTGAATTTGTCGCAGCTATGGAGCGGATGCGTGTTCCCGAGAAAATCGTGATCCCTGTGTCCGTGGTGTTTCGTTTCTTTCCGACGGTAAAAGAGGAATATGCGGCTATACGGGATGCCATGAAGATGCGCGGCATCACTACTCTCCGCAGTCCCATGAAGATGCTGGAATACCGTGTGGTTCCTCTGATGATGTCGATTGCCAAAATCGGAGAAGAACTGTCTGCGGCGGCTCTCACGCGAGGGCTTGGAGCGCCGCAGAAACGGACAAATATTTGCAAAATTGGCTTTGGGCCTTTGGACATTTTCTTCTTCCTGTTGGCGATACCCTGTTGGGTCGGTTTCTTTATTTGTTAGGAGGAAGGAGTCTATGATTGAACTTCGCAATATCAATTTTCGATATGCCGGGGGAACGGATGCCGGTGGGCTTGTAAACATTGACTTAATCATCCCGGACGGGCAAATTATCCTTTTGTGTGGGCAATCCGGCTGCGGAAAAACAACCCTGACCCGGTTGGTGAATGGGCTGATCCCGAATTATTATGAGGGCGAGTTAAGCGGCGAAGTCCTGCTGGATGGCAAGAACATCAGCAGACTTCCACTCTATGAAACAGCGAAATATGTGGGGAGCGTTTTTCAAAATCCCCGCACGCAGTTTTTTACGGTGGACTCCACCAGCGAACTGGCTTTTGGATGCGAAAATCAGGGCTTGCCTGAAGAAGAAATCATTCAGCGGGTGAAATCAACTGCGGAGCAGTTTGATATGGACAATCTGCTGGGGAAAAATATCTTTTCTCTTTCCGGCGGAGAAAAGCAGAAAATTGCTTGTGCCTCTGTGTCGGCCAGTAATCCACCCATCATCGTGCTGGACGAACCATCTTCTAATCTGGATATGTCAGCCACAAAAGATCTAAGCCGGATGATCCAGATTTGGAAACAGCAAGGGAAAACTGTTATTATTGCAGAACATCGGCTCTATTACCTGAAAGAGTTGATAGACCGTGTTATCTACTTGAAAGACGGGAAGATTGAAAAGGATTATCCGGCTCTGGAAGCCCTTAAGCTGTCCGTAACGCAACAGGCAGAAATGGGGCTGCGGCCTTTTGACCTGGAGATATTCCCAGTGGTAGCACATTCTGTTGCAAGCAGTGGCTCTATCGAATGTGAGAACTTTCATTTTGCTTATACAAAGCAGAGGGACGCACTGGATATTGACAGTCTTTCTCTGCCACAGGCGGGCATTATCGCAGTGATTGGCCATAACGGAGCTGGAAAATCCACTCTGTCCCGCTGTCTATGTGGGTTGGAGAAGCATTGCAAAGGCATTGTGAAAATAGATGGAAAACCATATAATAGAAAGCAAAGGCTGTCCCTGTGTTATATGGTCATGCAGGATGTCAACCATCAGTTGTTTACGGAAAGCACAGAGGAAGAAATGCTCATTAGTATGTCGGAACCGGCTCCCGACAAAGCAGATACGATTCTTGACCGGTTGGATTTGTTGCAATTTAAGGAGCGGCATCCGATGGCGCTCTCCGGCGGTCAGAAGCAGAGGGTGGCGATTGCCACCGCCCTTGTTTCCGAGCGTAAGATTTTAGTACTGGATGAACCTACCAGCGGTCTGGATTTACAGCA